>NZ_PKRS01000005.1:0-372091 GCF_002855535.1 Emticicia sp. TH156
CCTTCCTATACTGGCATTATAAGTTCTTGCGCCAAAGCTAATTCTTCGCAAATTAAACGTACTTTCCTTTTCTTTATTTTGGTATTCAAATTTATTTTGAAAAGCATTCACTAAACCTACATCTTTCAACACCACCCCCCAAGGGTCAAATGCTGTTTCAGAGGTTTTGGTTAGTGCTGAACCGTTTGCTTTGAAGGCTACACGGGTGTTACCCAGGTGGTCAAATATAAAATACTCATAAGTCCAGGCTCCACTTTGGTAATTCGCCCTGCCTTCAGGGGTTGCCAGTTGATAAAAAGCGCCGTTCTTGAAAACCAAGCCGTCCAGATACTCCCAGTATTCTCCGGTAGAATAACTCGTTTTGTACAATCGCCCGGCACCATCATAGAAGTTCTTAATCCATCGGCTGCCTGTCAGCTGAATTTCTATGGGTTGATTTGCATAAGTGCTGTAAATAATATCGGTGATGTCTTCGTTCTTATCAGCCTTCAAAGCGCCGTTGGCATAATAGGTGTAGTCGTCTGTTCCTGAGTTGCGGTTCACAAAATCAACCTCATAATTACCAGTTACGGCGTCTTCAACCTTTGTTAAACGGTTACCAGCGTAAGTATATGTCAGGTTGTCCATCGGCCCATAGGTGGTGCTGCTTAGTTTGCCATTACGCTGCATGCTGGTAATGTTTCCGTTTCTGTCGTAATTAATGGCTGCCAACCCATAGCTTTCAGAGCCTAAGCCACTATAAGTGGCCGATTTGAGGCGCGAGATGTTGTCATAGCTGAAGGTATAAGTGCGCAGCCCCGACGGAGCATTGTTGTTACTGGCCTGCCAGTATTGCTTGCCAATGTTGCCATCATAGAAAAAGGCGGTTTGAAGTGGAAACAGGAGGAGTAAGAACAGTGTGATTTATAGGCTCTATAGGTGTTAACTAGATTGAATAAAAAAAGGCCATCCAATGAATTGCCTATGGATGGCCTATGGCTTCTAACTAAATTAAATTACATTACATGTATTGGGATGGAGCGATTAACAATAAGGTCAAGGCCGTTATTCAATCATACTATACAAATATACTTCTTGAGATAAAATAAAATCATTATCGTTTTCTTCTCTTCCCATTTCTTCTTGTTCACTGAAAGGGTCAAATGATATATAGAATAAATTATCGTCTTTAAAGAACTTAAATCTTTCTATATTATAGAAAGATAAACTAGACGAATAGAAAAATCCATATTCTTTGACCAATTTAAATTCAAGAAAAATAGTCTTATTTGTTTTCGAATACATTAAATTGATATTCAAACCAATACATAAAACATTGCTTTTGTTTTGAATCTTAATGCTTTCGATTGTTCCACTTATCAAACTCTCATTGTTCGATAAAAATGAAATAACTTCGTCATTTTTTGCAATTAATTTCATGTGTTTTTTAATTATAATCCAAAATCTCTTTTTAGTTCGCCTTTTTTAGGTGGTCTTCCTGGTTGTCTATCTGTTGGTTGAGGGTCATTTGGATGCCGATTCGGTTTAGGTTTATGATCGTGAACATGGTCGTTCCTCTCATTCTTAGGTGTCTTATTACCCTGATGACCTTTATTAAATTCCTTTTGTACATTTCCATCTGGACCGTATTTTTTTGTAGTAGTACCTGAAGGATTAGTTGCTGTGGAATTGGGTTTACCTGTATCTGGGATTCTGTTTTCTCTCCTTTTACCTACATTTGAGCTTTGTGTATTTTGATTTCCTCCGCTATTTTTAGCACCCTCAGAATTTAAATTACCTAGCGCCTTAGAAATAGTATTAACTCCATTCCCCGCAGTGGCTATCGCAGCTGCACCAACTGGTAGTGCAATTGGCGTAGCAGCACCTCCAGTAACCAATTCTAAACCACCAGCGCCAAGCGTGCCTAAACCACCTGCAATTAACTGAACCCCACCACTAAGAAGTGACAAACCATCTCCAAACTTCCTGCCATTTTCATATGCAATACCTCTATATCCACCACCATCCAGCGAAGTTGGTACAGGTGAGTTATTATCTATAAATCTGAGCGTAGCACCAGCCACAAAATCTATGACCTTTTGGCAACAACTCTCACCCATTAATCCATCAGCATCAGAAAAACGGACAGGATTATTGAAAGAATAATGATACAAACTAAATTGCTCTTGTTCCTCAATTACCGGGTCTGTCCTGTCGAAACGCCCAATAGTAGGATTATAACCTCTTGCTTCTAACCGAATTAAATTCAGATTAAATGTACTTTCTTTTTCTCTATTTAAAAACTCAAATCAATTGCAAATACACCAATTTCAATAGAAGTTTTGGAAGTCTTGGTGCGTGCGGAGTTGTTTGTTTGAAAGACCTCATGGGTGCTGCTAAGATAGGTAATAAATTAAAAAAGACCATCCAATGAATGATTGGATGGTCTTAAACTAAATACTTGTACTTAAAATATTTAACTTATTTCAGGATGAGACTCACTCACCTCAACGCTTTGCAGTTGGCTTAGTTAAATATTAAATCTAACTACCCTATGACTTTAATTATCAGTTTTTGTCGCAATAATTGACTAATCAAAAAAGCAGCTACAGCAACAAGGTAAATCCAGCGCTGTTGCTCATAGATAATTGCACAATAAATAAATGGGCTACTAATAATAAACCATTCGGCAACCAATTTTAGCTTTAAATGCTTCTCATTGAAAACAATTAAAAGGAAATCCAGCGCAACCAGTGCAACTATAAAACCTATCCAAAGTATTATCCCATATAAAGCAATTAAAATTATACTAGCTAAAATGGCTTGAAGAAAGTTTCTTGATACGCCGTCATCATTAGTAAGGCCATAAATAACAGAATACAAAAATACTGCTACAAACACGCCTACTATGTTTATCCAATTTGTTAGTATGATTTTCATGAACTTTTTATTTTATAGAAAAAGATATGCCTGAAACTTCAGGTATATATTGTTGAAGGTTAATTTTTTACTGCAGGGGTAGATTGCATCATTTTATTCCAATCTGAAATACTATATGTAGTTGCATTTTTCCCGCTTCCTACAACTACGCCCGTAAATACTCCCTTTTTATCCATTGTAACGGTAAAATTAGCACTCATCATCGGTCTGTTATTGTCTCCTGGTAAACTTGTATAAGGATTGCCAACAGCGGGGCTAACACCTATCATAAGTTGGTTTCCCTTGGTGTCTCCTATCATTGTCTCGGCAGATGGGAAAGCATCTCCTGTTTGAGTTACATTTACACCCAAAGTCCCTGCTTGTTTGTTTACCGTCAAAGTAAAATTAGTTGTAACATCTATGTCTGAAGAACCTGGGATTAACGGATTATGTCCAGACATTTTTGAAGTCCACGAAGTTGTAGTACTTCCATCTTTGTTATTTGAATAAACAAAATTTAATATGCTTCCTTTATCATCCGTTGCCGTGGCCGTCCCTAATATTGGGTGTGAAGAAGGGCTTGATGAAGTTTGTAAATTACTATAAGTATGATTATCTGTATTCATTGTAAAAGATTGAGCAAGTCGTGATGTTACATTTTGAGAAGTAGAAAAACTTCTATTATCTCCAGCAAACCTACCACCAAATTCTTTAAATGGTGCAAAAGCTCGAATATTTATTGGATATGGGTATCTCCCATCAGGGTCAATAAACCTCCAGGGATTATTAAACGAATAAGTATAAGGACTGTACCTTCTCATCTTATCCGCCAACGGGTCAACCCCATCAAACCTACCTATACTCGCATTATAAGTCCTTGCACCAAAGCTAATTCTTCGCAAATTAAACGTACTTTCCTTTTCTTTATTTTGATATTCAGAAAAGGTTGGAGCAGAGGTGGTTAAATAATCATTTCCATATTAAAAAAGGCCACCCAATAAATAATCTATTAGATGGCCTTGGACTAAATGCATGTACTTAATTTGTAAACTGATTTCAGGACAAGACATTTAGAGTAATTCTTGAATTGTCAGAGAGTACTCATTATCCCAAGGAAAGTTATTTTCATTATCAGGGTAAAACAATTGGTACACATTAAAGGCTTTTTCCTTGTAATATTCAGTTGCTTTACCAAATAAATTATCGTATTTGTTATCGCTTATTTGTCTAAATATGCAATTATAACCTTCTAAAATATCGTCATACTCTTTATTTACTTTATATTCAAAACCATCTTTAATAGTTTCGACAATTCCTTCAAATATTAGAGAGCATATATCAGGTTTTAATCCTGATATTGCAATTTCAGGATGTTTAAAAGAATCTGTTAAACCTATAGTATATGAGTATTTCTCACCTCTATCATCATCTAAAATATGAACTACGTGCCATCCATACTTTTGTATGTCATTAATGATTTTTTCTTTTGGTTTCATTTTAGTTATCACTTTTTTTTCTATTACAATCTCGGCATAAGACTTGTCCATTATCTGATTTCCCTTGACCGCCTTTTGATTTAGGCTTAATATGGTCAACTTGAGTCTCATTTTTAGGTGGCGTCACACCTTTTTTCGATTTCTCAGGTTTTACGGTTTCTACACCACAATTCTCACAAACTGTTTTCCCATCATTCTTGTTTTTATTGTCTTCAATTACTTTTTGTTTTTCCTTCTTCGAGAAATTAGTACCAGTCTGCGAATTATTATTCCCACCTTTGTTATTTCCAGTTGAGTTTAAATTATTAGCTGCCTTATAAAGTGTATTAACTCCATTTCCTGCAGTGGCTATCGCTGCTGCACCAACTGGTAGTGCAATTGGCGTAGCAGCACCTCCTGTAACCAATTCTAAACCACCAGCGCCAAGCGTGCCTAAACCACCTGCAATTAACTGAACCCCACCACTAAGAAGTGATAAACCATCTCCAAACTTCCTGCCATTTTCATACGCACTACCTCTATATCCACCACCATCCAGTGAAGTTGGTACAGGTGAGTTATTATCAATAAATCTCAGAGTTGCACCAGCCACAAAATCTATGACCTTTTGGCAACAACTCTCACCCATTAATCCATCAGCATCAGAAAAACGGACAGGGTTGTTGAAAGAATAATGGTACAAACTAAATTGCTCTTGTCCTTCAATTACCGGGTCAACTCTATCAAAACGTCCAATCGTCGGGTTATATCCTCTTGCTCCTAATCGAATCAAATTCAGATTAAATGTACCTTCTTTTTCCCGATTTAAAAACTCAAATTAATAGTAAATACACCAATTCCAATCGAAGTTTTGGAAGTCTGGGTTAGTGCGGAATTGTTTGTTTGAAAGACCTTATAGGTGTAGCGAAGATGGGTAATATATTAAAAAAGGCCATCCAATAAATAATCTATTGGATGGACTTAAGCTAAATATGCTTATTTAAATTAGTTAATCTATCAATAAGACATAAACCACTAAACCTTTGCTAAGGCACTGTAGTTATTTTCCCATCTTTTTGAATAGTATATAATTCAAAATCTTGCGTTGAATCGATATTCGACAATGATGGATCTATTATAAAAAAAGACGGTTTTTCATTCGTTTTTGTTTTGAATAGCATTGTATTTTCAAAATCATAAGGGTATATGGCACGAGTGTTGATATAATGTACGGATGTTCCATTGCTTCCCTTTATAATCAGCAAAATTTTGTAATTATTACAGTTGCTCCCATTGCAAAACATATTTAAACCTCTCAGCAGAATTATTTCCTGATTCCCTTTAAATCTCTTGCCATGTATTCCGAAATCATCTCCATACCACAAGTTAATTGGCTCTACTTTAATAGAATCATTTAACGACTTAATACCATCTAAATTTAAAGTATCTTTACCAATAACAATATAACTGTTTAGGTATTGATAATCTTCAGAAGGTACAAAAGTTCTTTGAGAATAAATATGCGAGGTATCTTCAAAAACAATATTATAAGATAAATTTAAACCGGAAAAATTAACAGTTGCTACAATTTTTTGAGTTTTATTATCCTTCCTATGAGTAAATAAACCTTGTTGTATTGTGGAATATTCTATTATCCTTGATTTTTGATAAAGACTACTTATCAATTTCAAGCTATCTGAACTAAATGCAGTTCTATTATTATGGTCAACTGTGTTTCCTTCAATTTTCTGCTTAATTGAACTTTTACAAGATTGGAATACCACGATAAAAATTAAGGTCAAATATTTTCTCATTGCTTTTGATAAAAGAATCTGTGAGTTCTACCATTACCCCGCCATGAATTAGCACCATTTACTAAGTCTTGACGGTTTGTTTGCTGATTAATGACAGCTTCTGAAGAAGCTTTCATTTCACTATTTGCATTTCTTTGCTCTATTGAAGAATTGTAAAATTCTCTGTATTTTGAAGCGGAAACATCTTGATTTGTAAAACTATGATTTCCATAACTACTGGTATTTCCGGGTTTTCTATCTGTTTCACTCATTTTTTTATTGTGTGAATCTGAATTAAACATTATTTTATCTGTCAAAGCGGTGTAAGATTTTTCTGAATATTTAGGATCGTCTTTCCGATTTTCCATTGCACTAGCTACCTTATCTTTCTCTATATTTGGCATTCCCGATGCTTCATTATAAACAGTCGCAGAATATCTTATAAACTCCTCATGTGTCATATTTAACTCTGTAAGCCCTGCTCCATCAGTTATGCCAGAACGTGCAAATCCTACAAAGTCGTGCATGGTAGTTAATGCTTCTGATGTATTTTGGCTTAGTTGTTGCTCGGAAGTAGTATTTAAAACATACACGCGATTATCTTGAATACCGTCGTTCCCAATATGAGTACCATTTTGGTTATAAATATCTCCAAATCTACCATCCGGATCAATAAAAATCAAAGGATTATCATACACATAATTGTATGGAGAGAAACGTCTTGAGAGTCCCGCCAACGGATCCACCCCATCAAATCTCCCGATACTCGCATTATAAGTCCTTGCTCCAAAGCTAATTCTTCGCAAATTAAACGTACTTTCCTTTTCTTTATTTTGATATTCAAATTTGGTTGATACAGGGTCGCTTTAATCATCATTTCATTTAACTGATTAATAAAAAGGCCATCCAATACATAATCTATTGGATGGCCTTGAACTAAATTTGCTTAATTAATTTTTTAAATTACTTAGGATGAGACAGGTGACTTTTGTGCTAAAACCCCCTTCTTCTTAAATAATACAATTCATTGCTATCAGTACAGTAAAGTAAAAAATAATCTTCCAACCCATCAAAATGTATGTAGCTATAAAAGTTTTTGGGATTCGACAGTTCTTTATAAAAAGAACTACAACATTTAGCCTTGCTCAAGTCGGTAGCTGTCAATGTAAATCTGTACAACTCCAGAGATTGTTTATCAAGAGGGCAATTCTTCCAGTAACTTATGATAGTTTTGTTGGTAATTTTATTGTTTTCCCATTCAATAAACTTAGGATAATTCCTGTCAATTACCGCATCTTCTAAACTGTATTTAAAAATTTCATACAACTCTCCATGAGTGCTTAAGCCAAGAAAATCTTTACTGCAAGTTTTATCAAAACTTCCACTATAACCCTTGAATAATTTTTGAAAATCATTTTCTTTTAACGGACTGTAAGAAACTTCATTAAAAACTAAATACGAAGCAATTATAACTATGGCTACTAATAATCCTAACAGTAATTTTTTCATAATTGTTATTTTTTAACTGGCACTTTAGCATTACCATATCCATAAATCAGAAAATCTCTTCCATCATTCGCACCTCCAGGCCTTCCCACCCAAGTGGCGAAGTTCCGAAAAGTACGATTATCCATTGTAAAGTCATATTTGTCCATATTTTCTGGATATGGTAATCCAAGATGGACATCTCCTGTACTTGCATTTATAAGGGTCAATTTTAAAGTTCCATATACTTTTCCAGTATTACTAAGCCCCCAAATGAAATTCTTATAAAAAGAACTACCTTGTTTATTGTCAAAGTCTTTAGTAGTTACACCAGGAAGTTCTATTTGACTTTGGTCTACAAATAATGGCTCTCCTGATTTACCTCTCCACCATCCATCAGCCTCGGCTTTACTCAAATATCCATTATAATCAGGTCGGAACTCTAAGCGTTTGTAATGATAAAAAAAATCATCGTAGTCATCCTGATTCGGAATCGCCTTATTAAATTCTTCACCACCATTTGGAGCTAAGTTTTTTTTCATAGCATCTTCGTGTTTCATACTCTGTGTAAATTCCCCTTCCTTCATTACTATAGCTTTGCCTTTTAATCCTTTATCATCAGTCCCTAAAAATTTACCATTAGTACCATAAACAGGATTACTTATATTACTATAAGTTCCATTTAAAACAACTGAACCACTACTATTCCTTGCACTCAAATTACTATAGCCATCAGAATAAGTATAATCCTCTGACTCCATCCCATCAGGGTCAATAAATCTTAATGGATTATTATTACCATAAGTGTAAGGTGAAAATCTTCCAGCAATACTTGTCAATGGATCCACCTCATCAAACCTTCCTATACTGGCATTATAAGTTCTTGCGCCAAAGCTAATTCTTCGCAAATTAAACGTACTTTCCTTTTCTTTATTTTGATATTTAGGAAAGGGTGGGGTAGGAGCGGTTTAATCATCATATCCGTTAACTCATTAATAAAAAGACCATCCAATGAATAATCTATTGGATGGCCTTGAACTAAATGCTCTTACTTAAATATGTTAACCATAAGATAATTTAAATAGAATTTGGACATAACAGATTTAAGTAACATCGGTTTTAACAATGTTGACCATAAGGAAGCCAGCTTTAATCCCTATACTAAAATGCCACACATTTTTAACCGTATTTATCGGAGTTGGTATTTCCGAATCAATAATACTTAATAAATCACCTTTGTTTTTTTCTCCAAGGTATTTTATTTCACTAACATCCAGGTTTTTGCACCAGTCAATTAATCCTTGTTTAAGATTGTTTGCATTAATTTGACTTATATATGTGCCACCTCTGAACTCCATTATAAATGTGTAGGTGTTCATTTTTTTATTTTGAATTTATCTGAGCTTAATATTAATTTGAATATTTAAAATAAGGCTTGCTTTATTTTAAATTAATTGCTTCCTTTTGCTTTCCTACTATGGTTTTCACCAGTATTATCCATTTTTTGTTTTTCGTGTTTAAACTGTTTTTCTAATTTTTTCTCTAATGCTTTATCCTCGGGTGTTTTATTTGCCTTTGATTTTGCCGCATCGTATTCTTTTTTGGCCTTCTCATATTTTTCTTTTGCAACTTCTCTTGCTTTTTGATTAGCATGAGCACTATTTTTATTGCCTGAAGAGACATTACTTTTTTTGTTATCCCCTGAATTGCTTTTCCCTTGTGAATTTAAATTACCAAGTGCTTTATAAATAGTATTAGCTCCATTCCCCGCAGTGGCAAGTGCCACCATCCCCAAAGGTATAGCCATTGGAGAAGCAGTACCACCAGAAGCAATTTCTAAGCCGCCTGCGCCAAGAGCCATTAATCCCCCTGCCACTACCTGAGCCCCACCACTTAGAAGCGATAAACCATCTCCAAACTTCCTGCCATTTTCATACGCACTACCTCTATATCCAACACCATCCAGTGAAGTTGGTACAGGTGAGTTATTATCAATAAATCTCAGAGTTGCACCAGCCACAAAATCTATGACCTTTTGGCAACAACTCTCACCCATTAATCCATCAGCATCAGAAAAACGGACAGGGTTGTTGAAAGAATAATGGTACAAACTAAATTGCTCTTGTCCTTCAATTACCGGGTCAACTCTATCAAAACGTCCAATCGTCGGGTTATATCCTCTTGCTCCTAATCGAATCAAATTAAGATTAAAAGTACCTTCTTTTTCCCGATTTAAAAACTCAAATCAATCGCAAATACACCAATATCAATAGAAGTTTTGGAAGTCTGGGTGAGTGCGGAATTGTTTGTTTGAAAGACCTTATAGGTGTAGCGAAGATGGGTAATATATTAAAAAAAGGCCCCCAATAAATAATCTATTGGATGGCCTTGAACTAAATAATCGCACTTAAATTAGATAACTTATTTCAGGAATAGACATCCCGAATGGCGGCTTTTTACTTATTGGCTTAAAATTTCACCGGCATAGTTAAAACGAATAGTAAAGCCATGATACATTACTGCGGTCCGGATTATACCACCTCTTACACCGATACCTTTTGAAAAGAAGTCAGTATCCATCTGGAAAATGATGGGTATTTTTTTTTTGTTAATCTTCACATATCTATTTGTCATTTTTATAAAATTATTTGTCTCTTGTAACCGCAATATCATTATTGAATAATTGCTTAAACTATTTTTATCCATAACTATGTAATAATTTTGCGCCGCATTTAAATTGATAAATGAAGTAAGACTATCGGTAACTTTCTTTGGAAATGTATATTCTATTCCGTTCTGACATAAGGAATCTAAGCTGGCTAACATGAACATTAGCAAAAATATTTTTCTCATTGCATTTATTTGATTTTACCACTTGAGCGCTGTAAAGCATCTAAGCCGATATTAAAAGATGTTGTTGTTCCTTTTCCAATTGTTTTTCCAACGAAATTAGTTTGTTTACCACCTGACGTAACTCTATGTATTGTACCAACTCCATCTGTCTTCTTACCGCTGTAAGAATCAATAGCATAAATCGGTATTCCAAATTCCTTGGAAGTTGGCTTATCAATCTTATCAACTTTGCCCGAATATATGTAAGTATCGAAGAAAATCCACCCGACAGATGTCAAGTGGATTAAATAAATTAGGTAAAAAAATGGATGACCGTTATTTATTTAGTAGTGCAAACTACCAGAAAATATAATCAGATTTACCGGAATACATCCATTGGGTACCGGTAAAAATATATTCAATAGTTATATCTTTACTCTTAATAGGCTTTTTTTGAGAAGTATCCCTATCAAAGTTTGGTTTGCAATAATCTAATATTGTGCCTGTAAATTTAATAGTGTTATTTTTATTATCGAAATTGTAAAGAAAACGATTTGGTTTATATACAATACAGTCGTCATCACGGAAGTATCCAATTTTTAGGCCGTATTTCCCTTGTTTTCTAGAATCTAGAATTATTTCTAAAATATTATCTTTTAAAGCATAAATCAAATAATATTCAAATTCTCGTTTACTATAAACACCACCAAGCATATGAATACCATTTATTTTATACGACTGGAGGTATTCTATTGGAATCAAATAAGATTTATTATCTTTTTTAAAATATATTAAAGAATAGAAATTATTAAAGCTATAAGCATGCCCGCCATTAAATGAAATTTTGAAAATACTCAACAGATTGACTGAGTCATCAATTTCTTCAATTTTTATGTCTGCATTAATTCTAAAATAATTTTCATTAAGCCATTTCCTTATGGCCATTTGTTTGTTAGGAGAATTTTTTAGATTAATAGGCAATTCTAAAATTTCATCCTCATTTGTTTTAGATATATAACTTGCGTTATCATCTCTTTTATAATTACAAGAAACGAAAAATATTATTAAAATTAGCTTACAGAAAAGAAGTTTCATTTTCTTATTGAGTTATATATTTTATATACCGTTTCTTTATAATTGGGCTCTCTGCGGCCGGGACCATATTTCTCTATAGCATAATCCCACCCTTGAAAATTCTTAGTTTTACCATCAGGCGAGCTAAAGGATTTATAATATAACCATCTTAAACCCCACTGTGTACTTTGAATGGCACCACTTCCATTTTGTACATCTTCTATGCTCATTCCCATTTTACCCTTATCTCCATAATCTCCTATATTAAACATGCTAAATATGTCACTTGCGTTCGTTGATCTGGAAGCACCCTGACCTAATCTAGACTCCATATAAGCAAGCGATTTTACCAAATTTACATCTAAGGGAGTTGCATTGTTGCCTAATTTATAGCCCTTTCCAATAGACAAGGAGTTTTTACTTATTTGTCTATTGATTAAATGCGTAGCAACTGCAATAAGTTTATCAAACTGGTTATATTTATCTGATGATGGATTTTCACCTTTATCGAGCGAATAAGTAATTTTCCCAGGAGTTTCTGCTTCTAACGAATGATTTTTCAAGTCGTTAGCATGAGCTTGGCTCAAAACACCTCCCCAATTAACAGTTGTATTTTTTTTGTTTGGATCATATTCATCTTTCAAAACATAAACTTTCCCATCTTCATTTTCATCCTTTCCCAAATGAACTCCTTGATTATCATAGTAGTCGGCAAACATTCCATCAGGGTCAACAAAAATTAGTGGATTGTTAAATGCATACGCAAAACTTGTTGTCTTTCTGTCTTTTTCACTCAATGGATCCACCCCATCAAACCTCCCTATACTTGCATTATAAGTCCTTGCACCAAAGCTAATTCTTCGCAAATTAAACGTACTTTCCTTTTCTTTATTTTGATATTCAGAAAAGGGTGGAGCAGGGGTGGTTTAATCATCATTTCATTTAACTGCTTAATAAAAAGGCCACCCAATGAATAACTTATTGGATGGCCTTATAATACTAAATACTCGTACTTGAATTAGTCAACTTATTTCAGGATGAGACATTCTGATATTTCCGCCAACGGATTCACCTAACTAAACCCCATTAGTATTAGCTTCTTAATCGGTTGGCACTCCATTGTAATAAATAGTACTATTTTTACATTCAAAGCTAAAAACCTCTACTGAATCTTTACTGTCATTTTTATAAAGTGTAATGCTTAAAGTATTTTTCTTTTTAACTATCCTATCACCTTTGTTAGTCTTACGATACAATTGATAGACACCGTCATCCATAAATCTTTTTTTCTCTTTTGCATTTTCAAATACCCACATCCTATTTGGACCATCTTGCCATAGGGAATCAATCTTAATGTTAAATTCCTGGGCTTTTAAAGTAGAATTGTATTCAGAGCAATTATTCCCAATTCTACAACTGGTTAATGCAATTAAGAAAACTACAGTTATCTTTTTCATATTATTTTAGTTGGTCTCTTTCTATAATCAAAAGTTTTATAAAGGAGGGTATTTGAACCTGAAGTAAACATCCCTCCAAGTGGAATTGGTCCTTTCCCAAAAGATTTACTTCCAAATTCAAAACCAAGGCCATATGACTTTACGCCTGATTTAGCAGCTTGTAGAGCTCCCTTAGAATCGTACTCGCCTGACTCAGAAATTGAGACACTCAGTGGGCCTAAATAAGCTCCATTAGTTTTAGAGTTTCCATAAAAAGCACCAATATTGCCAATATAGGTATTATAATATTCACTCAAATACCCCATACTACTAACTGATATTCCTGGAACTAATGGGCCATTCCCCATACTAAATTCATACCCTCCGTAAGTAGTAACACCATAATTATCAAAATATAAGCCGCCGTAACCAGAAAAATTCATACCTGCACCACCTAAAGAGACGCCTCCTTGTAACCCAAAACCATGAGGCAGCCAAGCTCCGTAGTCTCTATCATCATGAGGATTATATTGGAAACTATGGACAAACTGATAAGCTACTTCGTCTTCTCTAGTCCAGCGCTTTGCTGTAACTGAAGCACTTCCTTCTCCATTATAAACTATACCTGTTGGACTATCGTAAGTAAATAAACTTTTATTATCCCTATAAATATCATATTCTTTACTATTAGGACAAGTAGGGCAAGTCCCGATATAAGCATAATGACCATTTATTTCAAGAGGGGTTATATCTTCTCCATCTTTACCACAACCCTTAAAAGACATTCCTGTTGGGTCTGTATTCTTAACAGGATTATTCCCTACATAGTTATATGGAGATAAAGAATAGTAATTATCCGCCAACACATCCACCCCATCAAACCTCCCTATACTTGCATTATAAGTCCTTGCGCCAAAGCTAATTCTTCGCAAATTAAACGTACTTTCCTTTTCTTTATTTTGATATTCAAATTGGTTCGGGGCAGGGTCGGTTTAATCATCATTTCATTAATAAAGGCCATCCAATAAATAATCTGTTGGATGGCCTTAAACTAAATGCTCATTCTTAATGTGTCAAAGCAATTCAGAGAAAATGACACTATTCCTCATCTTTTACTATCTCATTAAAGGAAGGATTAGAGATTGAATATCTGACATCAACACTATCTCCAATGTGATACCGGGTATTCCTAGTGTTACCTCTGTATGCTTTCCCATCAAGAATAAACTCATAGGAGTAAAAGAACCTATGTTCACCAGGAGTCTTTCCTACGTAATTCCTTTCATCTATAACAACGGCTTTTACAATTTTACCTTCATTTGCTAACTGATAATTAGCCACCCCGCTTCTAATCAAAAAGTATATTGGATAACCTACAACCAAAATTACGATTAGCAAGTCAAAGTAAAACTTTAAGGAGAAGTTGTTGCGTTTAGAAGTTTCCTTTTTCTTTAATCTCATCTTTAGGTTTACTAGTTACAATTTTTACTGTATTTTCTGCAGCATCTCCAATTTTTTCTGGCACTTGTTTTACAATATTTTTAGATGTTTGTTTTACAGTATTATTTACTTTCCTTGTTATATCAACACCTGATTTTCTTAAAATTGTTTTTACGCCACTTGCAAGTTTATTGCCTTCTGAACCTGCTGCCTTTTTAATCACATTACTTGCTTTCCCTTTTACTATTGGATTTAAAACTCCGCCTGTTGCTAAGTCAGACATGGCATCAAGGGCTGTATTTTTAACAACATTCGCTCCATTTGTTTCTACAGTGCCTTTAAATTGTCCATTATCATCAATACCAACAGAAACAACATTATTTGCAACAGTTACAGCAGCCTTTGCTAAAAGTTTTCTGCCTGCAGATGCACCTTGAGTTGCCGCACCCTCTGCAGCTGCGAGGCCAATAGCAGTAAAGTTTATATTTTTCGTAAATGCATCCGAATCCAATTTCCCATTTTTTAAGGCATTAGTCGCTACTTGGGTTCCATATTCAACAGCAGCACCTAAAATAGCTCCGATAAGCGGAGTAACAGCTCTACCATCTGGGTCAATGTTTCTTATAGGGTTATTCCAGTTGTAGGTGTAAGGGCCTTTGTCTACTTGCTCCGGTTCATCCGCCAACACATCCACCCCATCAAACCTCCCTATACTTGCATTATAAGTTCTGGCACCAAAGCTAATTCTTCGCAAATTAAACGTACTTTCCTTTTCTTTATTTTGATATTCAAATCTATTTTGGAAAGTATTCACTAATCCCGCATCTTTTAACACAACTCCCCAAGGGTCAAAAGATGTTTCAGAGGTCTTGGTTAGTGCTGTACCGTTTGCTTTGTAGGCTACACGGGTGTTACCCAAATGGTCGGTATAAAAGAATTCATTTTGCCATGCTCCACTTACATAAACGGCTCTACCCTCCGGAATAGGCATTTGATAAGGCTGCCCGTTTTTATAAATAATGCCTGCGTATTCCCAATATTCACCTGTTGAGTAAACAGTTTTCAGCAATGCACCTGCGCCATCATAGTAATAATTTATCTTTCTCGCACCGGTCAATTGTATTTCTTTGGGTTGTTTCAGATACGTATCATACAGAATCAAAGTTATGCCTTCATTTTCATTACTTTTCAGGCTTCCATCGGTATAATACGTATAATTGCCACTGCCTCTCGGTACAAAATCCACATCGTGGTCACCGCTAACCGCATCAGTAACCTGATTTAACTGATTACCGTTGTAATTATAATTAAGTATATCGATATCTCCAAATGTGCTGCCAACGGGCGGCGTTCCGCTTTTACCTTTACGATTTAAGGTTTTAATATTGCCATTTTTGTCGTAGGTGATACCCGATAGTGAATAATTTTCTCCATTCACAATGTTATAACTGGCACTAGCCAAACGTTTTGCAGCATCATAGGCAAAGGTATAATCTCTGATTCCTGTTGCTACATTAGATGCATTTACACCCTGCCAGTATTGTTTACCGATATTGCCATCATAAAACCCGGCCGTTTCGTAGTCCAGCTTATAGCTAAACAAATCACCTTCACTGCTGTTAGGAACGGCGTTTCCTGAATTATCTAAGTTGATACCCCGAAGTGACCCTCTTAAATGGTAAGCTAAATCAATAGTTTGTAATCCATCAATATTCGTTCCGCTGGCCACATAGGTGTTATTGGGCATAATTTTCTTTCGGGTTAAACGCCCTATTTCGTCATAGGTGTTTCTTACAACCTCTATCGGAGTAATACCTATGCCGTGAAAAACCTTCTTAGCTCTGCCAGTATGGTCAAGCTCATTCTGGGTAATCTCTGTGGTGGCAGTGCCGCTCTGATTTTTATGTATTTTTTTAACCTGCAAGATTTCTCCGGCCTGGTTATACTCGGTATCCAACTGCTCAATCTGGCTAAAGAGATTCTGTGAAAGCGTGCGAATAGCCCGGCCTTTGTTATCATAATATAACACTGAAACCAGCCAGTTGTTGTTTACACCGCTCCTACTGCGTGAACCTACCATGGAGCCTTGCGCTTCGGTGTATTGCGTATGAAAAGCCGTTCCCCCATTGGCAAACGCCATACCAGCCGGAACCCAGTCGGTGTAATTATCATAATAGGTAATCTGACGTATGTCAGCATCCGTAAATAACTGCGGATAACCATTAGAATAGCTGTAATAGATGCCCGAAGTAGTTCGGCTCTCGTAACGGCTACCTGCCCATGCCCAGGCTTCGGTTTCCATGGCGGCCAGGCCACGGCTTTCTGATTTTTCTCCTCGTATAATCTCCCGGTTAAAGGCATCATATTTATAGAAAGTCCATTTACCCGCTTCTCTTTGTAAGGCCGTTTGAGACCACACCAATCTATCCCATTTGTCATAAACCATGTATTCATCACCTGCTGCAGGCACTTGTTTTAGGTGCATTCGTCCGCGGTAATCATATTCATATCCAAACACCCATTTTTGCCACTCTGCCGAGTTTTTGAGAATACCGGTATTCAGCTCATAACCCTGCGGCTGTATAACTGCTACAATCCGCCCCATTCCATCATAGAGGTAGTAAGTTGTAATAAAGCCTGTATCGTCCTGTATTTGCTTTTGAATCAACCTGCCTCTTGTATCACTTATCTCGATGCTCGTATGTCCCTGCTCATCAATGGTTCTTTTTTTAAACAAGCTGTTATTGGGGTAATTACCGGATAAAATAATGTTTCCGCTTCCGTCCAGATAATAATACCTCACATCGGTTCCGGCCGCTTCATCAAAACTTTGTACACGTTTCGTTGCTGTGCGCCAGGCATTGCCGGCGCCGTATTGCTCACGGCCCCGGTTTAAAGGTGAATTATCAAAAGAGGTAGTGGCCGAAAAGGCATAACTATCTCCATAAAAAGAGCTCGCCAGGCTAAAAGCACTATTTTGATATGTACCAGTAGTACTACTGGTTGGTGCAACTAATGCGGTACGAATCACACGCCCGTATTTATCAAATTCAACAGCATTGCTTACGATGTCCTTATTGGTAGGTGACTGTTGATAACCAATCGTCTGTACATCTCTCCCTAAACCATCGGCATAGCCAATATTAATAAGGGCCTTGGCGGGGTCTGTTGCATCAGCTTCAGTAGTTGTGGCAACCCTGAATTTGCTATGAATAACAGCATTTCTGTCGCCCGGTATGGTTTGCCCCCAGATTTTTGAAGGGGGGCAAAAAACAACCGATGCTATAAAAAAGATATATCTATGTAGATTCTTCATTTTTTAAAAAGTATTAGTGGATACATTGGTAAGTTGTGACTCATTGATAAGGCTGTTGCTGCCATAAGCATTGTTGTAAGACATGATGCCTAACAGATACGACCCATTGTAAAGACTTGAGCTTACACTGGAAAGCAGTGTCCAATCTGCATCGTTGTTCCATGCCGGATTGGCAGACTGGCTATACCATGCTGTTATGGTAGTACCATTTTTCTTGAGTCTTATCCATAAAGGAATCGTGGTAGCTTGCCAGCTAATAGGATTATCACCGCCACTACTGTTCTGCTCATAAAAACTCAGATACTGAGTACCACTATCATAGAAAAGCTGGAGATAATCAGCCGTCGGACTCGTACTGCTACGAAGCATCACCCCTGTGCGTGTACCTGGTGAATTGGCTGACATGCTTGTAATCTTTGCCACAATTACCGTATTGCCCGTATGAGTTTTATAGACATAATTGAAATTGTCAGTGGTGTTATAAGTATTGCCGCTTCCTCTGAGTGTCCAGGTTCCGCTGTTTTCTCTTACACAACCATCCACCGGTGGAGTCCCGATTTGCTGTGCTGTCCACCCACTTGGCAAAGCAGGCGCTGTAATGGCATTGGATGAGGCGCTCGTGCAACCTGAAACAGTACAGGTAGCCGTATAAGCCACACTATTTTTGGTATCTACCTGAATACTAGTACCTACTGCTCCGTTAGACCAATTGACTGTTCCGGCACATCCTGAAGCCGTTAACTGTACCGCACAAGTACTGGTAGATGTAACAGCAATGCTTGGTGCACCAGGAGGCGTACAGCCTGACAAAGAATAAGTGGCAACATTCGTAAGTTGAGATTCATTAATAAGGCTGTTGCTGCCATAAGCATTGTTGTAAGACATGATGCCTAACAGATACGACCCATTGTATAGACTTGAGCTTACGCTGGAAAGCAGTGTCCAATCTGCATCATTATTCCATGCCGGGTTGGCAGACTGACTATACCAGGCCGAGATGGTCGTACCGTCTTTCTTAAGTCTTATCCATAAAGGAATCGTGGTAGCTTGCCAGCTAATAGGATTATCACCGCCACTACTGTTCTGCTCGTAAAAACTCAGGTATTGAGTACCGCTATCATAGAAAAGTTGCAGGTAATCAGCCGTCGGACTCGTACTACTGCGGAGCATCACCCCTGTGCGTGAGCCTGCTGTATTGAGTGACATACTCGTAATTTTTGCAACGATTACATTATTGCCCGACTGAGTTTTATAGACATAATTGAAATTGTCAGTGGTGTTATAAGTATTGCCGCTTCCTCTGAGTGTCCAGGTTCCGCTGTTTTCTCTTACACAACCATCTACCGGAGGAGTCCCGATTTGCTGTGCTGTCCAGCCACTAGGCAAAGCAGGCGCAGTAATGGCATTGGATGAGGAGCTAGTACAGCCTGAAACAGTACAGGTTGCCGTATAAGCCACACTATTTTTGGTATCTACCTGAATAGTAGTACCTACTGCTCCGTTCGACCAATTGACTGTTCCGGCACATCCTGAAGCCGTTAACTGTACCTGACACAAATTGGTAGAAGTAACAGCAATGCTTGGGGCACTAGGAGGCGTACAGCCTGACAAAGAATTAGTGGAAACATTGGTAAGTTGAGATTCATTAATAAGGCTGTTGCTGCCATAAGCATTGTTATATGCCATAATGCCTAACAGATACGACCCATTGTAAAGGCTTGAGCTTACACTGGAAAGTAGTGTCCAATCTGCATCATTATTCCATGCCGGGTTGGCAGACTGACTATACCATGCCGATATAGCTGTACCGTCTTTCTTGAGTCTTATCCATGAAGGAATTGTGGTAGCTTGCCAGGCAATAGGATTATCACCGCCACTACTGTTCTGCTCATAAAAGCTTAGGTACTGAGTACCGCTATCATAGAAAAGTTGCAGGTAATCAGCCGTCGGACTGGTACTGCTACGAAGCATTACGCCTGTGCGTGAGCCTGCTGTATTAAGTGACATACTCGTAATTTTTGCAACGATTACATTATTGCCCGACTGAGTTTTATAGACATAATTGAAATTGTCAGTGGTATTATAAGTATTGCCGCTTCCTCTGAGTGTCCAGGTGCCGCTATTTTCTCTTACACAACCATCTATCGGAGGAGTCCCGATTTGCTGTGCTGTCCAGCCAGTAGGCAAAGCAGGCGCTGTAATAGCATTGGATGAGGAGCTCGTGCAACCTGAAACAGTACAGGTAGCGGTGTAAGTAGCACTATTTTTTGTACTTACCTGAATAGTAGTACCTACTGCTCCGTTCGACCAATTGACTGTTCCGGCACAACCTGAGGCCATTAACTCTACCGAACAAGTACTGGTAGAAGTAACACCAATACTTGGCGCATTAGGAGTAGTACAAGCTGTCGGGATGGTTGTGGCATATACATAATTATATAAATCGGTTAAATATCCGTTATGGTCTTTAATGGTGCGTAAGCGATTTAATTTATCATAAGTAAACCGACTAACTAATCCATTGGGGGTTACCATACCACTTAGCCCCACCTGTGGCCGATAGCTGTACCAGGAAACCTGGGCATTGGGCAAGGCACTACGTAAACTTTGTTATTGGCTCAATTGCCCTGCTGACAAGTCGGTTACACTCATGCTACTTGCCGTAATTCCGGCAGCACTTAACCCGGCATCAGTCTGGCTCTTGGTGGCATTCTTTATTTCGGCCAGTAAAAGCGCATCATTATACCCCCATACCAAAGAAATGGGCATATCGTCAACTGCATAAGACAAAAGATTTCCATTGCTGGCATAATTGGTGAACGTGGCTCGTTTTTCAAGCGTTCCTCCTTTTGGTGCCGACCAAAGTTCTTTAAGTAATACGTTACTGGTGTATCCTCTTGGATTGGCTCCCGGGAATATGTCAAACACCTTTTTTTCTTTGTAGATAGTGCTAGTTGTACCAGAAATGGTTTCTTTCAGCTCTGTTTCCAAAGCCTGATTACGTTGGTTTCTAACTAACATTTCCTGAGCAACCGGGTCTGAACTATAGGCCGGGTCTGAAGGGTATTTAAAAAATTCAGTGCGGCTATTGCCCGTTTGACTATCGTTTGTCTGTATTTGGGCAGTGTATAATTCATTGGTATAGGTGGTTGTTTGCGTGGTGGCAACATTATCAACCTGATTGGTGACAGTGCTTACAAGATTGATGCCTGTATTGTAAGTGACTGCCGCATAGACCATTTCAGGAAAATTGCCGGAAACTCCAGTAGCCGACTGTAAAAATGTAGTAGGGCATGGAGTGGTACTTCTAGAGATTGAGCCTTGATGTATATACGGTGTGTTTACAAAACCAGCGGCTGTACGTGTAGCAGTAAGCAACTCCTGATAGCTATTGTTAAGAGTGGCTACTATATTGTTGTCTTTGTCGTAAGTGGTTTTGGTAAGCAAATTACCTCTTCTCCATGGTTGTACATCACGAGATGTATAATTTGGTGCATTGATAATCAGGTCCTGGCGAAAATCAAAAGTATATACATTCTTCCCGTTTTTTGGTTGGTCTGCTTCATCCTCAAAAAACTCGGTAACGGTGGTGTAATAAATAGGAGCTGCGTCCATTGTATTCAAATCAACAGCTCCACCACTTTGAGTAAAAGAGGCTTGCGTGGCAGTGGAATTAAATGTTCCGGCCGCATCACGATAAAAGAGGCTTTGTATAGTAGGTGCTGTTGCCGTTGCAAGGGTCCAGTAAGTGGTTAACCTTCCTACACCTTCCCCTTCGCTACTACTATATTGATATCGTTTTAATGTAGTATTCCCCCCCGAAAAACTTTTGATACTTTTAACTCTTAAACCACCTCCAAATACATTACTTACACCGTTATTGTACTTGTTGGTTTCATAATCAAATTCGGTATAGCCTTTAGTAGGATAGGTAATCTGTTTCAGTACACCTTCTTTCATGTAAGTATCTACCGTTGAACGGTCGGCCGCTCCACCGATAATCGAAAGGTTATTGTAACTGGCAACAGGTATTAAATGCGCATTAGGCTTTCCGTTATAGTAGCCAAAAAAATCCTTTTTCTCATTATCGGTGTTTTGATTCCATGAAATAGTATTACTCCAATAATTAAACAGATATTCTTCAACGGTTGTGCTCAATTGGTCGGTGATAGTTATTTTATCTAATTTCAAGCGGGCATTTGTACTGCCATTCAAAAAATAAGAATAGGTAAACTTGATGACCTTGAATAAAGTCTTGACTCCGTTCTCGTAATTATAGACATTGATTTGTTTTAAAAATCTGCTACTGGTTAAATCAAGTCTTTCTCCCGCGTTTGATTGAATGAACTCTATTTCTCCGTTAGCATACGTAATTTTATACGGATTACGCTGACCAATGGAGGTACCAACAGTTGTATATGTTGGATCAAAAACGTTGCTATTTGTATAATATCCGCCTGTTTGAGGTGAAGCATTATAAATCACTGAACTCACCCATTGTCTTTCGCTCAGATACTGAGATCCGCCATCCTGATAAGAATAGTCGATAAAATCATCTGAATTAGCAGAGCGAACTTTGGTTAAAAGCCAGCTACTTATATAACTTCTTTGGCCGGATGCATCCGTGACAGTTTGGCTTTCTGTATCTCCAAATGTGTAGGTTACGCCATCATCGTTAATCAGGTGAAATGTACTAAAAATATTAGGACTAGGATTCTTTTCATAAGCAATTTGGATGGGGTAATTAGGTATTTTAAATGGTGAATCACCATTCTGGCCTAAAATGAATTTACCACTTTTGGATGGAAAGCTGTACGAAAAAATATCGGGTTGGGTGTCTATATAATTGCTTAAAACATTTTGACCATAGTTAAAATCGTTACTGTTGTAGCAAAAATCTCTTGATACCGTAATGGGATTGGTTAAATATCCACCATCATCGTCTCTTGTACCTTGAACGGTACGATTTAAGGATGCTCCGGTATCAAGAGCAAATCCCCAGCCAACCCATGACGCCTGTTCACTCATTTTAAAACCTCCTGCATGGTAGTTTAAAGTAATAGGCATAGATAAGTTTCCATTTTGCACCGTAAAGATTGGGATGGAAATACTTGGTATGCCTGTAGCCAGATTTACCTGGTAATCTCCGAACTTTTGAAAACTCCATGCGTTCGGAGAAAGCGGAGCGTATTGCGGCAGAAACTTTTTGGCTCTGTCGTCAGCATCTGAAAAAACGGTGCTCAGAATTTTTGTTCTTTCAGTTTTGAGAGAATCTTTTTTATGGCCGACTACCATCATTGGAAGGCATAGCAGCCAGAGTAGGAGTTTGTTTTTCATTCAACAAAAGATTTTGTTTAAAAAATTGTGTAATAGTAAAACTTGCACTAACGCCATTACTCGTTCAGGAGTAATGCAGACTTTTTCTCATTGAATTTCCTGCGTGTTTGATTTAGTGTTAAAATGAATATGAACAAATAAGGCATGGCAATGCCTGCCCGATGATTATCGGGGATTATCGAATAAGAATCTTCGAAACCGGAGAGCGTTAACGCTTAAAGAACATAAAAAAGACCAGGCGTCAGAAGATGCTATAACCTTCTGAACCGTAACAGGAGATAAGTTTTGTTTTTCTGATTGTCATTTGCAAAAGCGGGTTTTAAAGTGTTGGATTTTTTGATTATTCAGGCTAATCAGACTAAATGCGCGGCTCTAAACGAAGCTGCCGATAGTAGATATACGTAACTCTATTCTACTTTGTCAATTTCATTATCCGTGTTCTGCTAATAGTCACTCCTTCGTTCAGTACAAAGATAGCGGTTTAGGTTTTCATCCCCTCAGGCTGGCTGCCCAAACATGGCCAACCCTTGCTGATAACTACTTTACATCGGGTTTTGTAGTGCGTCTCTTAAATATCCGGCAGTTACACCTTTTAGGTCTTTGTAAACCGGTTATATGCCATGCCACAAATGGGCATCAGGTATTGGGCCGACTAAGATTTTTATGGCTTTTGTTTTTGCAACATTATTGCAAAAACAAAAATCATGTGTACATTTGCAACAATATTGCAAAACAAGAATTTTGAATTTACACAAAACTTAATCATTAATGAAACCTGAACATTTACTCTTTTTTACCTTGTTTTTTTTGGGAGCCACTTTTAGCAGCCGGGCGCAGAGCCAGATAAAAGGGCTGGTGAAATATGAAGACCAGACTTCCGCAGCCGGTGTTACTGTCAATCTGGAGGTCGGGGCGGCTAAAAAGGGGACACTCACCAATAGTAAGGGGGAGTTTATTTTTGAAAACCTGCCCAACGGAAAATTTAAACTGGTGTTCAGTTCAATTGGGTACGATACCCAAATAGTGGAAGGTACCCTCAGCAATGCAAACAAAACCTTTAACGTGCTGCTTTTGCCGGCTGCCAACCAGTTACAGGATGTTGAAATTGTAGGGCGCGCCAGAAAAGACTATACCAGCGATTACAGCTTCTCGGCTACAAAAATTGCCATAAAAAATAAAGAGCTGCCGCAGGCCATGAGTACGGTTACCAAAGAACTGATAGCCGACAGACAGGCTTTTCAATTGGCTGATGCCGTTAAAATTGCAAGCGGGGTTATTCCGTCCAGTTATTATAACCAGTATAATATAAGAGGTATAAGCCAGAACGAAGAAGGCCAGATTATCAACGGTATGCGCACCAGACAATATTATTTTTTACAGCCACTAACCACCAATATAGAGCGGGTAGAGGTTCTGAAAGGTCCTGCGTCGGTTACGTTTTCGAGTGTTGACCCCGGTGGCAGTATTAATATGATAACCAAAAAGCCGCTGACAGAGAAAAGAAGAGAGTTAAGCCTGAGTGCAGGTAGTTTCAGCACGCTTCGCGGAACGCTTGATTTCACCGGCCCGCTCAATGAATCAAAAACCTTGCTTTACCGCCTGAATGCGGCCTATCAGGAGGCTGGTTCCTTCCGCGATTTAATCGGCAATAAATCAGTGCTTGTTTCGCCTTCTTTCAGCTATATTCCCAACAGCAGAACCGCCATTAATACGGAGCTGATTTTCAGCAACATGATTGGCAACCTGGACAGAGGCCAGCCGATTTTTGGCGCCGTAGCCGGTAAAACAAATCTCAATAGCACGCCTATAAGCCTTAATCTGGGTGCACCTAACGACTTCTTTAAATCGAAAGAACTGATTCTGACCGCTAATCTTTCACATAAATTTAGTCAGCATATCAGTTTTAATGCGGCTTATATGAAACAAACCTGGACAGAAGACCTCCAGGAGCACCGCACTACCAACGCTTTTGCTACCGATATCAGCGGTGCACCCGTTACCAGTCTGGTTATGATGCAACTGCTGCAGCGCAAACAGCACTGGAACACCGATAACCTGAATGCTTACTTTAATTTGAATTTTGACCTCGGCAAAACCACGCACAAACTGGTGTTAGGCTATGACCTGCAAAACTGGTATAAACTGAAAGGTGGCGGCCAGAACTCGGCCCGAGGGTTTCTGCTCAAAGACGGTACCACAAGCAATAGCTTTGTGGTAGCCAATGCAGCCAATTATCAGACTACTACCATAGACGGCAAAACCCTGCCTAAACCCAACGTCAATTATTTCGACCTCAACAATCCGGTTTATACCATCAGAAACCTGAACGATTACGTTATGAACGTCCGTACGGCGCTTCCGGCTGCGCTTACAAGTACAAATGCCCTTTATGCGCAGGAGCAAATAAAAGCCGGTAAGTTTGCGGCCTTGCTTAGCCTCAGAAACGAATGGTTTCAAGACATAACCAACTACAATGCACCCAAAGAAGCTTCATTTAAAAACACGGCTTTAATACCGCGTGTGGGTTTAACCTATGAGCTAAGCAGCAGCGTAAACATATACGCTACGTATCTCAAAGGGTATCAGCCGCAGTCTAACACGGTTACGTTAATGCCCAGCACCGGTAATTACTTTGGAACCGACAAGTCGGCAGCTCAGTTTAAACCGCTGATAAGCGACCTGAAAGAGCTGGGATTAAAATCTACATTGGGGGGCAGCCGCTTTACTTTAAGTGCAGCTGTTTATGAAATTAACCAGAAGAACATTCTGATGAGTGCCAATGACCCCGCCAACCCCGACCTGCTGGTGCAACGCGGTGCCGACCGCAGCCGTGGTTTTGAAACCGATGTGGCGGGGTACATCCTTCCACAATGGCAAATCAATGCCTCTTATAGTTTTATAGATGCCGTAATAAGAATGGACAAAGATGAAAAACTGATCGGCCAACGCAAAGAGAATACTCCGCGCCATAGCGGTAACTTATGGACCCGCTTCAATTTCGGTGGTGCGTCGGCGCTGAAAGACCTGGGCGTAGGCCTTGGATTGCAGGCACAAAGTAGCCGTATCCCGTGGTTCAGCAGGGCATTTGAAGTGCCTGGTTTTGCTACCGTTGATGCCGCCGTTTATTATAAGCCAGCCAGAAGTAATATTCAGATGGCCCTTAACCTCAACAATGTTTTTGATAAAACTTACTGGATAGGCGCCCAAAATTACACCCGTTTGTTTCCGGGGGCACCCAGAAACTTCATGTTAACGGCAACTTATGCTTTTTGATACACGCGCAAATGCAATGTAACCGAATCAGAAATTGCTGAAAAATCTATAAATTATGCGATACCCCATTATAAAAATACTCTCGGCGCAGGTCTGGAAGAGCACCATAAAAAACCGGAGCACGCTTATTCTGATTGCTATTTTTAACTGTATGCTGCTGGCCTCCCTGTTGTCGGGCTACAGCCACATGCTCAGGCAGCAAACGGCGGTAAATGATTTTAGCCACGAGGTGCGCGAACGCTGGGAAAACAACCCCGACAAACACCCGCACCGGATGGCACACTATGGCTATGTGGTTTTCAGACAGAAATTTCCTTTAAGTTTCTTTGACCCCGGCATGGACAGTTACCTGGGCAATGCCGTTTTTTTAGAAGCGCACCGCCAGAATACCGTCAATTTCTCTGAAGCCAGCCTTTCAAATGGTTTGTTGAGGTTTGGCGAAATTTCAGCCGGTCTTATTCTACAAATGTTGCTGCCTCTTTTATTGTTTTTCTGGGGCTTTGACCTGATTGCCCGCGAACGAGAAAACGGCACCTTACGCATTTTATTAACGCAGGGCATCAGCTGGCCCGAGCTTGTAGCAGGTAAGGCGCTGGGGCTGTTTCGCTTGTCATTATGCGTGCTTGTGCCTGCTTTTGTAGCTGGCGGGCTGCTGATGATTATCAATGAGCAAACCTGGCAATTGCCGCAGGCAGTGTGGCGTTTTGCAGTGCTGGGTTTTGCCTATGCCATTTATTGCTTTATAATTGCTTTACTGGCAGTTTATGTGTCTGCCAAAAGCAAAAATGCCAAGTCGGCACTAATAAAGCTGATAGGTATCTGGTTGTTGTTTACGCTTATACTGCCAAAGGTGTCGCAAGTGGCCGGGCAGAGTCTGTTTCCTTCGCCTTCCAAGATAGCGTTTGATACGGCCGTTGAAGCAGAGCTGATTAAACACGGAGACAGCCATAATCCGAACGACCCTCATTATAAAGCGCTGAAAGATTCGTTGCTGACAGCCTATGGGGTAGACTCAACTCATAAGCTGCCATTTAATTACAGCGGATACGTCATGCGTGAAGGCGAACGCCTCAGTGCCGAAACCTACGGCAGGCATCAGGCGCAACTGGTTGGTATTTATGAAAAACAACAGAATGCGGTGCGTATAACAGCCTTGCTTAACCCATTTATAGCTATTAAAAACCTTTCAATGGCGCTGGCAGGTACAGACTATGCCACTTATAACGATTTCCAGAATCAGGTTGAAGCCTACCGGTACAAAATGGCACAAACGCTTAACGAGCTACAGATAAAGCACATTAGCAACAAGGTTAAGAGTTCTGCCGATAAAAGAGCCATTATCAGCCATAAGTATTGGGAAGAATTTCCGGATTTTACGCATAGATTCCCTCCGTTTACCAGGGTTTTCAGCAACGAAATCATTTCAGTTTTATCAATCCTTTTATGGGCGGCAGGTTTATTTCTGCTCATAAAAATCAGTTCAAAACACTTTAAAGCCTTTTAATATGACAGCCCTGCTAATAAAAAACTTTTTACGGTCCAGAGGCTTTATTACCGGTCTTTTTATATTGTTTGCCTCAGGTTTGCTTAGTTTGTATATAGGAAAGCATTTTCTGGAACGAAACCGCCAAATCATTGAGAAAACAGCGCATTATCAACAGGAAAACATAGACCGTTACGTGCAGAACGTTAACAAAGAAATGGGCTTGCTGCTTTACTATGTCCGTTTCGGTCTGGCCAATCCTGGCACGCCGTTGTCGGGGCTATCTGTAGGGCAGCGAGACATCAACCCGGCTGTAATTAGCGTAACCATCAGAAGCCTGCAGGAACAAAAGTATAATACCGACCTCATGAACCCCATGTACCAGCTGATCGGTAATCTTGATTTCAGTTTTGTACTCATTTATCTGTTTCCGCTTGTTATTATCGCATTTGGTTTTAATCTGATATCGGAAGAAAAAGAAGAGGGCACCTGGAGCCTGGTGCTGAGCCAGACGGCTTCGCCCGCAAAGCTGCTCCGTGCCAAAATGGGTATCCGTTATGCCAGTGTGCTACTGGTGCTGTTGCTGCTGTTGCTGGTTGCATGGTTCTATTTATCTATACCGCCCAATGCCGCTTTTGGCGCTTTTATTGTCAGTGCGGTGCTATACGTCAGCTTCTGGTTTTGTCTGGTCTGGCTGGTGGTGTCTTTTCAAAAAAATTCAAGTCAGAATGCCCTCATGCTGCTTATCTCATGGGTTTTACTTACCATCGTTATTCCGGCATCTGTCAATGCGGCTATTGCCAGCCTTTATCCGGTGCCGGAGGCTTTCAGCACGGTTCTTGAAAGCCGCGACGGCTACCATACCCAATGGGACAAACCCAAAGAACCTACCATTGCAAAGTTTCACAGGCATTATCCGCAATTCAGTAACTACACCCATCCACCCGGCGCCGACTACAGCTGGCTTTGGTATTATGCCATGCAACAAATGGGAGACGACGAGTCGGCCACGCAGGTAGCAGCTTTGAAAGAAAAACTACAGAAACGCAACAATGCAGGCCTGGCTGTAAGCTGGTTTGTGCCTACCATTCATACCCAGTTGATGCTCAATTCACTGAGTTTGTCTGACATGAAAAACTATATGAATTTTGCCGACAAACTGGAGCAATTTCACGAACGCAGAAAATTGTACTTCTACCCGAAGATTTTCAACAACGAGCCAGTGCTAAAGCAAAACTGGCAGGCTTTTAAGTTAGAGTACTTTCATGACCAGGTAAATGTAGTGTGGGCAAATGTGCTGCTGCCTTTACTGATTGCCGCCGGGCTTTGCCTGCTGTGGGCGCAAAGAAATTTTAAAAAATTGTATTCAAATAATCATTCTCTGTAAATAAAGATATCTATGCTAACGGCAACCAACTTAACCAGAAAATACGGTGAGCACACAGCACTCAATCAGCTTAATCTAACTATTTTACCTGGCGAGGTTTTTGCTCTGCTGGGGCAGAATGGCGCAGGTAAAACCACCACCATTAATTGTTTTTTAGGATTTATTGAACCCACCTCGGGCGATGCCTTCATTAACGGAAAGTCGGTTGTGGGCCACGCAACTGAAACCAAAAAAGACCTGGCCTACATACCCGAAACCGTAATGCTGTATGCTAACCTGACAGGTATAGAAAACCTGAGCTTTTTTTCTTCTCTGGCGGGGTTCAGCTATTCAAAAGAGCAACTCGGTACTTTTTTAAGCAAAGCCGGTTTGCAGCAAACTGCTCATGAACAAAGGGTAGGGGGGTATTCTAAAGGAATGCGCCAAAAAGTAGGTATAGCCATTGCAATTGCCAAAAAAGCCAAAGTTTTATTGTTAGACGAGCCCACCAGCGGCCTGGACCCTAAAGCCTCGAACGAATTTTCGGAGATACTGAAAGAACTCTCGCAAAGCGGCACGGCTATTCTGATGGCCACGCACGATATTTTCAGAGCCAAAGAAGTAGCCGGCAGAATTGGTATCATGAAAGAAGGTAACCTGGTGTCGGTCATCCACGCCGCCGACATAACCGCCAACGAGCTTGAAAAGCTATATCTGCAAACGGTTTAACATCAACAGGGCCAAAAATTAATCAAAAAGCACGAAGTAGCACGTGCTTTTTGATTAACCATACTGCAAACCATTCAGGCTTGAATATCAAAAAGGCAGTTTTGCTCTTCCTTTCAATTTCTTCTGAAACGCCTCCGGGGTGTCTGTTCCTCTTATATCCAATCGCTGTAATTCATATACATCCTTCATAGACCTGTTCAGTCTGTTGCCAATTCTGAAAGCGGCAACAACGCCCGTATTTTGCATCCGGTCTTTCATTTGCTTCAGCACGGTTCGGTTTTTAGGCCTTTTTCCGTACGGATAAGCAAATACCGGCAAAAACGATAAGCCGTTGTCTTTAAAAAAGCCTAAGTTCTGTTGCAGGTCTGTGGTTATTTCGTCTAAGCTCAAGGCCTGATAACTCTGGTGCAAATGCGAGTGCAAGCCAAAGGAAACAAGTGTTTCATCAAGCGATTTTAGCTGGTCGAGATTCATTAAATCATCAGCTTTATGGTCCCAGCTGCTTGTTTGGCTAATGTAGGCGGTAGGCAGAAAAATAGTGGCCGGGGCTTTGTATTTTTGAAGCAAAGGGTATGCATAATGCAGATTACTAAGGTATCCGTCATCAAATGTAATAAAAACCGGCTTGGCAGGTAAGGCTTCGCCGGTGGTTATATAGGTAAGCAGGCGTTGCATTGGCAAAATATGGTAGCCATTGGCCTGCAGGTATTGCAGGTGCGCTTCCAGCTGGGTTGTGGTTACGGTCAGGTCGTCGGCGTGTTCAGGCGATACCTTGTGATACATTAATACCGGAATACCTCTGCCAGAGGCATCAAGTAGGTAAAGCCAGAGGGCGCCTGCTACCAGCAGGGCTGGAAAAATAAATAACATCAGTATCGGGATTTAAAATTGTTCTGATTAATTTCATGAAGTTTGATGTACTTCATGGTAGACCCGAATGCCTGCCCGAAAGACCACACAAAACCACGGTAACCGTTCAGAAAGTTTAGTCTGAACAGATATTCTACAAAAAATTTCAGCGGAAACTTGATGATGATGTTGAATACCGAGACTTTTTTCTCTGCCCGGTGCAATTCAACGGCTCCTTTGGTGGTGTAGTTGTTTATTTTGTTCAGGAAATCCGTTACATCGGCATAGCTGTTATGCAGTACATGGTTTTTAAGTGAGCCTCTTTTGCCGTTCAGAATCACATCTTCATGTATCTCCTTGTCGTTATAGTTGCCGTGTTTACGGTTAAACAACCTCAGATGCGGCATTTTGTATTCGCGCCCATAACGCAGGGGTTTACCCAGAAATATCAACGTGTTGGGTATCATGTAGCCCTCAAAGCTGGCGTTCTGAAAAACATCAAGAATTTCTTCGCGCAGCTCATCACTCACTACCTCGTCAGAGTCCACAATAAAAACCCAGTCGTTTTTAGCTTTCGAAACCGCATAGGCTTTTTGTTTTCCGAAGTTGTCAAATTTCCGATATAAGAAATTGGCCTCATATTTACGTGCAATCGATTCTGTTTCATCGGTGCTGCCGCAATCAAGCACCAGCAGTTCGTCGGCCCAGTCTGCAACAGATTTTAATACGCTATCCAGTGTCCGCTGGTTATTAAGGGTCAGGGTAACAATAGACAAAGGAATTTTAGTGGTTTTCTTCTGCATTTTTACAATTACATTTAGGATTGGACATAAGCTCGTATTTTTTAAGGGGTACACAGCAGCCCTGTCTTTAAAAAAAAAGACAGACACGTAAACACTGAAATACGGATACAGAGTAAAGCCCTTATCAGCGGCAATAAGGCGAGCATAAGCATGGGTTGTCTGGAAACAACCGCAATTTTAAGCGGGTATTATTGCTGATAGGTAATTTGTAAACAAACCGATAAATCTGTTTTTCAGGCAGGATTAATACAGATGTTTAGAGGTAAAAGCAGAAAATGGCTGTGCCTGATGGCTAAGGCAGATGTGGTGATGGTTAGGTTTTTCATTGTACGTTTAAATAATAGAATTAGTAATAATACCAGACAAAATTAATGCACCGAATTGAATTTGTCTAAGAATAATTATTAATATTTTCTTAATAATTACTAGGTAAAAGGGCTTGGGCTTTATCTGGTAAAACTGCCGGCATGGCGTAACCAAAGGCCTGCAGTTTTATGATTAGAAAAATTTAGAGAAGCAACTATAGCCCGGCTGCCACGGTCATAAAAATGAACCTGCCTTTACGAAAACGAAATGACTGTTCTATAAGCCGTTGCACATATAATTAAGTTTTTTGAAACCTGCTAAGCTATGGCAGCAATTGGTACTCTAATACTACTACTCCGTTTTCAAATGCCTGCGAGCGGCTAAGGGAAAAATTTCTTAATTGCAGGTTGTCATCAAACAACTTCAACCCTCCGCCCACTACAACGGGTATCAGCATCAGGTGTAATTCATCTATCAGGTTATGTTGTAGCAAACTTTTTACCAGCGTGGCACTACCATAAACCAGTATATTACCGCCCTGGGTATTTTTGAGCGCCGCCAGTTCAGTTGCCATATCTCTAATGATGTGGCTGTTGTTCCAACCGGCATTTGGCAAGGTTGCAGATACCACATATTTGGGGTAGTGGTTCATGCTGTCGGCAAAATCGTTACCAGTTTGGGTAGGCCAGTAGTTACTAAACCCGCTGTAAGTATTTTTGCCAAGCAAAAGTGCATCTACACTTTTTAGCTCGTCCATTTTATACTTTCCGCCTTCCGGGCTTCTGTAGCGGGCCTGCCAGCCACCATGCGGGTGCGGGGTTTCATCACCTCCGGGGGCTTCCACAACGCCATCAAGCGTTATAAACTCAGTAACTATAATTTTTCGCATAGGTTTTTATTGGTAAATATAGCAGAGATTTCGCGTTTTGACAGGGGGGAGGATAGACAATCTGAGGGGGTGAAACCGGCGAGGCTATGTGCTGTTGTTAAAATTAAATGCCCCTCTGCGGCAACAGTAGTTGCTGAACAACAGAGGGGCAGGTAAGTGCTTACTGATTCTGGTAGTTAATCATCCAGTTTATGCCGAATTTATCTGTAAATGACCCGAAGTAAGCTCCAAAGAACATATCTTCTAAAGGCATGGAGACAACGCCACCTGCCGACAGTTCATCAAATATTCGTTTGGCTTCTTCTCTGGTGTCTGGTTCAATGCTAATGTGCATATTGTTGCCCTGTGTAAGATTAAAACCCATTTCTTTGGGTGCGTCGGTAGCCATTAGTATATGATGGGCGGTAATGGGTAATTCTACATGCAGAATCATATTTTTTACGGCATCTGCTACAGGTGGGTTGCCAGGTGCTGCCGGAATATCGCCAAACCGCTGAATGCCTTTGCCGACAAATTCGGTTCTGAAAACAGATTTATAAAACAAAAAAGCTTCTTCTGTATTACCAGCAAAGTTAAGGTACGTGCAAACCCTTGCCTTAGTGTTGGTTTTGTTTTGCCGGCGTAGCAGAAACTGTGCCTCCAGGTATTGGTCAAGGTTTTCAAGTGCCATACTGAAACCCTCCTTAAAGCCCATTTCTATCACTTTTTCAAGGTCTGAGAGGCTGTTATAGCGGGCATTAATGGTTACAAAAGTGGTGCTGCCGGTTTGTTTAAAATCGTTGTTCCAGTACGTTCTGGGTAAGTCAGGGTCTATGTTTCCGTTTTCATCACTGAACGCATCCATGCAAGAAAAACCTTTCTGTGTTTCAATGGTCAGGTAGTCGTTTACGCCCCAGTGTTTTTCGCCTTTCGGACTTATCATGGCATAATGCCAGCGTCCCCCTTCTCTGAAATCCATCGACTTCGTTTCTGCCCTGTAAGGTTTGGGCGCCCACCATTGGTCTAATATTGCCGGGTTGGTCCAGGCCTCCCACACCAGGTCCAGGTCGGCGGCAAATTCGCGTTTTACCTCAACTGTATTGTTTTCTTTGTTTACTGTAAAATCAAATGTCAGGTTTTGTCTCATTATTCTTCAATTTTTGTATGGTTAAAAATATCTTTTCAAGTTGTTTTTTCATTTATCTGTTGCGTTTTTTTCTGTAATGATCTTATTACAAAGCTCACCGCCTTTTCTGTGGCCATTTTAATTTGGCTCTTTTTTAGCTGCCTAGGCGCTAAAGCCGTTGTCAAGATACTAAATAAAACACAAGACAGATTCGAAGCGCTTTTTCAGATTCAAAGTTACGTATGAAACCGAACGGTTGCAAATTTATGTGCAACTAATTGGTTTCGCAAATTATTTTTAATTTTTTTCATAGGCTGGTTTAATAACTTTAATTTTGCTGATAAAGCAGAAGACCTCAGAGTCATCATATAAATTAAGAAGACAATGAGGTCTGATAAGTAGGTTGATTACCTGTATTTAATGAATGAACCGAAGTGCTTTCGTTTCATTTATTTTTCAGGTTAAATTTTTCATTCAATTGAGTTTTTTAGATATAAATTTGTAAAAAACGCTGCGGCATACTGTACATCATAGCCTTTGTCAATTATTACCTGCGTATTTTTTTTATGGGGAATTTCTCGTTGAAGCGCCAGTAGTTTATCTGCCCAAACTTCTGTTTTTTCGTCGAGGCTTAATCTGTGAATCAGCGAAACCCCGAGGTCAACCTCTTCTGTAATGGCGTCTGATATAAGGGCAGGTAACCCAATTGCCTGGGTTTCAACCAAAGTAACCGGCAGACCTTCAAAAAAAGATGGCATAAGCATTGCGTCGGCCCCGGCCATTATTTTCAATACGTCGCTTCTTACACCCAGCATTATTACATGGTCGGCCAATCCGGATTCCTCAATTTTCTTTTTGATTGGCTGTTCTAAAATCCCTCTGCCTAAGATAAAAAATCTGAAATCCTCTCTGGTTTCTTTCAGGTGTTTTAAGAGTTTTATTGTAAAAAAATAATTTTTTTGTTCTTCTAATCTACCTACCTGAATGTAAATGGGCACATTGGCTGGTATGGTAAATTGGTCTCTTATGTAATTTCGGTAGTTCAGCCCGATTGAGTAAATTTCGTTTACGTTTATCGGGTAATGTACTAAAGTGTATTTTGTGTCTTTTCTGAATAAAAATTTGGCTGCATCATAACCGCAGGCTATAAATTCGGTTGCAACTTTATTAATGATATAGATGGAGGCAGCCTGATAAAGGCGATAAACCAGAGAGCCGTTTAATTGGCTTTGTGTATTATGAGAATGTGCGATTCTGACCGGTACTTTGGCCAGTCTTGCAGCAAGCAGATTAACTGCAATATTTAACAATGTATGCGAGTGTACTATTTTATACTCCGGGTGTTGCTTGAAAAACGATACCAGTTTCAAGAAATTCTTTGCCGGGTTCCCCTCCACAATCCTGAAAATTTTACCACCCAGGCTTAGTATTTCTTCATCATAATCACAGGCTTTTGCTTTAAAGTAAATAAAATCAAACTGTATTCTGGTTCGGTCTATATTTCTGTAAACATTCATTACCATTGTTTCTGCACCAGCTCTGTCCATTCCGCCTATTACGTGTAGTATTCTTATCATATTATTGCCTTTTTTAATCTTTATTATGTTTTTGCAAAGCCAGTGCCCATGCCGCTTTTGGTATTTAAAGGCAAAAGTAACAAATATTTATTTTCAAACGGTTGCGGGCGGGCTACTTTGCACGGCCCGGCCGAGTGTCTGATTCTTAACCATTTACGCAAGGCAATAGCAAAAAAACGTTTAGCGGGCATTAAAAATACGTTTCCGGGTTTGAATTCTTTGGCTTTATGCTTAGTTTTCGGTCAGAAAGTATTACAGCCCATGTTAGCAGAATTATATTACCCGCCATCATTAGAACCCGCAGACCTGGATGCACATCTGGAAGACGGTTGGTTCAGAATGGGGCAGGCTATCTTTACCACCAGTTTTCTGAAATTTAAAGATATTATCTATAGTGCTATCTGGCTAAGAATCAACCTTCGCTCTTTCAGTGAGTCCTCTACTCAAAAAAAACTCAGGAAACTTAACTCCGGATTCAATGTAATCATACGTGAGGCCTTTATTGACGAAACCAAAGAAGACCTCTTTGCGCGGTATCAGAGCCACGTAGCTTTTGACACCGCCCCCAACCTGCAACAGTTACTTTTCGGCTACGGCGATAATGACATCTATGAAACCCTTGAGATTTGCATTTATGATGATTCAAAGCTGATAGCCTGTGGTTTTTTTGACCTGGGCGAGAAAACATCGGCGGGGATTTCGTGTTTTTACGACCCCGAATACAAAAAGCATAGCCTGGGTAAATACCTCATGTTTCTGAAAATGGAATTTTCGAAAAGGCAAGGGCTACAATATTTTTATCTGGGTTATTTTGCCCCCGGTTATCCGTTGTTTGATTACAAGCTGGGTTTATCAAAAGACAATCTCGAATTCATGGATCAGGCCACCGAACGATGGCTGCCCATAGAGCAATTCAGTTATGATGCTATACCGCTGGACATCATGAAGCAAAAACTGCACGAACTGCAAATGGCGCTGTCGCAAGAGTCTGTCAATAGTGCATTTCAGTATTATGAGTTTTTTGATGCCGATTTAATCAACACCCTTAATGGGCTTCGGCTTTTTGATTTCCCCGTGTTTTTGTTCTGCTTTGGTATCAGCACTGCCAACCCGATAGTGGTTTATGACCACCGCGACGCCAGATATCATTTGCTTACCTACCATTGCATTTACGAAACCATGTTTGAGCAAAAAGACTTGAGCCGCTTTAATACCCATTTATTGCAGACCTCAAAAGTACTGTTTTCAACTGCTTCGGTTCAGACCATGATAAAGGTAATTACCACGGCCTTGCGCAAAAACAGAACCGGCGAATTTTATATTTTTGAACTGGTAATGAAAGGTATTGCCTGAAAGCCGCCATTAAAGCCAACCCCGATTACGGCAGGCGGAGTAGTCCATCTACCGCATTATAAAGTAATAGTAACTGAGGTAAAGATATTGTTAATAAATGCCCCCGGCCTGGCCGGAAAGCACTTATTAGGCGTATATTTACAACCGGATTTTTTACTAAACTCACCCTAACACTTCTAAAGCCTATATGGAAACCAGAAGAGAATTTATTCAGAAAGCAGCCGTTCTGGCCAGCGGTACGGGTCTGGCAGGTATGTTGCCACCGGTTATACAAAAAGCACTGGCCATTGACCCCAAAACAGGAAGCACCTATTTAGATGCCGAACACGTAGTGATTCTGATGCAGGAAAACCGCTCTTTCGACCACTCATACGGTACACTTCAGGGCGTGCGTGGCTTTAATGACCCTCGAGCCATAACACTGCCCAATAAAAATAAAGTATGGTTGCAGCCCAATTCAGCAGGGCAGACCTTCGCGCCGTTCAGACTAGACCTGAAAGATACCAAAGCTACCTGGATGAGCTCTTTGCCGCACTCATGGGAAAACCAGGTTGATGCCCGCAACGAAGGTAAGTACGATAAATGGCTGGATGTGAAGCAGTCGGGCAACAAAGACTTCAAGAAAATGCCACTTACAATGGGGTATTATAACCGCGAGGATATCCCGTTTTATTATGCCCTGGCTGATGCCTTTACCGTTTGTGACCAGAACTTCTGCTCGTCGCTTACGGGTACTACACCAAACCGGCTGTACTTATGGACAGGAACCATCAGAGAAGAGCAAAACGAAAATGCAAAGGCAAATGTAAAAAACGAAGACGTTGATTATGACAGATGGGCAAAATGGAAAACCTACCCTGAGCGGCTTGAAGAAAACAATGTGTCGTGGAAAATATATCAGAACGAACTGAGCCTTGACACCGGTTTTGAGGGTGAAGAAGACTCATGGCTGGCCAATTTTACCGATAACCCTATTGAATGGTTTGAGCAGTATCATGTGAAATTCTCGCCGGAGTACCGCCAGTACCTGCAAAAAGTAGCGAAAGAATTACCGGGTATGATTGAGACCCTGAAAACCAAAATAACAGGGCTAAGCACCGGAGGCAACGAATACAACGCCGCTAAAAAAGAACTGGCGCAGAAAGAAGCATATCTGGCAATAGCTCTCAATGACCTGGAAGAATTTAAGCCTGAGAATTTCGAAAAACTGTCGGAGTTCCATAAAAATATCCATAAAAAAGCCTTTACCAATAATCGTAAAGACCCTGATTACCATAAACTGACTACCCTTGAGTATGAAGACAACGGTGTGCAGCGCAAACTGCAGGTACCCAAAGGAGATGTATTGTATCAGTTCAGAGAAGATGTAAATACCGGAAAACTCCCTACGGTGTCGTGGATAGTAGCGCCTGAGAAATTCTCAGACCACCCGGGTGCACCCTGGTTTGGTGCCTGGTATCTATCAGAGGTGATGGAGATTCTTACCAAAAATCCGGAGGTCTGGAAGAAAACCGTTTTTATATTAACGTATGACGAAAACGACGGGTATTTTGACCACGTGCCGCCGTTTGTACCGCCGAATCCGCATAAACCCGGTACTGGTAAAGTTTCAGCAGGTATTGATGCCGGGGTAGAACAGGTAAGTCTGGCTCAGGAGCTGAAACGCAAACGTGCCAACCCCGAGCGCGACTCACGCGCCAGCCCGATTGGTTTAGGTTTCCGGGTGCCAATGGTGATAGCCTCGCCCTGGAGCCGCGGGGGTAATGTGTGTTCAGAAGTGTTTGACCACACCTCGGTGCTACAGTTTCTGGAGAAATTTCTGAAACATAAAACCGGAAAAGAAATAACAGAAACCAACATAAGCCAATGGCGCAGAACCGTTTGTGGCGACCTGACCTCGTCTTTTGAACCATACAACGGCGAAAAAATACAGTTACCGGCTTTTGTACAGAAAGAGCCGTTCATTAAAACGGTTTATAATGCTAAATTTAAAAAGCTGCCGTCAAACTTTAAGGAACTGAACAGTGATGAAATAGCCCAATTAAATCAAGGCAAAGACCTGGGCATTTTGCCAAAGCAAGAGCCGGGTATCAGAAAAGCCATGCCTATTCCGTATCAGTTATATGCCGAAGGCAAGCTGAATGCCGATAAAAAAGCGTTTGCTATAGAGCTGCATGCCTCTGATGAAGTATTTGGTAAAAAGACAGACGGCGCTCCGTTTATTGTCTACGCACCGGGCAAATATGCCGTACGCGATGCCAGCAACCGCATAACAGGCTTTGAAAGTGTAAGAACCTGGAACTACGCATTGAAAGCGGGCGACAAACTGGCCGACCAGTGGTTATTAGAAGACTTTGAAGACGGGCAGTATCACCTCATTGCCTACGGGCCAAACGGCTACATGCGTGAGTTTAAAGGCAACGCCCAGGACCCCGACGTGCAGATAAACTGTGAGTACCAGCGTGTAAAAGGAAGTCTTAAAAAACTGACGGGCAATGTAGAACTGAAAATCAGGAACAACAGCGCTCAGGCAGTAACAATTGAGGTTGTCGACCAGTCATATAAAAGAGGGAATCATAGCAAAACTGTGGCTGCGGGTGCAGGTGCTACCATCGTGCTTGACCTGGCCAAAAATCATAACTGGTACGATTTCAGCGTGAAAATAAAAGGTAACACCTCATTTGAAAAACGCTATGCCGGCCACGTAGAAAACGGAAAAGCCAGCTTTACCGACCCTGCAATGGGTGGGGTGGTGTAAGGTGAAACCACTTTGTTTAGTGTCCCGTCAGGATGATATATGCTTTTAATATATCGTCCTGACGGGATTTTTTTAACATTATAGGTAAATTGACGATTTTGGAAGAGGTGCAATGCTTGCGGCTTATCGTAGAATTTGGTTATTTACGATTTTATATACTTATTCTTATAAATAATTCTATTGAATAGATATACCCCTGAAGACGCACGCAGTGCGTCTCTACAAAATTTGGTTGAAATCGGTGTAAATGTATAACCTAACCTTAAACAAATTTAGCACTAAATCCCCACCATTTGTCTATATTCCTTGTGTGCGATTGACTTCCTTAGATAATTTATCTATTTTCGGAGGTAGAATCATCTAAACAAACTATTCCTTATGAATCGTCTTCTTCTCCTGCTTCTTTTGCCGGTTTCATTATTTGCCCAGCGGTTTTCGTCTGCCGAAATCACCCGTTTTGAACAACAGGCCAAAAGAGTTACCATCATACGCGATAACTGGGGGATACCGCACATTTATGGCAAGACCGATGCCGACGTGGTGTTTGGTTTGTTGTATGCCCAATGTGAAGACGATTTCAAAAGGGTTGAAATGAACTACATTGAAAAACTGGGCAGAATGGCCGAACTGAAAGGCGAAAGCGAATTATACAACGACTTACAGATAAAATTACTGATAGACACCACCGAAGCCATTGCCGACTACAACAAGGCAGCGCCCTGGCTTAAAAAACTGATGAATGCCTACGCCGACGGCATTAATTATTACCTGCACAAACACCCGCAGGTAAAACCAGCCATGCTTACACGCTTTAAGCCCTGGTTTACATTATTATGGACAGACGGCAGCATTGGCGCCATTAGCACGGCTGATGCCACCATTGCCGAACTGAAGAACTTCTACGCGGGCGATAAAGTTACGTATCTGGATGCCCCCAAAGACCCCGAGAACCAGACGGGCTCTAATGGTTTTGCCGTTGGGCCATCAAAAACGGCTTCGGGCAATGCCATTTTGTATATCAACCCGCACGTAACATTCTATTTCCGCCCGGAGGTGCACGTGGTGAGCGAAGAAGGCCTGAATGTTTACGGCGCTGTAACCTGGGGGCAGTTTTTTGTTTATCAGGGCTTTAATCCGTATTGCGGGTGGATGCACACTTCAAGTGCAGTAGATGTATCAGATTTATATGCCGAGAAAATCACCCAAAAAGGAAACAGGTATTTTTATCAATACGATGGCCGGTTAAAGCCGGTTTCTGAAAAGAAAATTACCATCAAATACCAGAAAGACGGCCAGTTATTAAGCCGGACATTCACCACTTATGCTACGCATCATGGTCCGGTTATTGCCAAACGCAACGACCAGTGGCTGAGCCTGCGGTCTTATAACCGCTCTATGCTTAGCCTGGTGCAAAGCTGGCAGCGCACCAAAGCCAAAGGGCTGGAAGATTACAAAAAGGTGATGGACTTAAAAGCCAATACCTCAAACAATACCGTATTTGCCGATAACAAAGGCAACATTGCCTATTGGCATGGCAACTACGTGCCGGTAAGAGACCCTAAACTTAACTGGGCTAAACCTGTTGACGGCAGCACCAGCGCCACAGAATGGAAAGGCCTGCACGCTGTAAGCGAAACCGTTCATTTGTATAACCCTGCAAATGGCTGGTTGCAGAACTGCAACTCAACGCCTTTTACTGTGGCTGGTGTAAATAGCCCCGATAAAGCCGCTTACCCGCCTTACATGGCGCCTGACGGCGAGAATTTCAGAGGGCTAAATGCCGCCCGTGTGTTAAGTAAGGGCAATCATTTTACGGTTGATAAAATGATTGAAGCCGGTTACGACAACTACCTCTCTGCTTTTGAAGTGCTGGTACCAGCACTGGTTAAGTCATTTGAAACGAATGTAAAGCCCACTGATTCTTTATATAGCCAACTGGCAGAACCCATTGCTTTGCTTAAAAAATGGGATTACCGCACAGCTACCAGCTCTGTAGCTACTACATTGGCTATTGAATGGGCGCAGCGATTAAACGGGGCCATACAGAAAATTTATATCGACCAGGGCGAAGACGACCAGGTTACACGCACTAAAAAGTTTGCCGAAGTAGCCACTGCCGACCAGCTGGTGATACCTTTTGCCCAAACCCTGGCCGATTTACAGAAAAGATTTGGTACCTGGCAAAAACCCTGGGGAGACATAAACCGTTTTCAACGCCTGACGGGCTATATACAGGAGAAATATGATGATGCACAACCCAGCCTGCCAATGGGTTATGCCTCTGCCCTGTGGGGAATGTTGCCTTCTTATAACAGCCGGGTGTATCCGGGTACACAAAAGAGATACGGTATCAGCGGTAATAGCTTTATATGTGCAGTTGAGTTTGGGCCAAGAATTAAGGCCAGATCATTGCTGGCCGGTGGACAAAGCGGAGACCCGGTGTCGCCCCATTTTAAAGACCAGGCCGAAATGTACACCAAAGGCCAGTTTAAAGATGTGCTTTTTTATAAAGAAGATGTGTTGAAGCACGCCGAAAAAACGTATCATCCCGGCGAGTAAGTGTCTGATAATGAGATAATTTAACATACAGCCAGTGGTACATCAGGCCTGTTCTGCCGTATGTACCACAGTTGCCGCGGTGCATCTGGCACTGCGGCTTTTTTGTATGTTAAAACTAAATAAATGATGATTAAAACAACCAAAATCCTGTTCGTTTGCCTTTGCCTCTCAGGCTTTGTCAGTGTCAAAAGCCAGGCGCAAAGGCTGGTAATTATCGGGCTAGACGGTTTCAGTGCCGAGGGCTTCAAAACTGCCAGACACCCAAATATAGATGCCCTGGTAGCCGAGGGCGTATTGTCATTAACTACCCGCCCGGTTATGCCCTCTATCACGTTGCCGAACTGGACCAGCCACTTGTCTGGCGCAGGGCCTGAAGAACACGGCATCGTAAATAATGAATGGAAACTGGATGCCCATGAACTGCAAGCCTTAGAAAAAGACCAGGAGGGCTATTACCCAAACGTATTCAAGCTGTTGAAAGAGCAGGTGCCGGGCATCAGAATCGGGTATTTTTATAATTGGGGCAAGCTAATTAACTCAATGAACCAAAAGTACTTTGATGAGATTTCGTTCGAGAAAGAGTTTAAATACCGCGCTAATTACAGCAAAGCCTATGATTACCTGTTAAAAAACCGGAATCACCCCACCACTCTATTTCTTTACAGTGTGCATACCGATTTTGCCGGACACGACCACAAGTGGATGTCGCCCCAGTACATAACCGCCATTGAAGAAGCAGATGCAGCCATTGGCGACCTGCTTGCTAAACTTAAAACTGCTCATTTGTATGCCGATACACATTTTATGCTGATAACCGACCACGGCGGCCTGCCGGAAGGGCATGGGGGGGTGTCAATGACCGAAATGCAGGTACCCTGGGCAGTTACAGGCCCCAAAATCAATAAACTGGGGCTGGTTGATTTTGCCAACAGTAATAAAAATACGGCTCTGGTAATAGCCGGAATTTATAACCTTAAAAACCTGCCGGTTACGTGGTCTGGAGTGCTGCCAAAAAATATTTTAAAGAAAAATCCAAAAAACTTGAAAATGTACTTAAGATAATATAATTTTATATCAGAATTGTACCATAATCAATTAATTAATCTAAACGCTAACCATCAAACTGATGTGACTTATGAAAAATCTGCTTCATAACCTCAATTTTGTTGCATTTTTAGCTTGTCCGGTTGTAGTTGATGAGTTGTCTCGCACGAAACTCAGTATCTACAATTTTATTACCGGCGAGATGTTTTTTATCCTTTATTTTGTCTGGGGTGTTTACACCTTAAATACCTTGTTTGCACGGGTTCCGTTCTTTGAAAGCATCAAGGTAAGAATCATCACCATAGCCTCATTAATGTCGTTTGCATTAATTGTGGGCTTGCTGGTTATTCATAATGTGGGCTGAAATGCCTTCTGAGTTAAGTTTATGAAGCAGGAATTAGGCCAAACCCGGTTTTTGATTCAGAAAGTAATCAGCATCTGTTGATTGCCTAAGCGTAAGCCGGAAGTATCACGTTAAAAGTTGCACCACCATTACTATTGTTCTCCACGACGATGTCCCCATTATGATTCTGTGCAATTTTTTTGCACATAGCCAGGCCTATACCGGTTCCTTCGTAATCCGATTTCCGGTGTAGTCTCTGGAAAATATGAAAAACTTTCTCAGCATATTCGGCAGGAATCCCGATGCCGTTGTCTGCAAATCTTATGCTGTAATAACCATAATCTGTAGAAAGCCCGCAGGCAATTATCTCTTCTTTGCTAAGCGCACTGGCGCTGATGTCTATTACAGGCGGAACACCGGCTTTTACAAATTTCAGGGCATTACCCGTTAAATTGGCAAATAGCTGGGTCATTTGTAGCGGAATAGCCTTGATGGCCGGCAGTGGTTGTTTACGTATAACCGCCTGCTTTTGCTCAATCAGCAGGTCATAGTCTGCCAGAATTTGCTCAAGAATCACATTCAGGTCAACCCGTTCAAAATGCTGATTCTCTTTCCCAAGCTGCGAGTACATCAGTACGTCGCGGATAAGGGCGGTCATTCGATTGGCAGCATTCTTTATTTTAGAAAGAAAATTAACAGCCTCTGCCGGCAGGTTTTCACCCAGCGACTTCTCCAGTAATTGAGAAAAAATCGTAATTTTTCGTAACGGCTCCTGTAAATCATGAGAAGCAATGTAGGCAAACTGAGCCAGTTCGGCATTTGAGTGCGTCAGCTTCGTGTTTGATTCGGCCAGTTCTTCTACAATAAGTTGCAGTTTTTCAATGGCTTCGTCCAGTTCTTTGGTACGTTCTTTTACCTGATTCTCTAAGGCCAGTTGCATTTGCCGGTGCATGGTAATATCCTGCGCCGACCCGGTCATAAAAGCGGCTTCTCCTGCTGAATCGTAAAAAACCTGTCCCTGTGCACGTATAATCCGTTTCTGCCCTGTTTGAAGGTTAATAACCGGGTGTTCATACTCATAAATACCTGTGCCGCCCGGTTCTGTAGCTTTGGTGCTCAGGTTTTGCATTTGTGTGAGGTAGGGCTCCGGAATACACGCATAAACTTTTTCTATATCGCCGGTAGTTAATGTTAAACCTGTCCATTCATAAAAAAGTGGCGAGAAGGTGTATTCCATTTTTTTTATGTCCATTTTCCAGGTAGCCAGCCCTGCCAGTTCAACCGCCCCGCGCAATTCTGCTTCTGCTTCTTCCAGTGCCTGCTGGGCTTTTATCTGTTCAGTTACATCCACTGCAATTTCAAGTATGGCGCTGGTTTCTTTGTCGGCATTAAATACGGGGGTGTAAGTAATGTTATAATAGCTGCTGGTCATTACCCCGTTTTTTACAATTTTGGCCAATGAGCCAAAAGAATGGTACGCCTTGCCGGTTAGCATAACCTCTTCAAGTATTTGTAAAAACGGCTGGTTTTCAGTTATCAGCTCTGGCATTACTTCTCTCAGGGGTTTGCCTTCAATGGCTGGCCCTTTGCCCATTAGCTCAATAAACGTATGATTAGGGTTTTCAATAATCAGGTCTTTGCCTACATATAAACCGATACTGGCAGGCGCTGACGATATGATGGTACTCAGTTTGGTTTCATTTTCTTCAATTCTTTTTCGGGTAATCACCTGCTCGGTTATATCATTAGCAACCACAAGCACGCCAACAATCTCATTTTCACCTTCTGCCCGTGGCTGGTACGTTAAATCAACATAGATGGTTTCCAGTTTTCCATTTCTGAAAATCTCCACGCTTGCTTCTTTGGCATTGTAAGATTGGCCTGTTTCAATTACATTATTCAGCAGCTGGTCAAAACCCTGTCCTTTTATTTCAGGTAGCGCCTCAAACAAAGGTTTATTTATTAGTTCGGTTTTACTGCGGCCTACAAGCGCGGCATAAAACGCATTAACGTTTCTGAAAGTAAGATTTTCTTTGCTGATAATGGCAATACCCACCGGCGATTCTTCAAACGACGACAGCAACTCGCGCTGGCTTTCGGCTATTTTTTGCTGGGCCAGTGTCTGCGCCGTTACGTCAATTGCCATGTTAATAATGGCATGAACCTGGCCGTCGGCATTAAAGAGCGGTTTATAGGTAAAATCAAAAATATAGCTGCTTAAAACGCCATTTACCTCCAGGTCGGCGGTCATGGCATTGGCTTCGTAAGGCACGCCGGTGTCAAATATGTTATCAAGAATATCCAGAAAAGGCTGGCCTTCCAGTTCAGGCAGGGCATAAGCCAATGGCTTGCCAATTACAGATGCACCTTTGCCCCAAAGGTTCAGCATTTTTTCGTTGGCTACTTCAATTATGAGTTCACGGCCTACATACAAAGACGTAGCAATTGGCGCTTCTTCTATCAGGGCTCTGAAACGCGATTCGCTTTCTGATAGCTTCCTGATTGACACAACCTTGTCGGATGTTTCGTTACAGATTACCAATACACCCTGTGTCTGGCAGTTTTCATCTTTGATTGCGCTGTAAGAAAAATCAAGGTACACTTCTTCATCAAACCCGTTCCGGTTTATGATGCGCTTGAAATCCTTGAATGAAACCGGTTCGCCAACCTGAACTCTGCTAAATAGCGGAGCCATGAAGCTTTCCCATGCCTCAGTATATATTTCGCTGGTGCTGCTACCCAGTGCATTCGGGTGCCGCCTGGCACCCAGTAAGCTAATGAAGGCGTCGTTATAGAGTTGTGTAAAAGAATTGCCCCAGCAGATAAGCATCGGCGACTGCACGTTCAGCATGGTGGCCACCATTTGTTTCAACTGTAAGGGCCAGTTGGCCGGGATACCGATGGCAGTCTGGCTCCAGTCTTTTTTTCTCATCAAATCGCCCATTTCGCCGCCTCCGTTTAAAAAGGGGTAATCGTTCAGGGCCTTGTCTGATGTTGTCATAAAATAAAGTTAGCTAATTAAAGGGGTCAGGATTTCTACCAGTTGTCCAAAATCGCCGGGCTTGGTAATAAACATGTGTGCACCCAGGTCTATGGTCAGTTCTCTGGTATTGGGGTCTGCTGAAGTAGATAAGATAATCACAGGTATATGCGCCAGCGTGTCTTTTTGTTTGATTTTATAAAGAAATTCCTGGCCACTCATGAGCGGCATGTTCAGGTCGAGAAATATCACTTCAGGCTGAATTTCCCCGAGCGATAGTTTATGTAAAGCTTCTCTTGCACTATTAAAGCAGGAGTACCTTACCGACGAAGAGATTTGCTTAACAGCCGTAAGAAAAATCTCCTGGTCGTCATCATCATCATCTATGAGCAGGATTGTATTAAAATTCATCTTGCAAATTTACAAAGCTCAAATAATTAAAAATGGAAAATGATGTTGCCGAAGATAAAATAAATACGCATTTCTTAGAGCATAAAGATATAGATAATTGTAACAACCACAAAATAAATGACCACTTATGGGTTTTTGTTGGCACGGTATTGAAAAAATGTTTATAAGAATTTGAAAAGTTAAACAGATATCCTAAGTTTATGGCATTGTTTTGCTGTTATTAAAGAAATTGCTTCGACTACCATGAAAAACTTCCTGCTGAATCTCAATTGTTTGCTTATAATGGCTTATTCTCTGGGGTTTATTGATTTAAGCGGTACCCCCTTCAGCCCGTATCATTATCTGCCCGGTTATATGGTGGTAAGTATCATCTATGTCTGGTGTACAGTTACTTTGTATTTAATGCTGGGCCGCGTACCTGTTTTTGAAGAACCCAGAAAACGTTTATTAATAGTTGGCTCGGTTATGTCTGTGGCTGTGCTGGTGGGTATTTGGATAATCAGGACGGCTCATTAATACGGCCGGAACCACACACTGCCAATACACCCGCTTTGGGCGATATGCCATGGCTTATGCCTAGGTATTGGGCGTTTAAATTCTTATGGTAAAACTGAGGTAGTTTGTTCGCCCATCTACGTTTTTTGTTGCGCATGCCAGGGTTTTTGCTGGTGTTAATACATTGGCAACCATTCGTTAATGTTCTCTTAAAATATGATGATTAATTTTATGGCTTAACCAAATAAATAATCAGGCTGGCACATCAATTATATCACTGAAAATATTCTTAAATTCAGCCTCAGATGGCTTTTAAGTTTTTTTGCCGTCATACATATAACATTCCTTTTCCGTCCACCTGCTTTCTTTCCATACGTTTCCATATTCAAAATCAGTTTATAAAAATGAAGCACCTGGCCATATTTTTTGTATTGCTGAGCCTTTTAACAGCTTGCAGAAGTCAGAAACCAGACGAAAACGACAGAAAGCCTGCCATTGAAAGGCTTGGCCTAAAAAGAATTAAACTAAGCAATGGCTGGTCGTTAACCCCCATCGGCAAAAGCCTGAAACTGCAGGATTTACCCCTGAACCTGGTGGTGTCGCCATCAAAAAAATACCTTGCTGTTACTAATAACGGCCAAAGTACTCAGAGCATTACGCTGATAGATGCCGAAACGGAAACAATTCTGGATGATGAGCCAATCGAGAAATCATGGCTGGGTTTGGCCTTTAGCCCCGACGAAAAATTTATTTATGCATCGGCAGGCAATGATAATAAAATCAATATTTATAAAATAGAAAACAGGCAACTGCAAAAAGATGCCGAAATAATACTCGATAAACCCTGGCCTGTTAAGGTATCGCCTGCCGGGCTTTGTGCCACCGCTCAACACATTTTTGTGGTGGCAAAAGATAACAATACGCTGTATCAGCTGGACATTGCTACCAGGAGTATCCTAAAAAAAATACCATTGCCAGCCGAGGCCTATACCTGTTTGCTTTCTCCTGATAACCAATTGTTGTATGTGTCGTTGTGGGGTGGAGCAAAAGTTCTGATTTATGACATAGCCACATCAAAAATTACCCATGAAATTGCCGTCGATAAAAACCCGAACGACATGGCTCTAACCAGAGACGGGCAGTATCTGTATGTGTCTCATGGGAACGATAATACGGTTTCAGTGATTGATACCAGACAAAAACTGCGTATCGAAACGCTTTCGTGTGCGCTGTATCCAGACGCACCCGTTGGCTCAACGCCCAATGGTGTTGCTTTAAGTGAAGATGAAGAAAAACTTTTTATAGCCAATGCAGATAATAACTGTCTGGCTGTTTTTGAGGTAGAAGAAAAAGGCAAAAGCCGTTCGTTGGGTTTTATTCCTACGGGTTGGTATCCAACTTCAGTAAAGACTATCGGCAATAAAATATATGTTACCAATGGCAAGGGGCTGTCTTCTTCTGCCAACCCCAGGGGGCCTAATCCGGTTAGTTCCAGAAGTCCGCAATTCAAAGGGGCCAACCCCGAGGCCGTGAGGGGTACACAGTATATCGGAGGGCTGTTTAAAGGAACCCTGTCAATTTTTGATTACCCCGACGAACGCACACTGGCTGATTATTCAGAAATAGTATATGAAAATACGCCTTATAACAAAGCAAAAGAACTGGAAAGTGAAGGGCAGAAAGGTAACCCGATTCCTACCGGATACGGTCAGAAATCGCCAATTAAATATGTGTTTTATGTCCTTAAAGAAAACCGCACGTATGACCAGGTTCTGGGCGATGTAAAAGCAGGTAACGGCGATACCACCCTATGCTTGTTTCCGGAGCGTACCACCCCTAATCAGCATGCCCTTGTAAAAGAATTTGTTTTGCTCGATAATTTCTATGTTGATGCAGAAGTAAGCGCCGACGGGCACAACTGGTCTATGGCAGCCTACGCCAATGACTACGTAGAGAAAACCTGGGTAACAAGCTATGGCGGGCGCGGTGGTACTTATGACTACGAAGGTAGCCGCGAAATTGCGTATCCGAAAAACGGTTTTCTCTGGGATTTCGCCCATCGTGCCGGGGTAAGTTTCAGGTCTTATGGCGAGTTTGCAGAGCAACGCCTGAAACTGCCCAACCTGAAAAACAATTGCAGCCTGAAGTACCCATCTTACAACCTGGCTATTAAAGATGTAACCCGTTTTGAAGCCTGGAAAGCTGATTTTGACTCGCTGCGAGCCATAAACAAAGTGCCGCAATTGAATATAATCCGGCTCGGAAACGACCATACCGCCGGGGCAAGAGTTGGTATGCCAACCACCGCAGCCATGGTAGCTGATAATGACCTGGCGGTAGGAAAACTGGTAGAACATCTTTCAAAATCGGGTATATGGCAGCAATCGGTTGTATTTATTCTGGAAGATGACGCCCAGAACGGCTCCGACCACGTAGATGCGCACCGCTCAACCGCCTACGTAGCCGGTGGATATGTAAAGCGCGGCTTTGTAGACCATACCATGTATTCAACCTCTAGTATGCTGAGAACGATGGAGTTAATTCTGGGCATACCCCCTATGAGCCAGTATGATGCCGCCGCCACACCTATGTGGCGCTGTTTCAGCAAAACTGCAAGTAAACAGCCATTTACAGCCTTAAAGAATAACATAGACCTAAACGAGAAAAACCTGGCCGTTAACAGCAATGCCATTAAATCGGCGCAGTTTGATTTATCCAGACCAGATTTGATTAATGACCTTGAGTTCAGCCGCATTGTCTGGCAATCGGTAAAAGGGCTAAACAGCCGTATGCCTGCACCTAAAAGAAGTGCATTTTTGGTACTGAAAGAAGAAGAGGATGACTGATACTTGAAAGTAAAGATAATAACTGAGGATGTCTAAAAAGCCTTTGGCTACCAAATATTAGTTGGCAGAAAAGCTTTAAAAGGCTACCATTACCATTATACATACTTTCTGGTTTAACCTATGGGTATAAATATACTAAATGTTGCGCCTTTGCCTGGCTCACTGGTGGCGGTAATGAATCCCTGATGGTTCTGAATGATTTTCTTGCATATTGCCAGCCCGATACCCGTGCCGGAATATTCGTTCTTGCTGTGCAGACGCTGAAAAAGCTCAAATATTTTTTCGGCATACTGTTGGTCAAACCCAATGCCATTGTCTTTAACACTCAGCCTGTAATAATTCATGCCTGCGGTGGCGCCTTCTTTTACATGGTATTTACCCTGCACCTCTGCCGATTCAATTAGTATCTCCGGCGGCACGTCAGGTTTGCTGTATTTGATGGCATTTACAATGATGTTTTCAAGCAATTGCCTGAACTGGTAAGGTATAACCCGCATCAATGGTAATTCGCCATAAATAATGCCCGCCTGTTTTTCTTCAATTGTTTCTTTGAGCGACGTCTTTATTTCTTCAATTACCTGCCCAATGCTGACACTTTCAAATATGTGGTCGGTCAGGGTAGCTCTTGAAAAGGCCAGCAGGTCGTTCAGAAGTTTCTGCATCCGGTTGGCCGAATTCAGTATTCTGGGCAGAAACTCTTTGGTTGTGGCAGGCAGCTGCTCATAATCTTTCTCAAATATCCGGTTACTAAACAGCTTTATTTTTCGAAGCGGTTCCTGCAAATCGTGGCTGGCAATGTAGTTAAAGGCCGTTAGCTCTTCGTTGCGGCGTTGCAGTTCTTTATTGGTTTGCTCAAGTTCGCAGTTTATGTGGTATTGTTCGGTTACATCCTGGCAGGTGCCGGTTAGTTTTACCGGCTTGTTGTTATCGTCCAGAATTATCTCTCCTTTGCCCTGCAGAATCCTGATGGTACCGTCGTCCCATTTTATCTGTAGCACATAATCTTCGGCAACATGAGTGGCCAGCGCGCTTTGAATCTCGTTCAGGCGTCTTTCGCGGTCATCAGGGTGTACAAGACTCATAAAACGTTCAAAGTCAATTTTCTCCGACTGCGGCTCAAGGCCGTAAATACGGTACATTTCGTCGCTCCACTCTATTATGTTATTGGGTATGTCCCAGGCCCAGTTGCCAATGTGCGTAAGCGCCTGCGCCTGTTTGTGCAGTTCTATGGTTTCTTGCAGCTTCTGCATCATTTTATGCCGCTCGGTTATGTCCATTACTGTGCCGCGCATTTTAAATGGCTTGTCGTTCAGGAACGTAACCACTCCGCGCGTCCAGATAATTTTGTCTTTCCCCCGGTTATAGCGGTATTCGCATTCATAATGGCCACCACCTACAATGGCTTCATTAATGGCCCCTGTCAGTTTGATCTGGTCTGCCGGGTGAACATAATTCAGAAACACCAGATAATCCGTCGGGCCGTCCTGGTCAAGTACCTTCATCATCTGGTCAGAAAACACAGACTCGCCACCTTGCAAGTCCCATTCGAAACTGCCAATCCCGGCAATTTCGTACGCTTCCCTTAGTTGCATTTCGCGCAGTTGCAGGGTTTGCATCGATTCCTTTTCAGTTGTAATCTCCAGCATCAGCCCGATTATCTGAGCAGGCTGGCCGTCCGGGTTTCTTTTAAATAGGCTCTCATAAGCGCGAAACCAGTGATACCGGCCGTTTTTATGTTGTACTCTAAACTCAATGTTTTTTATTTCGCCTTCATGTGTATCGGCAAAGGATGCCAACTGTTCCAGTCTTTTCGGGGCGTCGTCCGGGTGCAGCATATTGATAAACATGGCACTACCCAGCTCACCAGGGCTGTAACCCAGTATATGCTGTGCTTGAATGTTTGAGTAAACCTCTTTTCTTTCGGCCAGGTCATACAGGTAAATAACACCCGGCAAGGTATTGTTTATTTTGTCAATAAAATAGAGCTGCTCGTTAATGTGCTGTTGTTTCAGGTCGAAAAGCGTGTTATAAGAGCGGTCTTCTATGGCCAGTATAAACTGGTCTATTTCGTTGAGTATGTTATCGTAGAGTTCAAAATTCTGAGTGTATTCTGCCAGAAAACGGCGCAGACTTTTACGTCGTGCAAAGTTAACGCTTGATATATCCTTCGCAACTACCTCGTGGTGCTGTATCTGTGGCAGTTGGTTTTCTAACCACCGCTTTAAGGTTAAATCAATAAATTCGGCCACACGGTTATCTGTAAAGTAGGTAAGAAACTCGCGCGTACCTTCCATTGACAAACTGAGCAGCTCGTCTTCCGGCATGTTGTCAAAGAAGCGCAGCAGAGGTACTTCTACCTCGCGCGAAATGGTCAGCACTGCCCGGCTAAAATCATGGAGTTTGTTTTTTAGCAGATACCCGGCGTAGGCAGGTAAATATGTAAAATTCAACGCGTCAGGGTTAATGTTCTGATAATCAGAACGTTCGGTGTCTGACTTGTCTTTTAGTAGAGACATGCTTCAGAATTTTAATATTATAAAAAATTATTTCTTTTGGGCCGCTGCCTGTTGTGCTGCGGAATGAAGTAATAACCAGAATACTTAAGGTATTGTTACAGCCACCCGGGCTATGGGCTGGTATTGCGGCAGAACGGCTGGTTTATGGTACAGGCAACCTTCAGGTTTGGCGTTTTTACTCAGAAACGCCTGATAGTAAAGCTCATTCATGCAGTTTTACGTTTATCTGGTTTGGCACAATTGTTATATCATTATCCGGCTGCCGGGCAGTTGGGAAACTGATTAGCTTCAATGGCATGGTAGCGGTAACCTAATGAGGTAATACAGGTTTGATTGATTGCCGCTTTATGATTAACCGGTATGATTCTTTAAATGTAAATACTTTTAATCAAAAAAATAATAATTATTTTTTTTAATACCGGGTTTTAAAACGCCGATAGATAGTTCTGAAAGGCTGGTAATTGCGGCTGAATGAAGAATGATTTGGCCGGAAATTGTATTTTTCAATGAAATAAACGCAATTATGTGTCTTTTTGACGCATTTTTTGTTTTACCAATATGCTTGCCGGTACCTGAAAAACCAGCTTATTTTTTTTTGATTTTTTTACAACCATTTGTTGAATGTGGGAGTCGATAACAAAAAAAACTTATCAAAAATGAAAAGATTTCTGAGTATAATCTTACTTTTGACAGCAATGGCCTGCGAAAAAGAAAACATTGCTTATAACCGCGACTTTGACAGCAGCCTTAATGCCTGGCAGACTTTTAAGCAAACTTCGGGTAATTCTTACAGGTTTACGGTTACGGCAGGTACCTGGGCGGGCTCGAGCTGGAAAACCAATCTCATTGTAACCAAAGGTAAAGTTACCGAGCGTCATTTTACATATACTGTGTTTCATGATATCAGGATGCCTGCAAACGGATGGGATGAGGCAGAGGTAAATAAAATACTGGCTTTAATGAAAACCACGGCCGAAGAATTTAAAGCCAGAAACGGTGTGTCGCTGGCAGAGGTATTGTCTTGGAGCGAAACCGGCAGCAACCTAGGGGCACACAAAAACACTTCGGCAGCAGACCTGATTACCCTTGACGACGTATATGCCAAAGCCGAAACACAGTGGCTGGTGAAAAGAAAAGGGGTATCTGTTTATTTTGAAGCAAAAAACAGCGGGATGATTTCCAGCTGTGGATTTGTAAACGACGGATGCCAGGACGATTGCTTTGTTGGTATCAACATCTCAGAAATAAAAGCTTTGTAGCGGTTTGATACCGAGCGCCGGGCTAATCAGGTACATATGATTTACGTATTCAACCAACCGAAAATATATCAGTACTCTATGAAACGTAACATTTACAAAGGTTTAGTTAATTCTCTGGCGCTGCTGTCTGTGGCGGTAGGGGCCGCCCATGCGCAGCAAAAAGGTGTTGGTGTAAAAGCCCCGGCCGGAGCCGAAGTTTATTTTGACGGCAGCCGCAAAATGCTTGATGACAAATGGACGTACTGGGAAGGCCCCCGTCTGTCGGCCACGTTGCCCATTAAGTGGTATATTGTAAATGACCCTGCCGGTAAAGGCACTGTTCTGAATACCAACGACCCCGCCGGAGCAGGTGGCAGGTATGGCGCAGCAGATATTGTTACGAAAGACACTTTCCGCGACTTCAGGGCGCACATTGAGTTTTTTATCAGCAAGCCGGGGGGCAACAGCGGGGTGTATCTGCAAAACCGTTATGAAATACAGGTGCTTGATGGCGACACCACGTCGCACGGTATGGCGGCGGTTATCAACGAAACCCCGTCTCCTTACTATGCTTACAAGGGTGTAGGCAAATGGAATGCCTACGATTTTGTGTTCAGGGCGGCCCGGTTTAAAGATGGCAAACGCGTAGAGCAGCCGATGGTTACACTTTACTTTAACGGTAAAAAAGTGCATGTAAACCACAAAATAAGCCAGGTATGGGGTGGCCCTAATTCGGGTATTGATGGGGGTAACGATGGCGGAAAAGGTATTACTGATACGCCCGGAGGCCTGAAACTGCAAGCCGAAGGCCATGAAGTGCTTTACCGAAATATCTGGATAAAACGCCTTGACCTGAAAGAACCCAATACCGATTTTTAAGCAGATAAATGCAGGTAAATAATAAAATAACCCGGGCGAAAACCCGGGTTATTTGCATTTTAAGGATGGGATGACATCGATTCCGGTGCATCCTCAGGCTTGCTGCCCCAGCTTTTGTTGGGGTCTTTCCCCATGTTCAACACCAGCCTGCCGCCATTGGTAACAGTGCTGTGCCATACCCAGGGTTTGTTGAGCGCCGCACCGTCTAGCTGTGCCGACTGAATGTAAACATTGGTGGCAGAGTTATTACGGGCTTCAATCACAAATTGCCTGCCTTTATAATATTGAGGGTTTAGGTGAAAAGTGATTTTACTGAAAACCGGGCTGCTGATTTCATAGTAAGGTTTGGGGGTAGTGCCGCCGCTGGTAGAGAATATACCTGTTTTAAGCAATACAGCCAGGCTGCCCATCAGCCCCTGGTCTTCGTCGCCGCTATACCCGGAGTCCGGCGATATGCCACTATACACCTTATCAATAATCTGGCGTGTCCAGTACTGGGTGCGCCACGGTGCACCGGCAAAATTGAACAGAAAAGGCGTTTGCATACAGGGCTGGTTGCCGTAGTTGATATATACCCGGCGCAGGTGTTCAAGGGTTTCTTTGTCATGAGATTTGCCCGATACAAAATCGTGTTCGCTTGCTTTCTCAAAAGAGGTATTCAGCTTGTTGGTAAACGCCTCGCGGCCGCCCATCAGGTTAATAAGCCCCTGCACGTCATGAGGCACAAACCAGGTGTACTGTGCGGCATTGCCTTCTTCCCAGCCGTTATCATAACGCAGAATATCAACCGGCGCGCCCCATTTGCCATCTAGGGTGCGGTTCCACATCCAGCCAATTTCGGCATTATATATATTGCGGTAGTTGCCGGCGCGTTTCATAAACAGGTTGTAGTCATCTGTTTTGCCCAGGCTTTTGGCCATTTGTGCCAGGGTGTAATCCTGATAGGCATACTCAAGGGTTTGGGTTGACCCATCCTGATGATACCCGTATTTAATGTTCGTAAGCGGGTGCGGTACATACCCGCGCTCAATATAATATTCAATGCCGCCACCTTTCATGGTGTTATGTTCATAGCCGGCTTTGCTCATCAATCCACCCGGAAAATGGTTTTTCCGCATACCTTCGTATGCTTTGGCAATATCAAAACCTCTGATGCCTTTCAGGTATGCACTTACAATAAACGGAGTTGAGGGCGCACCAGACATCACAAAAGTATAATTACCACCTGCCGGGCCACGCGGTATCAGCCCGCCGTCGGCATACATCAGCAGCATTGAGTTAACGAACGATTCCGTTACTTCAGGGTAAACCAGATGCCACAGCGTATTAAGCGACCACTGTGCACCCCATAGGGCATCAAAGTTATGGTGGTTAAATTTGGGTTTACCGTCGGCACCCAGTGGTATTTGTTTAATGAGGCGTTCGGGGCCTGTCATGTCGGCATATTTTCCGTTTACGTCAGATATAATCCTTCTGCCCAGCAGTGCGTGCCACAGGTCGGTATAAAAGCGGCTTTTTTCCGTTTCGGTTCCACCTTCAATTTCAATGCGGCTTAGCCAGCTGTTCCAGTCGTTCTGGCTGTCGGCCACTGTTTTGTCAAAGTCCCAGTGCGGTAATTCTGTTTTCAGGTTCAGGCGAGCCTGTTCTTCACTTACCAGCGATACGCCCACTTTCATGCGTCTTACTTCATTTTTTCTGGTTTTAAAGCTGACATAGACCCCGGTTTTTTCTCCTCCTATTACTTTATCTACTTCTTCCAGCTGGCCTTTACGCCATCCTTTCAGGGTATCAAATGGTTTATCAAAAACGGCCACAAAAAATACGGTCAGGGTTTTAGGTCGGCGGGTAGTGGGCGCCATAATGGCGTAGCCTTCCAGTTCCTGGTTACTTACTTTTTTTACATAACCTTTCTGGGTATCTGACGGCCCCAGAAAAGTAGAGAAGTCGAACAGAATATGGCTCTGGTCTGACTCAGGAAAGGTGTACCTGTGAAACCCCACACGGGTGGTTGAGGTCAGTTCGGCGGTTATCTGGTAGGCATCCAGCATTACTTTATGATACCCAGCCTTTACTACTTCTGTCTGATGCGAAAACCGCGACCCATATTGCTGGTTACCCTTATGGCCGTTAAACGCGCCGACGGTTGGCATCACAGGTATGCCAGAGAGCTGCCAGTCGTGCAAATGGCTGAAACACCTGATGCTGTCTGAATGATAACGATAGCCTGAACCCCAGTCTGAATTAACGCCGGTATCCGGGCTCAGGTTAACCATGCCGAAGGGTCTGGTGGCAGAATTGAAAAAAAACCAGCGCGAATTGGCGGCATCAACCCACGGATTCACACGGTCAACGGGTCTTATTTTTTGGGCGAAAGAGGCGCTCAACGCTGCCAGGGTAACAAAAAAAGTAAGCGTATATTTATTTATATTCATTCTCTGAAACATTTTTCAATCTATATTATTTACCCAGCCAGGTAAGCTGGCTCCAGTAGGCAGGGCCGTCGTTGGTTTGTATTTTACCTTGTGTGCTTCTGCCATCTTTTACATATCTGGTAAGCAGGTTGGTCAGTTCTTTTACTACTTCAGGGTGTGCGGCGTACACATTCCGGGTTTCGGCTATGTCTGCCGACAGGTCATAGAGCTGAATCGGCGGTAGCGATTTTGCTTCTTCGCTGTCTTCTTTGGGTTTGCCGTTACCGCCCGAGTGCGAACACATAATGAGTTTCCATTTACCTTTTCTGATAGCAAAATATCCGTTAGACGAATGATGAATAACCGAAGCACGCGGGGCATGGGTAGGTTTACGGCCTGTTAATTCGCTTAAAAAACTGTAGCTGTCTTCGGCCACGTTGTCTTTCAGGCTGGTTTTGTTCAGCTCGGCTACGGTTCTGAAAAAATCGGTGCTGCAAAGCAACTGGTCTGACACTTTTCCGGTTTTTATTACCTTGCCCCAATGAACAATAAAAGGCACACGATGGCCACCTTCGTAAATGTCGGTTTTCAGCCCGCGGTAATCTATAGACGGATTATGCCCTTTTGATAGTTGCGCCTGCAGGTTGGCCGAATTGGCAAAGCCGTTGTCTGACGTAAAAACAATAATGGTGTTGTCGTAAATACCGTTCTTTTTCAGGGTAGCTACTACCTGTTTTACTACGTCATCTACCATCAGTACAAAATCGCCATAGGGAGACACCTTGCTTTTGCCCACAAAATCGCCGATGGGTAGCACAGGCGTATGCGGCGCCGCCAGCGGAAAATACAAAAAGAAGGGTTTTTCTTTATTGGCGTTCTGGTTGATGAACGACAGCGCCTTTTCTGTAAACCTGCCAATGACATCTTCTGGTTTAAAATCGGGGGCGCTTATGCCAGCTCTGAACAGCTCAATGCCTTTGCGGCCTTCGCAGGTATCTTTGGGTATAGCTGTACAGAAGCCGTTTTCTACGTAGGCATAAGGGGGCATATCTAAAGACGCAGGAATAATGAACGAGTAGTCGAAACCATTGCTGTTCGGGCTGTTACGCACCTGCTTGCTGAAATCCACCTTTTTTTCGCCTGCTTCAATGTTGCCCCAGGTCATGCCCAGGTGCCATTTGCCCACCATACCCGTTTTATAGCCCTGCTTTTTTAGGTAAGATGCCACAGTTTCGCGTTTTGGGTCTATCAATGGGGTGTCATAACCGTGCAGCACGCCTTTTTTCATGGTGGTGCGCCAGTTGTAACGGCCTGTCATAATACTGTAACGGGTAGGGGTGCAAACGGCCGAGGTAGTGTGGGCATCAGTAAACCGAACCCCCGATTGCGCCAGTTTATCAATGTTTTCGGTATAAATTTTACCATTAGGGTTGTAAGATGATACGTCGCCGATACCCAGATCGTCAGCCAGTATGTAAACTATGTTGGGTTTCTGCGCAAAACCTGCCGACAGCACAAAAAAGCATAGCAGGGTGCAGAGGGTGTTTTTTTTATTCATGGTCAGAAAAAATGATTCTTGTTGCATTACTTCAGTTCAAATGTATAGTGGCCGGGGCCTGCATTGGGTATTAAATAATAACCGTTACCGGGTTTTATGCGGCTTGCTTGCCCGTTAATGGTCAGTTGCTTTTTGGTTGTATCGGCAGGTATGTAAATCATGGCCCGCGTGCCACCGGGTACCTCTGCTTTCATGGTAAATACTGTGGCGGTTCTATTGAAAGAAACCTGCACAGGACCCTTGATGGTAGGGGTTTTAAGCGATGCCCATGCCAGGCTGCCCGGCTGTGGTTTTATACTGAAAGTAGTAAAACCCGGTTCAAGGGGTTCTACACCCATCAGCTTCCGCACAATAATATTACCGGGCGCTGCGCCCCAGGCGTGGTTCCAGTCCAGATTAGGCTTATAGACTTTGTCCCAGGCTTCCAGTGTAATGGTAGAGCCCACTCTTATCATGTTATACCAGCTGCGCTGTGCGGTTGATGTCAGCAATTGCAGGGCATAGTCGGGTTCTCCGGCTTCATAGAGGGCGTCCATCAGAAACTGTGCGCCGTACACGCTGCAAGCCATTTTTCGGGTTTTAATAAACTGCACCACCTTTGCCTTGTCATTTGGCGGCACCAGCCCAAAGGCCAGTGCAAACATATTGGCATGTAAAGAGGTGTGGCTGGTGCTGTCGCCGTCTTTTATTAACCCCGTGCGGGTATCCTGAAACGTTTTCAGAAAAGCGCCCGAAACCGCTGCTGCTTTAGTGGCATACAATTGTGCGTCGGCTGTTTTGCCCAGTATGGCGGCTATCTGGCTCATCAATACCAGATTACGGTAATAATAGGCGTTAATAACCGCGTTATAGGTATTATACACAAAGCCATCGGTTTCTCCTTTATATTCTTTTTCATTACCAATGTAGTCGCCGGTTTGAGGCCAGTCTACGTTGTCATGCAGGCCGCGGCGGTTATCAAACGTAGCGGTTATATGAATGGTCTTCAGAAAATCATCGGTTTGTTTATTGGTTCGGGTGCTTATCAGGCCGTCCATACCGGCAAGGGGCATCAGTATTTTGTGCTGCAGTTCGGTGTAGTATTTTCTGAGCAGCAGGTCATCGCCTGTGTATTGATAATCGTTCCAGGCTATCAACACATTTTGCAGGCTCCATTCGGTGGGCCAGGTAGGGTGATAAATAAGGTAATTCATTGACCGCCTGCCAATGCTGTATTCGGCATCAACCGCATAGTGCGACAACTGATTAATCAGCGCATCGGCTTCGTAAGGAACCCGCTCGCGGTCGCCGTCTACATAATAGCCGGTAAAGCTGGTGGCTTTCATTGAATATTTGCAGAGGTCCCATATCTGGTTCAGTACCGTATCTGCCGAGCTGAATGAAGAGGCGGTTTCATCAAACGGATAAAAGACTATTTTTCTTTGTACAGATTGCGGGTTGATGCTGCCCTGAAAGTTATGCAGGCTCAAATACCTGAAAGGATACACCTCGCCTATATAAGCGGGCATCTGAACCGGATTCCGGCTATTCCGTTTTTCATTGGGTAGCCAGTTTATCACGTAGCTGTGCGTACCGGCCTTCACCCATATTCTTTGTTGATGATAGCGGATGTTTCTACCGGGGTTTTTGTGTATTACTCCGGGTTTTTCCAATGCTTCGCCTACCTCAATCCAGATTGAATCAGTTACAGGGCTTGTCAGGTGTAAAGATATCTGCGCCAGTGCATCTTTCCCGAAGTCAAAAAAATAGCTATTTGCCGTGGTTTTTATTATCTGCCGGGGTTGTTGCATTTCTGCCACCAGCGGCTGGTGGGCAAACGGCTCGGCGGGGTCAGGTTCGCTCAGATAAAAGGCTGCTGTTGCCGAGTAGGCCGAGGCTACGCCTTTTTGGTTCCAGGTGCGCACTTTCCAGTAAATAATGGTGCCGGGTTTAAGCGGTTTGCCCTGATAAACCGTCTGATTTTTACGGGAACTGATTTTTTGCGAATCCCACAAGTCGGCGCGGTTGCTTTGCAGCAGGCGGGCATCAGTTGCCGCCAGAATCTGGCAGGCAGTTACGCCGCCGCCCTGCCGGGGTGTCTCCCAGCTTAATACCGGGTTTGGGTTGCTTATATAGGCAAACTGATAGCGTTTTTGCTGTTTCAGAGCTGAATCAAGCGGTATGTCGACCACAAAGCCCCTTTCGTAAACCTGATGGGTATTCAGCAGCTTATCTGTCCGCAAACGAAAAGGTGCCTGACAGCGGGCTTCAAATAATAATAATAATAACAGAATGGCAGGCGCTAGGCTTCTCATGCAATGAAGGGTGGATTGATTGAAAAAAGTCGACAAATCTATATCACCCGAAATTTAAACTTTTGGAAATACAAAACCATTATGGTAAGTTGGTTTTATAAGTGCGTTAGCCTTTTTGTTATCAAATTTTCCTTTGGCGGCATCCCATTGGATTCTGTCGCCGCTTCTGAGCGATACGTTACCCATGTGTGCATTAATGGCAACGGTGGCTCCGGCGTGTATAGGGCAGGCCAGTTGTTCAGGTTTGCCGTTTTTCATTACCTCCACAAAGTTTCTGGCGTGTAGTTCCAGCCCGTTGTCAGACTTCTCAATCAACGGAACAGCCTCCATCCTGAATCCCTTACCGTCTTTTTCGGGTATTACTTCCCAGCCGTTGCGGGTTACTACCAGGGTACCTTTGGTGCCAATAAACGCAATGCCATGGCCTTTGCCATATTGCCCTGCGCCAATGCCCATGTAGTGTTCCCAGGTGTTAGAGAATGAGCCGAAGTCATACGTTACATGAATGTAATCCGGTGTTTCGCGCGGGTCGTCCGGGAAAAGCCTTTTACCACCTACCGACGATACCGACAGCGGCTCGCTGGCGCCCATACCCCACAAAACAATGTCTATCAGGTGCACACCCCAGTCGCACATCAGGCCTCCGGCGTAGTCCCAGAACCACCTGAACTCGTAATGAAACCGGTTGGCATTAAATGGTCTTTTAAGTGCCGGGCCCAGCCACATGTCATAGTCAACACCTGCAGGCACGAGGCCGTTGGCCACATTGGGCAGGGGAGTAGTGCCACGGTACATCCAGGTTTTGGTATTGATGATGGTACCCAACTGGCCCGATTTTACAAACGCAACGGCGTCTTTAAAGTGTTTCTGGCTGCGTTGCCACTGGTTTACCTGCACTACCTTGCCCGACGCCTCAACGGCGCGTACCATAGCTTTGGCTTCGGCAATAGAGTTGGCCACTGGTTTTTCTACATATACGTGCTTGCCGGCCGACAGGCTGTCAACCAGTTGCAGGCAATGCCAGTGGTCTGGGGTGGCTACCAGCACGGCATCCAGCTCTTTGTCTTCCAGCATTTTGCGGTAGTCTTTATATACTTTCAGATTCGGGAAACCCGCCTTGCTCAGGTCGGCTTTGCGTTTGTCCAGTTGTTCGTCGTCTACATCACAAATGGCTGTCAGGTTAATTTCATTTATTTTCAGAAATGCCCTTATGTTATTAAAGCCCTGGTTTTTTACCCCAATCAGGCCCACGTTGATTCTGTCGCTGGGGGCAACTTTTTTTCTGATAGATGCCAGCGCTTCAAGGGGCAACAATTCCATTAAACCTAATCCGCCTAGTGTTGCGGCAGTGTTTCTGATAAAATTTCTGCGAGAACTCATCTTTAATATAGTGTAGGGTTGAATAAATTATTTTCCTGGTGTTATTTCAATAATGGGTTGTGTCAGGTTCTGCATGGCAGGCACCTCATACGTTATTTTATAAAAAAAAGGTACGTCGTCTGCTATGGCATATTTTTTCTCGGCCGTTTTGGGGTCGGTTTTTTCTATGCTCAATACTTTCAGGCTGGTTTTTACCTGCATTGCAAAACCCGATAAGTTCCAGTTCTGTTTCATAAAATGGTCGGGCCGGGTAGCCGGGCTGTAAACCAGCACTTCAAGCTGATGCGCCTCAGGGCTGCTGCTGAAAATCTGCATGGTGGTGCGGGTGGTTTTTAAATTGGTGTGGCCGTCGCCCTGTATAGCCAGCCATCCGGTTGCGCCTTGGGTGTTTTTCCAGTGTATGGTTCCGGTTTTTATTTGTTCCCAAATACGCTTGTTGCCCCACATGGCGCCCATCATCCAGTTCTTATAGATGGCAGCACTTACGGCTTTGATACTGTCTCCGGTGTAATTATTTGGTACATCTCTGTTTATATATACCGGAAACGATTTGGCTTTCATGGATTGAAGCGCCGCAACGGGTATTGACAGCCCCAGATGAAAAATAGTGCTGAGGTTGCTCATTTCGCCATATTTGCGGCCTATTCCGGCAGGTATCGGCGCCAGCGCTTCGTTGTCAACTGCCAGCGCCATCCAGATTCCGGTGATGGATAAGTAGCGGGTCATTTCCATGCCATAGCCTCTGAAATACGGCCCGGCCATATTCTTTAGCACAGGGTTATAGAACAGAACAATTTCCTGCCAGAAATCTTTTTCAAGCGAATGCGCCATTTCGCGCAGTTCTTTCGAAAATGACATTTCGCGCCATAAGGCCAGGCCAATCAGGTTTACGCCATAATAAGTAGGCGAATTGTATTCGCTGAAAGTTTTGTGCGCCTGATACAGCCTGAATATGGCTTGAGCCTTGGCCACCCCTGCTTTTTGCAGGTAATCTATACCCAGTACAGTGCCTGTGTATTCCATCAGAAAGGCACTCATGATAGATATATTGGTGTAGTCGGCGCCTACGTTTCTTTTAAAAGCGCCCTTTGCCGCGTGCAGCAACCCCGTATCTATGTCTTTCAGCAGGTCGGCAGGCAGCAGGTGTCTGTATTTCTGACGGATAATGATGAGGTCGCAGCCGATAAATTCCCGCCAGTTTTTATCGAATCTGTCGTTCAGCACTGAGGTTTTCCAGATGCCGTACAGTTCAGAGGTTTCGTCCTGATACTGATTTTGCAAAATCCATTTCAGAATAACTTTTGCCTGTTCAATGTCGCCGGGTGCGTTTCTGAACAGCAGTGCCTGTGCCACTCTGGTTTTTGAGCGAAGGCTGGCATGGTCTGTCAGTGTGGTTTCTGCCTTTACACCGGGGGGTATTTCGCTGTTCAGAAAAGTATCAAACAGTTTTTTCTGATAGGCAGAAAGGGTTTTGTAAGTAAAGCTTTTGTTATATAAGGGGCTGCTTTGCTGTGCCTGTGTGCTGATGAAACCCAGCACGAAAGCCAGTATGACGATTGTTTTGCTCATTGTGCCTGCCGATTAATAGAGATATAAAATTATTTGACAGATGTTGCCCGTAGCAGCACCACCCCATGATGCCTGATGGGGGTTTTATAAGTACTATTGAAACGCCCCAGGTTTTTCTGCCGCCAGACATCGCGAAGCTGATAGTTGCCGCTCAGGCCTATTTCAGCCAGATTGAGGGTGAAAACAGTGGGTTTTTCGTTACCCCAGTGAAAGTACGACTGCGGACTTTTGCCGAAGTCGGCGGTGTAAAAAAGGCCAATGGCAAAAGAGCCGTCTTCCAGTGGTTTTTTCCATATTTCAACACCGTTTTTGTTGCCTGCCAGCCGGGCAGCTTTGCCCAGCGGGTCCTGATTGATTTCTATCACCTCATCGTTCGATAGCAGATTAAGCGTGAAATCGTCCAGCTGTTCAATGGGGCAGCCAATCAGCAATGGGGCAGCCAGCAGGCTGAACAAGCTCACGTGGCTGTATTGTTCGTCGGGTGTCAGGCGGGTATCGTGCATCTCAGAGCCAATGGCTACCTTGCCTACAATCATCATGTCGGGGTCTGCCCAATGGCCATGCCCGCTATACGGCGACCACTTGTCGAGCGAGAAAGAAGTCATGTAAAGGCTTGTCCAGCTGTCTTTAATATCTGGCCCGGTGCGGTACATATTTGAGGTACGCACCCAATCTTTTACTTTGTCGAAAGGGGCATTATTTGAAAGGCTGAAGACCACATCACGCCCCGACTTGTTGAGGGCATTGCGCATTCTTTCGGCAGAGTTTACGTCAATCCGCCAGTCATATTTCAGAAAATCTACCCCCCATGCTGCCATTTGCCGGGCATCTGCTTCTTCAAATCTGTATTTGGCAATGCGGTTAAATGACCGGCGGTTTACGATGATAGACTCATGGTTCTCGCCACCTTTCTCAAAGTCCGACGATGCCCCGGCGTATCCGCCATAGCTTGATATATAAGGGGTTGAGTAGAGCCCGGCTTTCAGCCCCAGTGAATGGATGTAGTCAAACAGGCCTTTCATGTCCGGAAACTTACTGTTCGGTTGCAAGGCCGATTCCGGGCCGCTGTGTTCGCCCTGCCAGGCGTCGTCAATGTTTATGTAGGTCCAGCCGTGGTCTTTCAGACCCGATTTCACCATCGCATCAGCAGAGGCAATCACTTTTTCGCGGTCAATGTTAGCCTCCCACGAGTTCCACCCATTCCAGCCAATGGGTGGGGTAAGTGCAATGGTATCGCCAATAACAATGGTTAAGTTACGGGTAGATACCCCCAGCGCATTACTTGCCGAAATGGTTGTCTGATAGGTTCCTTTCTGGGTTACTTTTCCGGTAATGATACCCGTGCGGGTGTCTAGCACAAGCCCGTTTGGTAAGGGGCCGGCAGCAAAGCTGAGTGGTTTTTGGCCGGTAGCGGCAATGGTGTATAAAAACGGATTGCCGGGTGTTGCGCCAAATAATCTGGCCGAATTGATACGCGGCTTAGCCGACGGCCTGGGGGTAAGTATATATTTTTCGCCTTGGGTTATTACGTGTTCCGGCGCATGTCCGGCTGCCATTTCCAGCCGGGCGTCTATCCAGTTGCAGTAAGTTCTTTTGTTGTTAATGCCACCAACGGGGTCGGTAACCAGCAAGCCCAGTTGTTTGACACCCTGCAGATTTACCGAAACAGGCTGTGGGGTGTCTCCAATGCGTATGGGTTTGCTTTCAAACAGTACTTTGCCGTCGGCCAGTACATAAAAAGTCAGGGGCAGGTCTTTATTGCCCATGTCGTCGGCTCCTATTAAGGCCGTAAAACTGCGTGCGTGCCCATTCAATGCAAAAGCTAACACACAGGGCGACTGCGCACCAATACCGCGGCTGTATCTGCGGCCGTTGATGCGCAGCGTATCTCCCTGATAGTTTTTTTTGCCAACAGCAGGTCTGAGTCCTTCAGAGAATGATTGAATCGGCAGGTCGTCGAGCCAGATGGTTTGTGTTTGCTGGGCAAAACCGGCGGCAGACCATAATAGTGTAAAGGTTAAGGCGAAAAAATTTATTCTGAACATAGTAGGGGGGCGTTAGATTATTTTACGGGCGAAATTCTGAGCATTACCACTCCATGATGGTTAATAGTGCCTGAATAAACCCCGCTGAAAACACCCAGGTTTTTCTGGCGCCATACGTCTCTCAACTGATAGCGGCCTTGTAACCCGAGTGCCTTCAGATCAAGGTTGTAATGAATAGCTTTTTCATCGTCCCATCTGAAATAAGACTGCGGTGTTTGCCCATAGTAGGCTATATTAAACAGCCCGATGGCATAAGAGCCGTCTGCCAGAGGTTTCACCCAGGTTTGCACGCCGTTTTCTTCTTTAACCAGCCGGGCGGGTTTTCCGGCAGGGTCCTGGTTTATTTCTATTACCTCATCATTAGTTAACAGATTCAGCGTGAAGGCATCGAGCTGTTCAATGGGGCACCCAATCAGTAAAGGCGCCGAAAGCAGACTGAAAAGGCTCACGTGGCTGTATTGCTCGTCGGGTGTCAGGCGGGTAGGGTGCAGGGCAGAGCCCGTGGTTACATTCCCCAGTATCATCATGTCGGGGTCAAGCCAGTGGCCACGGCCGCCGTAGGGTGCCCATTTGTCGAGCGTAAAGGCTGAATGATACAGGCTAAGCCAGCTATCGCGGATGTCAGGGCCTGTTCTGAAGCTGTTGGTGAGCCTTGCCCAGTCTTTGGCATAAGCAAAGGGGGCAGAGTTTGAAATACTGTACACAATATCCCGGCCGGAGTTTCTGAGTGCCACCGACATTTTTTCGGCAGCTTTTACGTCAATCCGCCAGTCATATTTCAGGTAATCAATGCCCCATTCGGCCATTTGCCGGGCGTCGTTCTCTTCAAAAGTATATTTGCCTATGTACCTGAACGCCCTTTTGTTGTTTTTGATGGAATCGGTTATGCGGCCGTTCGGGTAATCTGACGAGCCGCCAATGTACCCTGCATAACTGGTGATCATGGGTGTTGAATATACACCCACTTTCAGACCTAGAGAATGGATGTAATCAACCATTTTTCTGAACTCCGGAAACTTCTCATTAGGCTGAATGGCGTTTAATGCACCGCCACGCTGCCCCTGCCAGGCGTCGTCAATGTTAATGTAGGTCCAGCCGTGCTGGTTCAGGCCCATTTTTATCATTGCATCGGCAGAGGCCTTCACTTTTTGCTGGTCAATGTTTTTTGCCCACGAGTTCCAGCCGTTCCAGCCGATAGGCGGGGTAAGCGCAATGGTATCGCCAATGGTAATAGTTAATTTCTTTTGGGCTTCTCCGAAGGCATTGCGGACTTTCAGGTTAGCTGTATAAGTGCCTTTCTGCATTACTTTACCGCTGATAATGCCCGTTTGGGTATCTACCGACAAACCTTTGGGCAGGTTTTGAACCGAGTACGTTACCGGTCTTTGGCCGGTGGCGGCAATGGTATATAAAAACGGATTACCCGGCCTTGCACCAAACACACCTGCAGAATTGATGCGCGGTTTTTTGGCTGGTTGTGGCGTAAGAATGTACCGCTGCTGCTGGTTGGGTATGGTAGCGGGTATAAAATTGTCTTTCATGACAAAAGCCGCATCGGCCCAGTTGGTAAAGGTTCTGTTGATGTCAATATCAACAAGCACCAGCAAACCCAGGCGTTGTATGCCTGCAAGGTTTACATTTACAGGCTTGGGGGCGTCGCCCCAGCGCATTTCTCCACTGTCAAAAAGTATCTGTTTGTCGCCAATTACGTAAAAACGGTGCGGCAGGTTTTTTACGCCCAGGTCGTCAACCCCAACCATGGCCGAAAATGAAGCGGCATGCCCTGCCAGCTGAAACGACAGCACACTTGTAGAGCTGACCCCCACACCATGCGCGAAGGTTTTACCGGCTATTTTCATTGGGTCGCCGGCGGCATTGGTTTTAGGTAAAACTGCCGGTATGCCCTCAGAATACGACTTAATGGGCAGGTCGTCGAGCCATAATGGCTTTGTATTTTGCGCAATTGTGCAAGTGGCAAGCATAGCCAGCCACACTAGCAGAGCTAATTTTCTGTTCATAAGCAAATGAGTTGAATGTATGGACTCAGGATAAACGGATGGTATGCTTAAAAGGCGTAAAGCCTGTCAGATAAACCGTTGGCGCATCCATTGCGGGTAATGCACCGCGCAACTGCACACCTTTGTGTTCAATCCGGCCTGAAGAAAAATGAATAGTATCTTTACCTGATGTATAAGAGCCGTTTTGCCCACCGAAAAGGTAAGCATGCGGCTGTAACGCATGAGGGCTTACCCCTGTAAAAGTACCACCCGGCCTGAAAATGAGTTCGAGTGAAACCGGCACACCGTCTGTGCCGGTTATGTTTAAATCCACATCAACACCATTGTCAGTCGGGGTTATGGTTACAGTTGTGTTTAATTCCTGTATTTCGCTCTGTTTTCTGAGCGTGCGTGGCATTTTATCGAGGTTGCCATCAGGCGATATTTTATCTTTATCGAGGGGTTGGTAATAGGGGCCTTCCAGATGCCGCCTCAGCACCCATTTGTTGCCGTTCTGCTCTATTTTTTCAGACTGAAACTGCCCTTTTCCGAAAAACGAAGCAGCAACACGCATAGCCTGCAACACAGCATTGCCTTTATGAAAAGTAAGCCAGCCGGGGTTGTTACTCAGCAGGGTGGTATCCCAGTTTCCATGGCGTATTCTTACTAATCCAGAGTACGGAAAAGCCTTTACATAATTAACCGGCAATGGGGTGTCTGGCGGCAAGGGCTGCCAGAGGGTGGGGTCTTCCAGAAAATAATCCAGATACCCGGCCAGTTCCTGGGGGGTACTGGTTTGTTCAATCAGCCTGCACATGGCGGCCATCCGGCCGTTATTTTTCTTTAGCGCCATGTATCGGTAGCAGTAATAGTATTTAGACATATTACCGATGGTGCCTTTGTCCTGGCGGTTCGAGGCCTCAGTTACAACTTCTCCGTTAGGATGTACATAATAGAGGGTCATTTCCAGATTTTTCAGAACGGGTTCTAAAAGATCCGGCTTACTGAGGCCCCTGGCCAGGGTTATCAACGAGCGGTTTACGATTGGTGAATAGCTGTTGGTGCTTTTTTCAGTATATTGGCCGTCGGGGTCAATATCTATGTGTTCAGCTAACCATTGGTCTATGCGGTTCAGGTAGCGTTTGTCCGGAAAAAGCCCATGCAGCCTTACTAAGGCAGCCGAAACCACCCATCGGTGGTTGGGCGTATGTATGCCGCCTCTGATGAGGCCTTCTCCGGCATTTTTTAGAAATGTCTGTATATAAGCCAGCGACTGCCCGGCGCCTTTGGTTTGTGATTTTTTCAGAAACTGCCAGGCCGGAATCATGTTTTCCAGAATAAAGGCGGTGTCGGGCGTTGAATGGAAATTAGTAGCCAGCAGGTCGATGGTGCCGTCGGTATGCTGAAACTTCAGCATGGCCGCAGCGGCGCCCTCTACTTCTTTCAGGGTGTCTGCCGACTGATAATAAACTGACTCAGGGCAGGCCATCAGTATACAGGCTTTGGCAATAAAACTGCTGGTAGTGTGTGGGTTAGGTATCTCTACATGGTCGGTGTAGCCACCAAAGTATCTATGGTTGGGGTCGGTTACTTTCAGCGCCCTGAAACCGGGTAGCTGTGCCTCATTTATTTTTATCCAATCCACAATCCAGGCGGGTTTCTGGTCAGCCACAAAGGCGTCTGCGCTCAGGTTCAGGAATGGTACTGAACAAACCGACAGGATTCCGGTATTGACAAATGTTCTTCTGTTCATGATACTAAAAGAATAGGGTTAATGAAGTGCAACTGCCCGCATCAGAATTCTCTGATTTTGATACTTCTGAAATGCACCTCATCGCCGTGGTCCTGCAACAGGATATGCCCTGCATACGCCTGTGCAAAATTTTCGTAAGTGCTATATTTACTTTTGGCTACCAGATTACGGAATATCTGCGAATGGCGGTTGTATTCTACCATTTTCAGGTTATTGAGCCAGTGTTCAACATGGCCGTTTCTGGATACTATCCTTAGCTTGTTCCACTTACCCGGCGGATTGATACGTTTTTCTTTACTGCCTTCCGACAGGTTTTCGGCAGTAATGAGGTCATACAGGGAGGCCGTAGTTCTGTTTCCGTTTACACCTGCTTTGGCGTCAGGGTGTACGTCATCGTCCAGAAGCTGAAACTCCGGCCCTAATCCTGTACCTGCTTTTCTTTTTGGGTCATTTACTACAAAATATTTCAATCCACTATTGGCACCTTTGGTAAGCCGGAAGTCTAGCTCCAGCTCAAAATCTGAAAAAACCTGAACGGTTTCAATGTCTCCGCCTTTCCGCACGCTGTCTTTTTTAGAGCCCAGCACTTTCAGCACGCCATCTTCCATCACCCAGCCCGCCGCCGGGAAACCACTGCCATTGGCAACTTGCCAGCCGTTGGCAGTTTTGCCGTCCCAAAGTAAACGCCAGCCTTTTCTTATTTCATTTTCAGTAAGCCTGTTGGGCAGGTAACTTACTTCGGGGGCTTCTTCGCCTTTAAAAACTACTTCATTCAGGTTATCTGTTGCTATTCTGATGTTCTTCCATTGTACTGTCAGGCCTTCTTGTTCGGGTCTTTTTATCTGATGTACCTGCAGGGCTATTAAACCGCGGGCGGTTTGGGCGTCAAGCACGTTGGCACATGGTATGCCGTTTATCCAGGTCTTGATATTGGGCCCTATGGCCTCAATATGATAGCGGTTCCATTGTCCGTTTCTGAAAGCCACCCTTCCCTGCGGGTTGGCCGACATCGGGTATAGCCATCCGTTGCGGGCTTCGTCGTAAATACCGCCGCTCCAGGCACGTGGGGCGGGGTCTATCTCTACCTGATACCCATGCACGCGGCCATTCATAACGGCGGGGTCGCTGATGCTGCGTATCTGAATACCTGAGTTAAGGCCGATGTCAACTTTTACATCCATTTCAAGCACAAAATCGGCATACAGGGTTTCGGTGCATAAAAAGGTATTGGGTGTGTTGAGCCTCGAAACCCCTATAATGGTCTTGTTTTCAATTCTGTACTCGGCGTTTCCGTTGCGTTTTATCCAGCCTTTCAGGTCTGCGCCGTTAAAGAGGTCTTTCCATTGTGCATGAGCGGCAGAGCTAATCAGCAGCATTGCCACAAATGCTGTTTTTATCAAATTATTCATAGTGTAAGGGTTAAATAGATGGCTATTGTGAGCGAGGCAGCCAAGGCCGCCTCACTCAAAGAATTACTGAATCAATAGCCCGGATTTTGCGTCATTTTAGGGAATGACAAGTCTATTTCAGACTGTGGTATTGGTCTAAGGTAATGTATATCGCTGATAGCCTGTCCCTTTACCCAGGGATTGTATTTTTTCACACGTTCTACCAGTTTACCTGTTCTTTTCAGGTCAAACCAGCGGTTGTATTCGCCCATTAGTTCACGCGCTCTTTCGTCCAGTATCAGGTCAACGCTGATGTTGGCCGCTGTGGCACGGTACGAAACAGCCGCCAGCGATTTCTGGTCTTCAGGGGCGGCGGCACATTTAGGGTCGGCGCCTTTTTTGGTACCCAGGGCGCGGTCAAGTACTTTGTTGTAGTAAACCTCTGCGCCACCCAATTTGCCGCCTTTTGCGCCTTTCACAATGGCTTCGGCGGCAATCAGATAGGCTTCAGCTGCTCTGAAAACAGCTTCGTTAAATGTACCGTAGGCGTCGCCGTAAGGAATACCCGGCTGCCAGAATTTCCACATCAGAGGGGCCTGAATGTTATAGCCTGAATTATCAATCGGGTAACCTCCACCATATTCGTAAGTATTCACTACGGCGTAGTTTTTGGTGCCGCCCAGGTCAACGCCTCTTTCAGCTGTCGACTTCGTAGGGTTGTTCCAGGGGCGGCATACCAGTACAGTATCGCCAACGGCGAAACTCACTTTCAGGTTTGGGTTACTTAAGGGCAATGGTTTGTAGTCTTTAACCGCCGATAACGAATACCCCACACTTACAAAATTATGTGCGTAGCGGGTGTCGATATCCGGGTCAAACATGCGGTAAGCGGCAGTATTTACCTGGTGGATACCAACCGAACGGTTGTAGTCTGTGGTACGGCCTTTGCTGCCAATGAAACCCTCTCCACTTGGGCCAAAGCGCGAGTGCAGGTCGTTTCCACCGGCGGCATCCTGCGTAAAGGCCGGGTCGGTTTTGTTGGTAAGAATATCTGAGTTATACTGCACGGCAAAAATTATCTCGGCGTTTTTGTCGTTCTGTGCACCTGTGTACTGGGTAAGGGGGTTGTCGGATCTTTTTGGGAAAAGATCTTTATAACTGGACGCCAGCGGATAGGTGTCAATAATTTTATCGGCATATTGCAGCGCAAGGTCAAAGTCGGCATTGGTGCCACCCAGGGCATTGTTGAAGTTCCAGCCGCGGGTAAGGTAAACACGTGCCAGTAAAAACTGGGCGGCGCCTTTAGTTATACGGCCATAGTTAGAGGCCGTAGCCGGTAGTTTGGCTTCGCAGTCAAGCAGGTCGGCAATTATTTGTTTGTACACTTCTGCCGAAGCCACCCGAGGGAAATTTTTCTGAGGCGTTGTAATTTCAGCCAGTGGCATGGGAATGTCTCCCCAATGTTGTACGGCATAAAAGAAACACAAGGCGCGGAGGAATTTTACCTCGGCCACGCGGGTATCTTTCAAAGCCTGTGCCATAGTGGTGATGCCGTCAGCACGCGAGATGGCCGTATTGGTACGTGCAATTTCTGCATAAAGCAATTGCCATAGCGTTTGTACTTCCGGAATAGCGGCATTGAAACGGTTGTCGTAGACATCAAGCAATACAGGCGGGGTTTCTTTACCATTTACTGCTGAGGGATTCCAGCCCGGCTGCGACGAGAAAATATCTGTGCCGTTGAGTACCAGTATCCGGTTCTGATGGATGTTTCTCAGCAGTGGGTAACAAGCCCTTACGAGGTCTTCAAACCCTGCTTCGGTTTTATAGTAGACATCGGTGGTAAGGGTAGTTTTAGGGTTTTCGTCAAGAAAAGAATCCTTACAACCGGCCGATACAAGTAATAAGCCTGCGGCGATTAAGAATTTTGATTTTGAATATATAGATTTCATTGTCTTTCGATTAATATAATTTAGAAACTAAGATTAACACCCAGGCTGAAAGTAACCGATGGTACGTCGTCCTGATAAATGGCTGAGTTAAATTCAGGGTCAAAACCGATGAACTTGCTAACGATAATCGGGTTGATTACCTGCGTGTACACCCGGGCATTGTAGAGTTTCCATTTTTCCATCAGCTTACGAGGTACATTGTAGCCTAGTGTGATGTCAGAGATTCTTAAGAAGCTGGCATCCTGATAGTTGATTGCACTGCGGTAAGGGTTTGCTGCTGCAACCCCGAAATACGTGTTCGAAGGGTTTTCGCTGGTCCAGTAATCAAGCCCGGCCAGCTTGTTATATCGTTGTGCGTTAATTTCACCAAAAGTACCTGAAAGGGTTTTGTTGTTATATAGTGTACCGTTTCTGTAATAAGCAAAGAATGAGAAGTCGAAGTTTTTGTACTTAAAGCGGTTGGTCATACCCATCAGAAAGTTAGGCAGCTCTGAGCCCAGATACACGCGGTCGTCTTTTCCTTCTGTCGACGATATAATGCCGTCGTTGTTCTGGTCAACTACACGTACCGAACCCGGCACCTGATTGTATTTGAGAGCAAGATCTTTATCGGCCAGTTGCCAGATACCGTTAAACTTGTAATCAAAGTTGGCTCTGATAGGGTAACCCACAAAAAGGTTATTGCCTTTGTCGGCCATTTGCCCGTTGCCGTAAAGTTCAAGCAGTTTGTTGTTGTTTTTTGTAAAGGTAAGGGTGGTGTTCCAGCTGAAATCGGTGGTAGCAATGTTTACAGTGTTCAGGAGTATCTCAATACCTTTGTTTTGGATTTTACCTACGTTAGATACCACCTGCGAGAAACCCGACGTGGTTGGTATTTTCTGGCTCAGTATCAGATCCTGCGTTTTTCTGTCGTATAATTCTACCGTACCCGATATCCGGTTACCGAACAAACCGAAGTCAAGGCCCAGGTTCAGCTCTTTGCTGCGTTCCCAGCGCAGGTCTTTGTTGCCCAGGTTAGAAGGGGCAAAGCCATAGGCTGCAGTGCCGTCAAAATCGTAGCCGGTGTTAATCAGCCCCGCTTGTGTGCTGTAGGGCGCTACGGTTGAGTTACCTACCTCGCCATAGCTCAGGCGTAATTTCAGGTTTGACAAGGCCTTGATGTTTTGCATGAACGACTCGTCAATTACTCGCCATGCCAATGCAACAGATGGGAAAAACGCCCACTTGTTACCTGCTGCCAGCTGCGAGGCGCCGTCTGAACGGCCGGTGGCTGTAAACAGGTATTTGTCGCGGAAGGTGTAGTTGATACGCCCCATGTACGATGACAACGAACGCTCTACCAGAGAACTGCTGAATGCCGTAACGGTACCGGTGTTAAGGGCATACCAGTCTGAGTCATAAGGCAGGTCTTTGGCGGCAATGCTAGATGCCTCATTGCGCTGGTAGAAAGCACTTTGCAAACCGGTAAGGTTTATTTTGTGCTGGCCCAGGGTAAGGTTATAGTTAATGATGTTGTCTAAGGTATAGCTGCCGATAACGCGGTTGTCGAGCTGGGCTCTTGGTTTATTACCCGTTTGCGATTTTGACCACATACCGCGGAAGTCGCCAATCTGGGTAGTGCCGTAAGTAGATGATAACGACGACCGAATGCTAAGGCCTTTAACAGGTGTGTACTCAACATAGGCATTAGCCATGATGTTTGATACCCTGGTGCGTAGTTTAGACTGGTTAGGGTCTACGTCGCTCAAAGGGTTAGGTACCTGTTTATCGTTGATACCCATCCAGATAGCCAGTCCGTTTACGTTGATGTCCTGGTTTTCTGAGGGGTTAGTTAGGTCGCTGTAATAAGGTACGCCGGTAGGTCTGACGCGGTAAGCGCCTCGGAGTGACTCCTGCGAGCCCAGGTTCTGTACCGAAAAGGTGGCGTAAGAAGTAAATCCAACCTTGAAGCGCTCGCCAAGTTTGCTGTCAAGCCCGGCATTGAGGTTATATCTTTTAAAATTGGTGCTAAGCACGTTGCCGTCTTCGTTCAGGAAACCGCCCGAAAACCGGTAGGTAGTTTTTTCAGTACCGCCCGACACGCTCAGTGAGTGGTTGGTTTGTACGCCGGGGTCTGTAACCAGGTCTACCCAGTCAGTACTGCGGCCGTTTTTGATGTTGTCAAGCTCGAGAGAAGTAAATTTGGCTTCAGCTACTCCTTCCAGAATGCGGTCGGTGTAGGTAGCTTTATAAAACTGCTCGCTGTTCATCAGTTTGGGTAGGTGCGCCGGTACTTTTACACCCACGTAGCTGTCATAATTGACACGCGGCTTGCCCGATAACCCTTTTTTGGTAGTGATAATAACCACCCCGTTGGCTCCTCTGGCACCATAAATGGCAGTAGATGAAGCATCTTTCAGTACGTCCATCGACTGAATGTCGTTCGGGTTCAGGTTATTGATATCGCCACCCATTAAACCATCTATTACAATCAGGGGTGCAGTAGAGTTATTAATAGTGTTTTCTCCTCTGATGGTTATGTTGTACGAACTTCCCGGCCGGTTGTCTGATTTGGTAACGGTAGCGCCGGCCACCTGGCCTTGCAATGCTTTAGAAGCCAGCACCGGATTAGCCCTGGTAATGTCTTTGGTCTGCATAGAAGCTACGGCGCCGGTAAGGTCGCTTTTTTTCTGTTCGCCATAGCCGATAACCACTACTTCGTCAAGCGATTTATCGTCAGGAAGCAGCTTTACATCAATGGCTGAGCGGTTACCGGTTACAATTTCCTGCGTTACATAACCCACATAACTGAACACCAGAATGGTGGTTTCGTTTGGGACATCCAGCTTATAAATGCCTTCTACGTCTGTTGTTACACCTTTGGTGGTGCCTTTTACCACTACGCTTACACCGGGTATACCTTCGCCTTTTTCGTCGGTTACTTTACCCGTTACTATTCTGAGTGGTTTTTCTTCTTCAACTACTGGCCCGGCTACTATTACTTCGGGCTCTTTCAGCAGGCTTGCTACTTCTTTGTAGAGCATTATCTGCTTGCCTTTTACTTCATAAGATATCTGTAATGGCTTGCAGATTTTAGCCAGTACAGATTTAAGCGTTTCGTTGCGGGCTTCAAATGATACTTTCTGGCCAATGTTAATTTCGCGTGGATTATACACAAATTTTACGCTGGCACTTTGTTCAATAAAACTCAGCATGGCCTTCAGGTTGTCGTTATTGGCCCTGATGCTGATACGCTGCTCTAGCACTTCCTGCCCGTTAGCGGTGTGTGCGTATGAAATACCCAGTCCGATAAGGCTAAACAAAACTTGTATAAATGAAACCCTCATAAGTTTCTTTAAAAAAAAGGGGGAGAAATATTCTTTCATCAGAACGAGATAAAATTTAGGGTTAAAATGTTTTTTATCAAAGAATTAATTGGAATAATTATTTTCCACAGCAAAATCAGGCAGCATTAGCAACTGTTGCCTGCCGGTATCATTGATAAAACGCGGGTTGTTGACGGTACAGAGACCCCAAAAGTGTAGAAAGCAGATTGTAAAAGTCCATCCATAGATAATTGTAATTGTGGTTTTATCTATGGATGGCAGAACCTGTATGCAGATACTTGTTATTATGAAAATTTTTTGTGAAATAATGCAAATTATTTCACACTAGCATCCGTTGCTATGTATAACTATCTGAGCATCAACTATTTCGTAGCTTGAGTGTGTAACCTTGCAAATGATATTTAATTTTTCGTACAACGACTCCTCTGTGAAGGTGGCTGTTAGGTAGCAGTTCTTCATGTTTTTTTCGTCATAAATAATCTGTATACCATAGGCGCGCTCCATCTGGCTGAAAACCTTTGATATCGGGGCCTCATCAAATATAAAGTTTTCGGGTGTTTTGGCTACCAGAATTTCAGGCTGCCTGCTGATTGATTTAAGCAGGCGCGCTTCGTTAACGGTGTACTCTATAGACTGGTTGGGCGTAAGTATAATACCGGCCATTTCGTTATTCTGCTGGCGTTTGGCTTTCTGCAGGTCTTCATGGCGGTAAACCGACACCCTGCCCGTGCGTACTTCTACTTTTACGTTCTTTTCGTTTTCAAAGGCTTTTACCATAAAACTGGTGCCCAGCACCTGGGTAGATATATGGTTGGTATATACCCAGAAAGGCCGTTTAGGATTTTTGGCAATATTAAAAAACGCCTGACCCTCCAGATAGACCTCGCGGGTTTCCGGCGAGAAATGAATCGGGTATCTGATTTTACTTTTCGGATACAGCGTTATCACGCTGCTGTCTTGCAGGGTGATGGTCTGAGTCCGGTTTTCGGTGTTTTCGGTTTCTATGTAATCTGCCGTAAGGTTAGGCGATATGGTCTCAAAAAAAGCCAGTTTCTCTTTTTCGGTATACAACTTAAATGCCAGCATACCTGCCCCTGCTATAATGGCCAGGGTGGCGGCAATTCTGAAAAAGGGTTTTTGCCAGAAGCTGATTGTGCTGTTGTTGGCCGGGTTCAGAATCTGTTGCGTAATGTCGTCCAGCTCCTGGTCTGTCAGGGCCGGGGCTTTTTCCTGCAAAGCCAGTAAAAGTGCGCGCGCGGTTTCTATTTTACCAGCCGAAGCCGGGTTCTGCGAAATCCATTCGTTCCAGTACAGCTCGGTTGGGGGGTCTGGGTTCAATACCCAGTTTCGGAACGACTCATCATGGCAGAAGTCTTCCGGGTTAAAGTTTTTATAGTCTGAATTCATCAGTAATAAGGTATATAAAGTAGGATGCCAACGGCAGTTAGTAAATACTGTATTTATAGAGTTTTTTTTATAAGATAAATCGCATTAGCAACAGATAGCTGATTAACAGGCCTCCCCAGTTTTCTCTGATGGCGCTAAATGCCACCTGCAAGAGGTTAGAGACCGACTGCGAGTTGATGCCCATTATCTGGGCTATTTCGTCGCGTTCCAGATTCTGGTAATATTTCAGGTAAATTACTTCGCGCTGCCGTTTGGGCAGGGTGTTGAGCATAGCAGATATTTTCTTTACGTTTTCCTGCGTGCGCTCTTCTTCAATAATGGCCAGCTCGGGCGAAAACTCAGCAAAGCTGATGTCGTTTTCTACGTTTTCCAGATTATTGTCGTGGTCTATTTTCTGGCGGACACTCTCGCGGAGTATTCTTTTACGAACCGAAGTAAGCAGGTAGGCTTTTACGCTGTCGGGCTGGGCAATGCTGCTGCGGCGGGTCCAGATCTCAACAAAAACTTCCTGCACACAGTCTTTTACAAAGTCTTCGTTTCTGATAAACTTGTAGCCGTAGTTTTGCAGCAGATTAAAATATTTTTTTATGAGTTTGCCCAGCGCTGATTCGTTGCCATTCTTTAGCTGTTGCCAAAGTTGAGAATCATTAGGGGTGTTAACGTTCATTACCTGGGAGTCCATTTTTTCCTTGCCTGTCGATGTTAAAACCTGCTCTGTGCCAATAAAAACTTTTACGGAGATTGCCGCCCTAAGCTAAGCAGAATCAAAATTATTAAAATCCTGATTAATTCGGGAAGGTAGCTAAAAATACTTGTTATATTTTGTATTTAATTAATAAAAAATAGGACACCTGAACCCGCTGCCCTATGGTAAGCGGCCATAATCTGCAACATGGTCTGCTGTTTTGCCTGTCTGCCAAGCTACGTATATGCTTCGGAAAAACGCCTGATTGTAAGGCCGGCAGCGCCTCAAATAAAAATTATATTTTTTGTAACCTTTATGATTGTCCGGAGTTTACCTGCCGGAATAGGGGTGATTCTAGCAACTACGAAAAATTTCGTAATATTTTTTGGCAGGTGAAAAAAGTTCTGATATATTTGCTACGAAATTGTTCGTAGGTAAAGACTTCCAAACTAAGTTTCTTGCTGTTAAAAACAGATTAGTTGGTTTTGATAACAGTTTTGCCCCTTAACTTTTAACTGTTGGTTTAACCAGTTAGTTTTATGTTGATTTATCCAGACGGGCAATTCCGCCATTTTGCGAAAGCAGGCTGGCAATTACAAAATTATTGAAAAGCACTTTAAAACAATTATGAAAAATCTATTACTCGTATTACTCCTTGTGAGTATGGCGCAGCTTGCGCGTGCTCAAAACAACTTGTATGCCATTAAAGGTCAGGTAAAAAATCAGCAGAACGAAGTGGTTTCTTTTGCTACCATTGCTGTACACGCGGCAGGTGATTCTTCATTGGCCAAGGCCGACATAGCCGACGAAAACGGAGGCTTTAAAGTCGGTAATCTGAAAACCGGCAGGTATTTCATTAAAATAAGTGCAGTAGGATTCAATCCGTTCCGGTCGCCGGTTTTTGAACTCGTAGACCGCGACATCGAGTTTCAGCCCTTTACGGTATTGGCCGATACCAGGCAGCTGAGCGAAGTAAAGGTGGTAGCGGCCAAACCACTGATAGAGGTGCAGAACGACAAAATTGTTTTTAATGTTGAGGCCAGTATTAATTCTACGGGTTTAAATGCACTTGAGCTATTGCAGAAGTCGCCCGGTGTGCAGGTAGACAAAGACGAAAACGTACTGGTGAAGGGCAAAGCCGGGGTACGCATTTTTATTGACGGGCGGCCGTCGCCCATGAGTGGGAAAGACCTGGCATCAACCCTGAAAAGCATGAACTCGGCCGACATTGAAGCCATTGAGGTTATCACCAACCCGTCGGCCAAATATGATGCCGCCGGAGACCTGGGTATTATTAACATCCGTCTGAAAAAGAACAAAAAGATTGGTACCAACGGTAACCTGAGCCTGGGGGGTATGTTTGGTATTACGCCTAAATACAACGGCTCGGTTAACCTGAACCACCGCGATAAAAAAGTGAATATCTTTGGTAACTACGGTTATAATCAGGGGGCATGGCATAACCGCACGCTCGACGACCAGATACTGAACAACATTGCCTATAACAAAACCTGGCGCGGTATCTGGCGCGACACCTCTCATAATGCCAAAGTGGGCCTGGATTATTTCATTAATTCAAAAAACACCATTGGCTTTAATGTGAACGGACGCGTGAGCAACCACAACGGCGGTGGCGAAAGCCAGACCCTGATCGGTAAAAGATACAGCGCCGTGCCGGATTCGGCCATTCTGGATTCGCGGACGTCGAACCCCGAGAAAAACAAAAACCTGAACGTAAATATGAACTACCGTTATGCCGATACCACCGGCCGCGAACTGAACATAGATGCCGACTATGGGATTTTTACGTCACGGGGGATTAGCTACCAGCCCAATACCTACGAGTTCCCAAATTCTGACAGGCCTTCTTTCAGCCGCAATTTTGTAACTAAAACGCCGGTTGATATCACCATTAAATCAATCAAGGCCGATTATGAGCAGCCCCTGAAAAAAGGTAAACTAGGGTATGGCGTGAAGTTGTCAGACGTGAAGTCAGACAATACCTTCGATTTCTTCAATGTGCTGAATGATGCCGAAGTGCGCGACATTGAACGAAGCAACAACTTTGTGTACACCGAGCGCGTTTATGCAGCGTATGCCAATTATAATGTTTCGCTGAACAAAAAATGGGATTTACAGCTGGGTTTGCGCGCCGAACGCACCAAATCATTAGGAAAACTGACCAGCTATAAACAGAATGACCTTGATAAGGTAGATACAACGTACCTGAACGTTTTTCCGAGTGGGGCCATTTCTTACAAGCTGTCAGATAACCACAACCTGAATCTGAATTACAGCCGCCGTATTAACCGCCCGAGTTACCAGAACCTGAACCCGTTTGAATACCGGGTAGATGAACTGGTGTATTCTAAAGGTAACCCTTTTCTGCGCCCTGAATATGCCAACAACTTTAAGCTGACACACGTATATAAGGGCAAACTGACAACGTCGGTGGGTTACTGGCGTACGCGTTTTCCGGCGGTGGGTTTACGTATGCCTTATGATGCCAGCCGCACTTACTTTATTGAGCGAAATCTGGACTACACCCAGGGTTTCAGCCTTGATATGAGCCTGGCCACTGATATAACCAAATGGTGGAATGTTTATGTAAATGTAAGCGGATATACGAATGTATGGCGCGGAGATCTGGAAAACGGGTTGTCGTTCAACAACCGTACCCTTGCCGCCAATGCCAATGCGCAAAGCACCTTTAAGCTGAAAAAAAACTGGACCATAGAGTTATCGGGCTGGTATAATTCGCCTTACCGCCGGATTGACTATAACCGCGCTATGGGTACTGTGGATGCCGGGGTGCAGAAGAAATTTATGAAAGACAATGCCACGCTGAAAGTTAGCTTTACTGATGTTTTCCATACGGGTAGGGGAGGGTATCACTCTGATTATGCCGGAGTGTACACCAATCTGCGGTTCAAGTGGGAGTCGCAGCAGCTAAGGGTTAATTTCACCTACCGTTTTGGCAGCAATGAAATAAAAGCAGCCAGAAACCGCCGTAACGGCTCGGAAGACGAGCTGAATCGCATTAAAGGCGGTTGATAAAATTTTAAACCAAAGAAAACCACAAAGGCCGGATTCAACCCAATGTTGTTTCCGGCCTTTGTGGGTATGATACTATTAGCCAGTAGTATAAGGCTATTTTGAATGAAATTATATTCATGAAAAAATTTATTTGTACGGAAAATATACGTACATTTGTTGAGCTGACCATATCAAGTTAAAAACTCCTTTTAATTGGGTAAGTCGGTTGCAACATTCTAAATAAATTGAATATGGGTACTTCAGTTAATGACAGATTAGATGTTCGGATAAGTAAAGAACAGAAGGAACTGATAAAGTATGCATCAGAGCTGAGCGGATTTAAAAGTCTGACAGAATTTGTGATTTTTTGTATAAACAAAGAGGCAGTTAAAATTATTGACGAAAATAACCACGTACTGAAGAGTATTGAAGATAAGAAGGTGTTTTTAGAAACATTAATGAACCATCCTTCGCCTAACAACAACCTTCAAAAAGCACGCATGAACTACGAAAAATTTGCTGAACTAGATGGAGCTGAAAATACAGATACTCGAAAAACAGTGCGACAAAAGTAACTTTAACTGTGGATACGAACTTTTAGATAATTATTTAAAACGACAGGCAAAACAGGATGTTGGCAGAGATTTGTCTGCCTGTTTTGTTTTGGTCGACAATGCTTTAATTGTAAAGGGATATTATACACTTTCGGCAAATGCTATTAAAAAGAGCGACTTTCCGGATTATTTGCAGAAGAAGTGGCCACCGAATTATCAAGATATACCCACCGTGCTGTTAGGCCGTTTAGCCGTTGATATTTCTATCAAGGGTAAAGGTTATGGAGAAATTCTGCTAATTGATGCACTGAAAAGGTGTTTTGATGTTTCAGAAACTGTGGGAACTTTGGCCATTGTGGTTGACCCCATTGATGAAATTGCCAGGAACTTCTACTTAAGGTATGGATTTATTCTTTTGCCAACGTCGGGCAAAATGTTTTTACCAATGAAAACCATCAGAGAATTATTTGCTTAGCCAAGCATGGGTTAATGGGTGCAGGGCTGGCAGGTTATTAATTGCTGGCAGCAAAATAAGGCAGGCACAAAAAAAGGGCAAAGCCCCCCTCAAACCACATCCGGCCACACCGGGGGGAGCCCCGCCTGAAATTCACCTAACTAAGATTTTTCATTGTAAAATTCCATACCTGCCAGCCCATTGCTGAGCCGGCAATTGGTATGAAACCCCTACTTTCTGCTAAAAACAAACTTATTTTTCACGGCTATATTTTCTGCAATTTTGGCAATAACCAAGGTTGGCACGTCAATCTTGTGGTCTTTCAGGGCCACGTCAAAATCTGCCAGCAAGGTAATCTCATTGCCATTTACTATAAGGCGGCCTTTCAGGGTGCGTTCGCGGCTTACGCCGTGCATGGTTAGCTGCCCGGTTGCGGTTATGTCATAAGTACCGTTTTTGGCGGGGTCTGCATTTCCCTGCATTTTGCCCGAAAACGTAGCCACCGGATACTTCTCTGTTTCCATGTAGTTTTCATTGAAATGCTCTTCCATCAGGTGGTTCTTAAACTTAAAGGCAGCTACATTCATCTTAACGGCCACCTGGCCTGTACTGAAATCAATAATAGATACTACATTTTTATTAAAAGCGGCTATGTTTTCAAGCGGGGTTTCCGAAAAAAAACTGGTTTCACCTTTGCTGCAAATCCATTGGTTCTGGGCAAAAGAACCGGCAGATATCAGCATACCTGCCAGTATTGTAAAAAGGGTTTTCATGGCTATCTTTTTTTATCAAAGCTGAAAGTTCTTGAAATATTAAATCCGTAGTGTATATCGCCTTTGTTCCACATTCCGTCTGTCTGGGCTATAAACTGGCGTTCTATCATCCCCAGCGAATTGGTAAAGTGCAACTGAAACACGTGCCCGCCGGTTTCGATATCAAAACCCACCGAAAGCGAGTTATGATAAACCGTGTTTTGCAGGTTAAAAGTACCCGTGGTAAGCGGTAACCGGTAGAAATACTCAGCGTTGATAGACGTTCTCTTGCTTATTTTCATGCGGCCGCCAATGCCCATCGCCAAAATATCGTTGGGTTCAGAGCTGGCTTCAATGCGGTTGCTGTGCAGGTAGGTGGGGCTTAACTGTAAAGAGAGCTTCTCGTTAAATTTACGGGCTATCAGCAACTGCCCAACGTAAGTAAACCTTTGCTGATTATTATAAAATGTAAGGTTGGGGCTGGTGCTTAGCGTAATGGCATCGGCAGCGGCCAGCGCGGTAATACTAACCGGCGACCCCGACGGCGACTGCCTGAGGGCTCTGTATTTGGCAAAGAAGTCGTAGGTTTTCTGGCTTGTGCTGCGGCCCACACCAATCATTAGCCTGTCGGTAAGTCCGTATTCAAGGCCAATGCGCATGGTGGCGGCATCGAGGCCGTAAAGGTTATACGCGCCTTCGTTGAGCCTGCCGAAACGGTGAGAAATACGGAAGTCCAGGTGTTTTTTGGCAACAGTCTCAACCGAGTGGCCGTTAATTACCCTGGTAGATTTAAACGTGGCAGTAGTGTAGGTTTTAGCAAGCGGCACGGTTTTGTCAAGCTCGTTCAGTAAATCCTGGGCAGCGGCCATCTGCCGGGCTCCCAGCAGTGCGGCAATTAAAAGGGTTCTTTTCAGCATGGTTTTCATTTTAAGCGGTTATGGTTAGGGTATTGCCGCTTACTGCGGTTTTATAAACAGTAAGCCCGGCTCTGCCTTCGCTGTTAAGCCCCTTTCCGCTGGTGTCAAATTTTGCGCCGTGTGCTGTGCAGTACCATTGGTTGGTCTGAAAAGTAATCTGTTGGCGGCCCTCGTGGCTGCAGGTAAGTGTGGCAGCTACATAGTTGCCGTTATAGCGTGCTATTACAATTCCGCTTTTTATTACATAGCCTCCTTCTTTTTTCAGGTTGGCATAAGCGGCGTCTGCCAGGTCAATGGTTATTCCGTTTGATGATATCGGCGTTACGCCGGTTTCGTTTTTGCAACTGCTTGCAGTGTATAAAGCAAAAAGTGCCGTACCTGTAAAACCCACTTGTTTCAGAAACTGATTACGATTGATTTTTTCCTGTAATTTCATTGTTACTAAAGTTTGGTTATTTAGCACTACATACGCAGATTACCCGGGTTTGCTTCCTGGCAGAGATTAATTTTTTTTTTAATCTCGAAAAAACAATTCTGGAAGCATATTTGGTATAAATTGCGTATATGCCATTGGCGCCTTTGATTAGTAAGCTAACCTGTTATAATGTGTTTTTTAGAAAAAGAAATAACCGATTGTATTTGCAAAAAACCATAGAGGGCTGTGTGGCCGGGAAACCCCTGGCACAAAAGCAGTTATTTGACCACTTCGCCGGTTTTGCAAAGAGTATCTGCCTGAGGTATGCCGCCCATGATGAAGAAGCCGAAGAAATGGTGAGCGACGGATTCATCAAGGTTTTCGGAAACATAAGCCGCTACAACACCGGGCAGGTATTTGAGGCCTGGTTCAGAACGGTAATGGTGAATGCCGCCATTGACTATTTCAGAAAACACCACGCCCGCATTGAATTGACAGACCTGGACCAGGCCAGCCGCACACAGGCAGATGAAGAACATCTGGACCTGCTGACGGTGGATGAAATAATGGAGTTTGTGCAGAAACTAAGCCCCGTTTACCGGACGGTCTTTTCGCTGGCGGTGGTAGAAGGCTATTCGCATACCGAAATAGCCGGTATGCTGGGGGTTACAGAAAGTGCCGTAAGGGCGAATCTGTCTAAAGCAAGAGCTAAATTGCAGGAATGGATAAATGAATATTTGACGCGACTTTCAAAAATATAAACTTTATGGCAAACGAGCTATTTGATAAAAAAATCAGGGAAAAACTCGAGTCCGTCCGCAGGCCGGTCAGCGAGGGTGTCTGGCAAAACATCAGGGGCAGAATGCCTGTGCCCTGGTATCTGGACTTCTGGCGGCGGTTCGGCTGGCCGCTCTATGGCAGCCTGGCCACAGTGCTGCTGATATGGAATTTAATAGACAAATATGATTACGAAAAGCAATTCCGGATACTGAATGATAAGATTTCTACAATTGAACAATTAAAAACAAAAACGCAGGTACAGGAAATTGTACACCGCGACACCGTGTATATCAACAAAACCATTTATGTGGTGCAAAAAGCGCCGGTTACCTCAACCGGCAATGCCAACAGCCCGCGACCGGTGGTGTATGAGGCTCCTGTACAGGTAACTATAACCGATAAGTCGGTTGCTGATGCAGGCACGACTTCGGTTACTGAGGCGCAGGAGCCAAAGACTGAAGGAGCAACTACCATTGAAAAGGCCGATGCACCCGAAGTTATTAAAAAAAGTGCAGATTCGGCCTATAAACGCCCGGTAATTACACCTGCCGAACAAAGGCGCTCATTCAGATGGCCGCATATTGATACCCGCCTGGGCTTAAATACAGGTCTTGGGTTTAATCATACCCTAGACCTGGGGCCTGTGTTTGAAGTGTTTTTTGGCAAAAGTCTGAGTTTTACCACAGGCTTAACGTTCCTTACTAACCCCGAGGCAGAGTATTATAACCCGAAGGAGTTTAATATGGATACCCGCCAGAATTTCACCGATATGTATAAGCACTACCTGCCCGAAAAATATGAACGCATTGAAGATATACATATCAGGGCATCCATGCTGAGTATTCCGCTCAACCTCAGTTATTATCTGCCCCTTAATCGCCAGTGGGATATGAAATTTATGGCAGGCACTAATCTGGATCTGCGCCTGTACCAGAACGTAAGGTTTGAGGCCCATGTAGACGGCGACGAGCAGTATTCATCTTTCAATACAGAACAAAAGAAAGGTCTCATTCATAACCTGTCGCTTGGTACGGGCCTGCAGTACAGGCACAAGCGATATGTTTTTCAGCTCACACCTGTGTATATTTATCATTATCGTGACACCGATTTCCTGAGCCCCAGGTACAATTTCAGAGTAAATGGCAGCGTGCTGATAAATCTGAAACGCGAAAAATAATGATTGCATTTAAGAGATTTTTTGTTTTGGGTTGAATTGCCTGATTTCCTGTAAAAACCAGTCCCGTCCGGCGAATATTTTTCCTGACGGGACTAGTTATTTTACGCTAATGGTTTTCTAATTCTGGTACTTGAATGATGCGTTATTGTGGTAACAGGAGAGTTGTTGTTGCAGAAGCCGAGCCGCCTTGCTTGGCTTAAGAAAAACGCGCATCGGGAGACTCTGCTTTGACATTAAAAGGTTATTCAACGCTTTCAGCCAACTCAATAATTAAAGGTTACTTTCCAGAATATTTGCAGAAGAAATGGCCACCAGGTTATCAGTACATACCCACAGTGCTGCTTGGCCGTTTAGCTGTTGATATTTCTATAAAGGGTAAAGGCTATGGAGAAATTCTGCTAATTGATGCACTGAAAAGGTGTTTTGATATTTCAGGAACTTCGGGAACCTTGGCCATTTTGGTTGACCCCATTGATGACATTGCCAGGAACTTCTAATTAAGGTATGGATTTATTCTTTTGCCAACGTCGGGCAAAATGTTTTTGCCAATGAAGACCATTCGAGAGTTGTTCAGTTAAAGATTTTAATTATTCAGGAAGAGGAGTGACTAAATACTCTTCTTCCTGAATAATGTATCTTTTTTATACTACCTCACAGTCATGATAACCCTTTGGTATTTAGTAAGTGCCGGTGTACCATTATCGGTGGCTTCCAGAATTAAATGGATGGTTTGTCCACTTACGGCATCTTTCGGAATCTCAACGATTGTCTGTAATGCCTCCGGCTTTGTGATAGTCACTTTACCCGGAAAGGTACCCACATTAAATTGCCACCATTTAGTACTTACCGTATTGCCGTCAGGGTCAGACACGAAGCCGTTTAACCGTATTTTTGAGCCGGCAGTTACCATAATGCTCAACGGCCCTTCGATTCTTACCGTAGGGGCATGGTTTGCATTGGCATATTTTGGTGTAACAGACCATTGCATTCTGGCGGCAAAATCGCGTTGTGCCTGAGGGAAAAAGTTTGGAAACGTTACTTTTTCAGTGCGTGCATTGGCATTGCTAAGGGCATTGGCCATAGCGGCGGCACTGGTATCGGTCATGGCAAAAGAAAAATCTGCCCCGGTTCTTCTGGGTGCAGCGCCACCTCCCCAACCACCATAAAATCCGGCTTCGTAGGCACGTAGCCCGTTACCGAGCATATTCATAAAGGTGTGATTATCGCCTTCACCCAACCATGAGCCTTTTTCCTGTACGGGCATCCAGACTACATATCCTTTCTTTTTCAGTTCTTCATTAGTTACTCCTGCAAAGCCAAAATAATCCATTTTATCGTCTTTTACCATTTGTTTGCCGTCACCCCAAACACGGTAAATGGCCCCCAGAGCGCCACGGCCGGTTACGTTTTCTTTCATCCATGCAGAGGTCAGGTAAGGTGCATTGTCCTGACTGGCTCTTAACTGTGCGCCATACCCATAATTAGGCCCGTTGCTGAACTGACGGTATTCTATTTCAGGCCAGTTAGGTTTAATGTAGGTGGCATAGGTATCGTCTTGGTCGCCGGATGGTAGCAAAACCACCTTTCGGGCTATTTTCTTTTTGATGGCATCCCAAGCCGAATTGAACTGATATTGTTCCTGAATCGACTTTAAAGCACGGGCAATACTGCTGAATCCACCCCATGCGGTGATATATAATTGTCCGGGCTTGTCGTCAAGAATCAATGATTTTATCAGTTCAGAACCGGGAGAATCTTTAGAGATGTCGCCATCAAATTCAATGTTTCCATAGCGGATTTTCGATTTCAACGCAGCCGGAGCAGTATATTCAGAGTTATGCAGTTTCAGGTTTGGATACACCTTTTCGTAGGCTTCCACAGCATCATGAATAAAGCGTTCATCTTTTGCCCAGCGCCATGATTCACAGGGACACATATCCAGCCCGAAGCGGTTATATTCTCTACCCGGCACAAACCACTTGGTGCCTTTACCATCGCCTTTCCAGTGAAACTGGCTGCTGGTGTAAATGAGTCCTTCAATGTCCAGGTCGCTGCTGTATAACAGAAAACGAATCAACGAGTTGTTGTCGTCCAGTTCAGGGTCGGCAGTGATGATAATTCTGGGTTTTCTTTCTTTGGTGAGGCTTTGGGCATTGGCCAGATTATTGAAAAGGCATAGAAGGGTGAATAAACCGATTGTGGTGGTAATTTTTAAGTAGTTCATCATAGTGTTTATTTTGGGAGGGTTTATAAGTATTGTTTACTGTGATATATGTTTATTTAGTAAAACTCTTATAAATCCAATTCAAAGACATTTTTATATCTGGGTTGTTCCTTTTTGGGCTGCAAAAAGTAACGCAAGACTAGCCGTCCGCAAAGCAGCCCATCATTCAAACTCACACAATTAAAAATCCTTTGGTTTATTTCATGATAATTGCTCGATTTTTAATCGTGAACTAGCCGTCCGCCTCAACAGGAATGACGTAATAAAGTCTTTTATTTATAGTTGTTAATTTTTGACTCTGTGAAACCCGGTGAATAATTCCGAGATACGCTGTGGTTTAAAGTTTATAATTTTTACTTTTCTTAGTGAAGCAAAGGTAATTAAATAATAGGTCGCTTTATCTGTTATGTCTTTAAATAGTTGAATTTTTTATTTGAATAGTGCAGATGGCATAACGCCGTTCAGAGAACGGCTGACACACCGACTGATTAGACAATCAGCCAAAACGGGGTAGAGAAGACGTGAAAATTATTGCAAAATTACAATGGATACAAGAACTTTATAGTGACCGTCAGGCAGACGATATAAACCGATTATTAAGGAATGTTGAAATAAATAGAGAGTATTTAGGGTTTTGGGTTAAAGAATTAAATCTTAACACATACAACGTTCAATTATGACAGACACCCCGGAATTTATAGCTGCCAAGCAATTTGAAATTATTAAGGCCAAAAGTGTGCGTGAAAGATTTGAAATTTTTGACGGCATGATGTCGTTTGTTCGTCAGCTTGCTATTAAAAGAATAAAAAAACGCTTAGGAAATGATATCTCTAATGCTGAACTAAAATATGAACTCATTAAGGAATATTACAGCCATGAGTTAAGCGAAGTTCAATTGGCTGAAATAAAAAAAGGGCTGATAAATTATCACAAAGAATTAAGTAAAGCACAACATTAATCTTCTTTGATACCCCATGCAATCTATCTTAGACTTAATTATTTCCTTTAATATTATCTGATAGATAAAGTCTTTTCATCAATCTACTCCCTCATCACCCCAATTCATCTCCACTTATACCGAAATCATCTGATTTTTGATTGTTCAAACCGTTTTTCTTTTAAATTTGACTGTCAATCAATCAGCAAACTATTGCCCATGAGAAAAACGCTTTTAACTTCAACAATTACCTTTTTTACCGTTCTATGTCTGCAAGCGCAAAATTCTTTGCTGCTTCGCCAGCCTGCCATTAATAAAGATGGCTCTGTGGTAGCCTTCTCGTTCCAGGGCGATATTTGGACGGTGCCTGCTTCGGGTGGAAAAGCCACTCGTCTCACCATCCATGAGGCCTACGAATCAAACCCCGTTTTTAGTCCCGATGGCAAACAGATTGCTTTTTCGGGTTCACGTTTCGGTAACAACGATGTTTTCGTGATGTCGGCCGAGGGCAGCATGCCTAAACGCCTGACCTACCACTCTGGTGCCGACAATATAGCAAGCTGGACACAGCCGGATAAAATCCTGTTTTCGACCAACCGTGAGTTCAGACAGATTGAACGCCCGGCCGAGGTTTATAGCATCAGTCCGAAAGGTGGCACCGAATCACGCGTGCTTGATGCCGTAGGTTTCGACCCTGTGCTGTCGCCAGACGCCCGTTTTCTGGCTTTCGTCCGGGGCGACATCAACCCCGTAGCCCGTCAGGCCTACAAGGGCAGCTCAGACCGCGACATCTGGATTTACGACACCAAAAACAAAACTTATCAGCAGCTACCGGGTTTTGAAACCAACGATGTTTTCCCGCAATGGGGCAACAACAGCACGCTTTATTTTCTGAGCAGTGAGGCAGGCGCGTATAATATTTATAGGCTAAAACTGGATTCCAACGGTAAAGCAACAGGCAAGCCTGAAAAACTGACCAACTATAAAGATGAATCTATCCGCGCATTCAGCGTATCGGCAGACGGCGGTTCTATTGTTTTCGAGAAAGACATGAATCTGTACACCATGAAAACCGATAAGGGTTCGGCACAAAAACTAAATGTGGTTATCAGCGCCGATGACCGCCTGGATGCCACCGAACAAAAGACTTTTACCAGTGGCGCGTCTGAATATGCGGTGTCGCCTAACGGAAAGTTGCTGGCTTTTTCGGTGCGTGGTGAGATTTTCCTGAAAGAAGCCGATAAGGAAAAAACCAGAAGTATCAATGTATCAACCCATGCCTACCGCGACATGGAACCAACCTGGCTGAACGACTCTACCCTGTTGTTTACCAGCGACAGAGCCAATGGCAATTTTGATATTTACCTGGTGCGCTCGGCAGATACCACCCAGCGCAACCTGTTTAAGTCAATGAAGCACAGTGTGGTGCAGCTTACCAAAACCACCGGCGATGAGAAGAGCCTGACGGTATCACCCGATAACAAGAAGATTGCCTACGTACGTGGCAGGGGTACATTTGTGGTGGCCGACATAAGCCCGGACGGTAAACTGACCAACGAAAAAATTCTGGGCGATAGCTGGGATGCGCCCGGCGGCATAGCCTGGAGCCCTGACAGCAAATGGTTGGCGTATGCCATCAGCGATTTATATTTTAATGAAGAGATATTTATTCAGGCGGCCGATAACTCAACCAAGCCTGTGAATGTAACCATGCACCCTCGGGCAGACTACAGCCCCTTCTGGAGTGCTGATGGTTCTAAATTGGGCTTTATATCGGGTAGAAGTTCCAGCCGTAGTGACGACGTGTGGTTTGTATGGTTGAAAAAAGAAGACTGGGAGCGCGAAACGCAGGACTGGCAGGAACAGGATAAACCTGAACCCCCCGCCGCACCGGCCAAGCCGAATGACAAAAAAGCGCCTAAGCCCGTAAAAATTGATTTCGACAAAATACATGAACGCATTGTAAGAGTAACCAGTTTTCCCGGTGATGAAGGCGGGCTGGTGATATCAAAAGACGGTGAGACCTTTTACTACACCACCACCTCTAACACCGCACGCGGCCGAGACCTGTACAGCATCAAATGGGATGGCAAAGACCTGAAAGAAATTACCAAAGGCGGCACTAACCCGGCCGGTGTAACCATAGACCGCGAAGGGAAATACCTGTATTTTACACGCATGGGTGGCGCATTGAGCAGGCTTGATATAAAATCCGGCGCAATAGAGGCCCTGCCGTATTCGGCAAAAATGAAAATTGATTACACTGCCGAACGCACGCAGGTATATGAAGAGGCCTGGCGCACCATTCGCGATGGTTTCTATGACCCTAAGTTTCATGGTTACGATTGGTCTAAGCTGCACGACAAGTACAAAGAACGCAGCATTAACGCCAGCACCAGCAACGATTTCAGAGATATGTTTAACCTCTTGCTGGGTGAACTGAACTCGAGCCACATGGGTATGACCGTAACCGACCGCATTGATACGCAACGAGAAGCAACCGGATTATTGGGCACTGAACTGGTACCTGTAAGCGGAGGGGTAAAAGTGGCCCATGTAGTACCCGGCACCCCTGCCGACAAGGAAAAAAGCAAGCTGAATGCCGGTGATGTGATTACCGCCGTGAACGGACAAGCCGTAAGCGATAACGATAATTTCTATGACCTACTGAATGGACTTGTGAACGAGAAAGTATTATTGAATGTGCGCGGTGCAGATGGTAAGAGCAAAGAAGTGGTGATTCGCCTGACAGCCAGCATCTTTAATAATTTGTATGACGAATGGGTAGAGAACCGCAAAAAACTGGTGGAGAAATTCGCTAAAGGTCGCCTGGGGTATATCCATATTAAAGGGATGGACTTCCCGAGTTTTGAGGTGGTGGAAAGAGAGTTTACCGCTGCCGGTTATGGAAAAGAAGGTCTGGTGATTGATGTGCGCTACAATGGTGGAGGCTCAACAACCGACTACCTGATGACCATACTCAATTACAAACAACACGCCTACACCATACCAAGAGGTGCCAGTGAAGATTTGGAGAAAGACAAGCTGAAATTTAAAGATTACTACCCTATCGGCGAACGTCTGGTTTATGCTGCCTGGACCAAACCGTCTATTGCGCTTTGTAATGAGGGTAGCTACTCAAATGCCGAGATTTTCTCTCATGCCTATAAATCGTTAGGTATCGGTAAATTGGTGGGTGTACCTACCAATGGTTCGGTGATTTCAACAGGGGGTAAGGGTCTGATGGATGGCTCGTTTGTGCGTCTGCCGGGTCGTGGATGGTTCACCAAAGCCACTGACAAAAATCAGGAATTAGGGCCAGCCATACCAGATATTATTGTTGAAAACCAACCTGACTGGCTGGCAAAAGACACTGACGACCAACTGAAAGCAGCAGTAGGTGAATTGCTGAAACAGATTGACGGGAAGAAGTAATTAGTATTAATATCGAATACTACGTAGAGCCAAGGCATTGCCTTGGCTCTATATTTTTTATCTTTGTAGAGCCGCAATGCTTGCGGCTTATCGTAGAATTTGGTTGCCGACAAATCAGAAATATTTATCAATAATTATATGCTAAAGTTTACAGAGGAAAGTAGATTTTCAAATGCCGGGGATATAATAGTTACCTCAAGGGGTGTAGCTTTTTTTCATGATAAAAGATTGTTTATTGATGATGGCCAGAGTAGAACAGAAGTTGTACTTCCACCGGATTTGCAACTTGGTTTTCTAGGTGAAAGAGGAAAATATATAGAACTCGTGTCAAATTATGAAGAGTTATTTTATATTGATTCAGAGCTTAATAAACTTGTTAAAACAATTCAAGATCCTTTTGAGGAGGGTTATGGTTTATATAATCATTATTTAAATGTTGATAATATATCAATCTATGTACTTAGAAAAAAAAGACACTTCAGAATTATCATGTATAACTACCTTACTAAGGAGGTCATATTTGAAATAGAGAATCTGGAAAAGTTAAATATGCTTTATGTAGATGAAGAAAGGATAATATTTTATGCTAAGGAGAATGAGTCCTTTATAATGAAATGCTTTAAGCTGGATGAAAACAAGCTCTTATGGAGTTTTAATTTAAGTAAGTATTTTACTGAAAGATGCAGCAAGTCATCATTGGTAAGCGAATACAAAGGCAATCTAATTTTTAGTATCAATAGTTCTCATACTATATGTATTCATATTCAAACCGGACAACTAAGATGGATAAGTGAGAATGCCACTGATTTAATAGATGTGGCAGAGGGCAAAGGCTATCAGTTTAATAGAGGATTTATTCGCATAATAAGTTGTGATTCAGGAGAGCTATTACATTATCAGGAAAACTGGTTTGATACGAATCTTTATAAAGATTCCTATGGGCTAGCCTCAAGTATAGGCTGTTTTTATAAAAATTATATCATCTCATTTTCAGATGAAGCTGAAATATTTATCATTGACAAAGAGAAAAATACCATCGTAGATAGTTTTGTACCTCCTTTCAAAGGTTGGGATTCATTCAGAAGGCCTTTAATGATGTATAAAGATTACCTTTTTATAATGGATTCAAGTCCCACTATTTATAAATATCGCCTTGAAATGGTCTGAATACCAGTTGAAGTATAAATGATATGGGCATTGATACCTATACTACTACGTCAGGGTCTCCTGCCTGCCTGTGGCTTACACGCACAGAAGACCCTGACGAGACATAAGTGTAAATACAGAAGCTAATGATATTTCAAGATCCATAATAGCAATTACTAATGGATTTAAAGCACCTTGCCTTCTGGATATCCTTTAAATACAGATTTTATCGCACAATTAAATGAATTGATATCTTCGCCTAATTTAATTAATCCAGCTGAATTTGCTTACTTCGCTAAAAAATTGAGTGGTCTTAATAACATAGCTAACGTTGGCCATTTAATACATTTAAAGAGGTCTCTTGAGTATATTATTGATGGGAATATTATTATTCATGAAGGAATTTCTATTCCAGGAGATATTTTAAGAACAAAAGGTACACTTAAAGAAGCAATCCAGATTAAATCTGTTGTTTCGGGGGAAAAATTACCTTTTTCCCATGTAGGAGATGGCGCCTTACAATTTTTCACAACAGAAATTCCACCAACAGGGTATTTGAAAACGGTAGAACTCCATATTGTTAATTTAGACCACCCATTAGTAGAGTCAACAACAGCTGACTTATTGACAAAAGTTAACTATTATTTCGGTAAAGTAATTTCATCAGATAAAGGTGAAGCAATAAAAAATTTGGCTGAATTTAGAATTTATAATAAAAAAGGAACCCATACATTTAAATATCACTCAGACACAAATAAAATAATAATCAAATGAAAGTTTTTTGGAGTCCTTATATTAATCATTTTATGGCTTTTGATTTTAGTATAGAAATACCTCTTAACGAGGAGAATTATAAACAAAAGATTTTAGAATTTGATGCCTGTCTTTTTGAGAAAGGAGCAGAATTTGGTATATATAATTTTATTGAAGCAGAAAAAATTTATAAAGGGGAGGCCCATAAATATATAAATGATTATGTCGCTTCCAGAACAGAAAATATGTTTAAGCCAGAAACTGAAGGCATTACTTTAGGAGGCATTTATCATTGGGATTACTACCTTAATTCTGTTAATCCAAAAACCTCATTTACAACAATAAATATTCCGGTTTTTGATAATGGTGAATGGCAATATAAAGCTGTAGACCCCTTTGGTTTATTTACTTATGATTCTGCATTGCAGAATTTTGAAAGTCATCTTGACTACAAAACGAAAAGCAAATGGAATAATATTGTTGAGATTGAATTTTTTTCACAATCAAATATTTGGTATGATGAGATTGAATATTCTCAATTAGAGAGAAGATATATGATTTTTGACCCTCCCGCAGATAATAGACCTGTAGCTTATAGAATAAGTCCAAGATTTAATAGTTTTCTAAGAGACTTAAAAAGCAAAACTTATAGTTTAGGAGGAAAATATATATTAAACGTACCCAGCAGTAAGCTTTCAGATGATGGTTACATACTATTAGATGGTCAAGTCATTTTCCAAGAAGATATCGATTGTGGAGTAATAAAAATACCGGACCGAAAAAACTTAAAAGCTAAAAATAAAATTTACAACCTAATGAAGCGAATTTTACCTGTAGTAATTGCTGTGCTAATAATCATGATGAGTTGCTTGCCAACATTCGCCAATGATGACAAGGACGATCCATCAAAAAACAACTCACAACCTATAGCCAAAACTAAAAGCTATTCAAAATACCGAACATTCGCTCCTGCTCAGAATTTGGTTAGTAAGCAGATTTTAGCCAGTGTTGAACATCAGATTGAAAGCCTGGAGCAAGAGATGACGACGCGAGAGATGCTTTCGTAAATGATTATGGTTATACTTATGCAACACTTGCCAACTATTATGCTCCGACGGTTGTATCAAATTTAAATAATGGGCACTCGGTTTATTTATCAGGAGGATGGTTTGCCAACTGGTGGATATTTTATTATATTGATGGTGGACACGCTTGGGTATGTGATGGTTATGATTCGTATAATTTTTGTGAATCTGGTACATATCTATATCTCCATATGAATTGGGGACGGAGAGGTGGTGAAGATGGATGGTTTGCTTATGACAATTTCAACCCAGATCCATCGCGTTACCATTCATATAATGTTGATCCTCATATGATTTATAATTTATTTTAACAGAAAAACCATGAAAACGATAATCACATTCTTCTTCCTAACCCTTTTCCTAACCTCCTGCGATAAGCACAGGGAAATATGTTGCGATATAGTTGATACAGCGATTGAGGTATCCGTTCTAAAAAAAGATACAAACATAGATTTATTAAATCAAAATCAGCCTGGCCACTATGTTTTTGGAGATATCGCGCTCGAATATGCATCTGCAAATAATCAAAAATGGCCTATTAACTTGATGCCTTACAATAAACCATTACTATTTCAGCAAAACGGTAAGTATTATATGAGAGTTTTCGCTTCAATGCATGAATCCCCAGGAGATATAAACAAAGTAAAAATCTATTGGACTGACAACGATGTAGATGTAATTACCTTTCACATAAAAAACGACAAGACCATGAGCATCACGGAAAAAATTCTGGTCAATGACAAATTAATGTGGACTCAAGCCGATGGCGAAAGAGTAATTACAATTCTAAAATAATTAAGAAATTTTCAATCATCCCTGTTTGTAAAATATTCATGGAGTACACAAAAGTAATATACTCTATAAGTACTTCATATATTGCCGGATTTAATTCTTGGCCAAGCAAGCTTAAAAGTTCATCAAATTTTTAACTTATGATATGCTTCCCCGTCCTGCTAAATTTATATTTAGCAGGTGTGGGTAAGGTTTTTAAAACTCATAAATGAAAAAAGAATATCAAATACAAAATCACTCAAACCCATCTCACATCACCCACAAAACAGACAGGCCTTCAGCCTACCAAAGCACCCAATTTTCGTAGAGCCGCAATGCTTGCGGCTGGGGCAAAAGCGCTCCCAAATATTTTGAATTGGTCAATATTCAACTAAATATAAATTTAGCCGCTGTGGATTGCGTTCTTTAAACACAAAAAAGAACAGTCCAAAAATTTTCAGTAATCAAATTCCACCACTTCACATCATCCGCCGAACAGACAGGCCTTGAGCCACCTACAATGTGGCTCTACCAAATTGGGAGGCTATCTTTCTATACCTCCTTCACCAATTTGATATGCATATACGGCGCCCATACTTTTTCCTGGTTGAGTTGCTCCCATACCCCGGCAAATACGGTGTCATTTTCACTGAAGCCACCTTTAAAAAGCAGGGTTTCACCTCTGAAAATCCAGAGGTCGTCCATTAGCGTTACCTGAAACTGCCCTGAATTTCCGGTATTATCATAAAACTGAGTCATGAAATGGTTTTCCTGTGCTTCAAAACTAAATACTTCCAGTGTTCTCTGATGGTGGTCGCCCATTTCTATTTCAGAATTGTGTAGAAGAAAATACTCACCTTCCAGCCATTCATAGCTCTCATGCCCCCTGATATCAGCGCCAGCCTTGTTTGAAGTGGGTAAAATTTGCCCCACAGTTGTCCATTTTCCTACAAATTTTTCAAGTTGTGTGCGCTTTGCGTCAAGGTTCTCCATAATCTTATTAAAAAAAAATCTTTCAACTATATCCAAAAAAAATGTGCCAGGGTGTTTTTGGGCCATGTGTGTAGGGCAGTAGGGCTGCTATGTAAATTTTTAAAAAGTGCGTTAATCATTAATTTTTTCCGTTCATAAAAATCACCACAATTGGGGTAACAACTTTTAAGCAATTTTGCCTATATTTGTAACATTAATTATGAAAAGCATTTTAATGAAAAAGCTACTTACCTACGGCTGCCAAGTTGTTGCCTGTTTGCCCTATCTATCGGGCATGGGAGTGGGTTCTGCATCTTGTATTAATCGTTTTTCATATCGCAGGTTTAGTCATCAGGGTACTTATGTGGGGGTGTGGTCAGGAGCAGTACAAACGTGGTCTGTTGCAAAAATTTTTTTTGCCAACCTCGCAACATACGCCGTGCAGGCAACGTTGTTAGTTACGTATAGCATCATTAAGCTGTATCCTTCATCAAAAGCGCTTTTGTCTGCTTCCGGCGGTTATCATGCCGGGTGGGCTGTGGCTCCGGTGCTTTTACCAACAAACGCCATACTTAGTATTACCCAAACCAGCCATAATCCGGTTTCAGGGTTTATGTCAGTTGCAGTTTTTTCTAAACCGCAATGGGGATGAGGTATGTAGTGCATATAGGTATTTTTACTTAAAAAGTGCCGATTTTGGGCTGATGAACCCTACGGCTTGTTTGGGTCTGTTTGCTTTGTATAGTAATTAGGTATTTAATTTGCTGAACGAAATGCCAGGAAGATGAAGAGAAACAGCAGCAGAGACAAAAAACTGCTTATGATGCAAGCCAGCATTTGTATAGACAAGCAGATAAAGAAATAGGAATAAATCAGTTCCTGATGCCTGATGGAAAGTTTTACAGCCTCAGAATTATCTATTGAAAATGGCTGACATTGTAAACATCCGTTTTTGGTTTCAGGAAAATGAAAATATAAACTTTGCCAATAGTGTGTTTTTGTAAATTGAATAAAAAACAGTAAAAGCCCGGGGTTACATGCCGGGTATTGTTAGCAAAGAAAAAGATTTTATACAGTTTAGTTTAGTTTATTGAATAAAAACCGGCCGCTTTGAGCTCGGTTTTTTTTTGTGCCATAGTCGGCCGGATTGCCTTATTTTTGCCCAAAGGCGGGCTGAAATCTGATTTTTTTTTCAGAAATATAAAAATTAACATTTTTTTAATAGTTGAAAAGATTTTGGTTAGAAACGCTAAATCTCAATTTGGTCTATTGAATGCAGTTGAAGAAGTTGAGTTCATCTATTGATAAGATTATAGCTAATAACGGCTCAACTTAACTTGTTTCCTCTTCATCAGATTGTATATGACTATGAAATTGTTTGTTCTTTCTTTTTTCTTCTAACATTTTGGAAACAGTTTCTACAATGTGAACTGCTTGCCTTTCCAAATCATCATTAACATTAAATTCAATGCCCCCATATTTTTTGGATTCATCAAAAATGCTTACGTCCGTATCTGAGTACCAAATAGGTATAACTGCGTTTTCACCAAATCTCTGTCTAAACTGAGTTGATTCAAACTTAGTCCATATTTTTTTAGGATAATTACTACTTAATAAAACTATAATATATTCAGCTTCTGAATTGTAAATGGGAGAAAGATAGTCTTCGACATTTACAGTTAAAATTCGATGTTGTTCATTCTTATCATAAAAGACCGAAATCTCTCTTTCTGTTAACAAATCGAACAATAATTCTGCTAAATTCCTGTTTTCGCTAGCAAATGATAGTGCAAAGTCATATGGTTTATCAAACACAATACCAATGAATCCAATTTTTTGAGCGAATTTATTCCATAGAATGTTTCTTATATAGAATAAAAATTTTGGATCTTCAACTGTTAAAACATTTGAAAGATTATCAAAGTGGATAACGTCTTGTAAGATCGGATTTTGAAGCAGCAAATTTGTTAAAAATCCTTTTTCTACAACTTGATTAACACTCAATTTCATGTGAGGATGTTGATTGAGTAATTCATCAATATGAATTGACCAATCAGGACTATTTGCCAGCCAATTAAGCAAATGTAAATATGGTGCTCTTCCTTCTCTTCTTAATTTAGACCCTATAGAAAATATTCTTGCTTTATTGTAAAACAACCTATCTAACTCTTCTATTACTTTCGACTTAATTATTTCTATACTCGCGTCAGTTTGCTTTTTGCTTGATTCACTATCTGTAATTTCTGAATATATACATGTCTCTTTAGCAAGTATTTGAGCAATGTGAAAACTTCCCTTGGACTCTTCTATTAATTCTTGCTTAACATTAATTGTGATTCCAAGTGCTTGTTCTCCTAATTCAATCATGTTTTCAATTTTTTCATTAGGATTCGCCTCAAATCTGATTGTATCAATTCTATTATTTAAATCAGGAGAAAATGAAACTAATGAGTCTCCAGCTTTATTAATTCCGATTAGTATAAGTTTTGATTTAGCAGATTCTTCATCCGCTAAAGTCTTCATTAAATCCGACAAGTTCTTCTTAATTTCATTAGATAGAACATGGAAATCATCAACGATCACTATTCCAATATCCTTCATTTCAGGAAGAAATTGTATCAATTCAACATCTTCTCTTTTTCTTGCAGATAAGTTAAGAACTGAATTACTAAACCCTATTTCATCAATAGCTTTGATAACACTTGTAGTTTTTCCTATACCAGAAGGGCCTTCGATAACTAAGCCTCTGCCTTTAGTTCTTAGAGAGACTAGCAGTTTAGTATATTCTGCAGGCTTTACAAATGTATAGGTCGGTAATCCAGATGTTTTAAAAACATCTTCTAAATAGATTTTCATGATTCTAAGATTGGTATAAACTCTTTGACCTTCAATAAAATAATTTTGCCTAAAAAAACCAAGATAATAATTGTCTTATTTTTCGGAATTGTTTAAAAATGTATTATTTACATCATTAAAAAGGAGAAATTTGAAATGTATTGTCAAGTCAAAATACGTTTTACATTCAAAATAATATCCACACACCAACATTTTATCTTAATTTTACACCCGTTTTAAAATATAGCAAAACCCGGTTTTCTCTCATGAGTAGTACTTACGGAACAATTTTTAAGATTTCAACATTTGGTGAATCACACGGCAAAGCCATCGGCGTAGTAATAGACGGATGCCCCGCAGGTATAGATTTTGACGAAGCCTACATTCAACACGAACTAGACCGCCGCAAACCGGGTCAGTCGCGCATTACCACCCAACGCAAAGAGGCCGACGAGTTTCAGGTACTATCGGGTATTTTTGAGGGCAAAACAACCGGTACGCCCATTGCTATGGTTATTTTTAATGAAGACCAACGCTCTAAAGATTACAGCCACATAGCGCATCAGTTCAGACCATCACATGCCGACTACACCTATACCGCCAAATATGGTGTTCGCGATTACCGCGGAGGCGGGCGCAGCTCAGCCCGCGAGACAGCCGCTCGCGTAGCAGCAGGGGCGCTGGCCAAAATGCTGCTGGCGCAGCAGCAAATTAACGTGCAGGCGTATGTGTCGCAGGTCGGTAATATTAAACTGGATAAAGAATACTACGAACTGGATTTAAGCAAAACCGACGATAACGCTGTGCGTTGCCCTGACGAGGCCACCGCGCAAAAAATGTTTGATTTCATTGACGAAACCCGCAAAAAGGGCGATTCTATCGGTGGTATCATCACCGGGGTTATCAAAGGTGTGCCGGTAGGCTGGGGCGAACCCGTGTTTGATAAACTGCATGCCGAGCTAGGCAAGGCTATGCTGGGCATTAATGCGGTAAAGGGTTTTGAATATGGCAGTGGCTTTGATGGCGTGGCATTATTCGGCTCGCAGCACAATGACGAGTTTTACGTTGGCGAAGACGGCAAAGTACATACCCGCACCAATCATTCGGGCGGTATACAAGGCGGAATTTCGAACGGAGAAGATATCTATTTCAGAGTGGCCTTTAAGCCGGTGGCCACTATCATGCAAGACCAGGAGAGCGTAAACGAAGCCGGCGAAACCGTTGTGGTGTCGGGCAAGGGTCGTCATGACCCCTGTGTGTTGCCACGTGCGGTGCCAATTGTTGAGGCAATGGCCGCCCTGGTGCTGGCCGATTTCAGCCTGCGCAGCAGAAGCAACAAGCGCTAATTAAACGGTACCAAAATGACTTTTAAACATCTGAGGGGCAAAAAAAGCCCCTTTTTTATTCATTTTTTTGAAATATGTTCTATTTTTGTATAAAAATGCTTTCCTGATGGAATTTATTCCTGCTGATATTGACCAATATTGTCTGGATCATACCACGCCTGAAAATGACCTGCTGAGCAAACTGAACCGCGAAACACATGCAAAGGTCTTGCAGTCGCGTATGCTTTCAGGCCACCTGCAAGGGCGTTTACTGGCTATGGTTTCACAGATGATTCAGCCCGGGCTGATTCTTGAAATCGGTACATATACCGGTTACTCGGCATTGTGCCTGGCAGAAGGGCTTACCCAAAACGGAAAAATCATTACAATTGACGTAAACGAAGAGCTGGAAGATTTTGTAAGAAATTTCTTTGCTCAATCGCCGTTGCATCACAAGATAGATTTCAGAATCGGTAATGCACTGGAGATTATTCCGGAAATGGAAGGGCCGTTTGACCTTGTTTTTATTGATGCCGATAAACTGAATTACCAGCGGTATTATGATATTGTTTTCGATAAGGTGCGCCCGGGGGGCTATATCATAGCCGACAACGTATTGTGGAGCGGCAAAGTAAGCAACCCGGCTGCCAAAGATAAAGATACACTGAACATCAGGGCGTTTAATGATGCTATACATAACGATAACCGCGTAGAAAACATCCTGCTGCCTATTCGTGATGGGTTGCTGGTACTCAGAAAAAAATAATAAATAACTCTTAATAAACTTACCAGATACTCTTATTTGAAGAGAAACAAACTGCTGCCATATTCTTTTGCTGAATTTAGAATTGAGTGTGCGGCTTATAAAGCTAAGCCGTATTTAAAAAGATGCAATTTCTTTCTGCCTGCCGGCAGAATTTGAAAGGACCGTCTTATCATTCCTAAAATTTGTGCTTTTACTAATAACTCATTAGCTCATGAAAAGAATTTTTGTGCTTTCGTTTTTTGTGGTAGGTTTTCAGGCAGTGCTGGCGCAGCAGTCGTCGTTACCGCAGGTACCCAAAAAGGTAGTTTTTGCAGGTGTTTCAGTGCAGTTGGATGCCGACGCCCAGGCACTTGTTGAAAAAGAAGTATCTGCCTTGCTGATTCCAGAAAACAGATATGTTCAGGATAAATTGCAACGTATTCAGTGGTATTTTCCGGTTATAGAACGTATTCTGGCTGATGAAAAAGTGCCTGACGATTTCAAGTACCTGGCCGTTGTTGAAAGCTCATTGCTGCCCGATGCCGTTTCCAGCTCAAACGCTGTTGGTTTCTGGCAAATGAAAGCCCCTACGGCTCAGGAACTGGGCCTGCGGGTTGATAACGTCATTGATGAACGGAAAAATATCTATGCCTCTACCAAAGCTGCCGCCAGGTATCTGAAGCGCAGCAACCAGATTTACAAAAACTGGATTTCCTCTTTATATTCTTACCTGCTGGGTGCTGCCGGTATCAGCAAAATTGTACCGTCTGAGTGGGTCAATGCTTCGGCTGTAACTTTTAATGCCCGTACCGACCGCTACCTGATTAAAACTGTAGCTGCACGCCTGGCTTTTGAACACCGCGTAAGCCAGATGAAGCAAAACGAATGGGCCTTTTTTGAGTACCGCCAAAGCAAAGGCAAAACCCTGGCTGAAATAGCCGCCGTTTTTGAAATAGACCTTATTGAGCTGAAAAAACATAATTCGTGGTTGCAGACATCTACTATACCTGACGATTACTCGGTGGCGCTTTTTGTGCCTGCCAACAGGCTGGACCTGGTTCAGATCAAGGCCATCGGGCAATCGTCACTGATGCCCAATAACACTAAACCAGCCGAAAAAGAAACCGTAACGCCTGCACCTGTATTAGCCAGACCAACGGCCAATCATGCCGGATACCCCGTGCTGGTACGCACTGGCAAACCCGCTAAAAATGATGATGGCCCTGTTTTTTATGAAATAAACGAGAAGAAAGGTATTTTGGCCAAAACCGGCGACGACGTGGCCTCGCTGGCCAAAGCCGGCAGGATATCGGTGAAGAGCTTTTTATTATACAACGACTTGACCGATGCCGACGTGGTAGTGCCGGGTAAAGTATATTACCTGCAACGTAAATACAGCAGGGGGCCTGTGGCAGAGGTAGATTTAAAAACGGGGGAGTCGACCTGGGAGCTTTCTCAGGCTTATGGTGTAAAACTGCATAGCCTGCTGAAATACAACCGCTTAAACGACCCGGCGGAAATACGCGAAGGCCAGGTGGTATATCTGCAAAGAAAACGGCCGAAACACCAGCCGCTGCAAACCGGTATAGAACCTAAGCCTAAGCCGCAGGAAGTAGTGCCTGCCCAGCCACTACCGCTAATGGAGAAGTTTGACCAGAAAACAAGCGCTAAATCAGAAGTACTGGCCAAAAATACCATAGCCCCGGAACGCGAAGTGGTAAGAGAACCTCAAGCCTCTGAAACCGTAGTAATAGAGCGCGCCAGTAAAAGACCGGCCACTAAACAGCCGGAGCCGTCTGCGGCAGCAGAAACCAAAGTAACACCATTGCCAGGCCAGTCGGCAGATGATGAGGCAGACACCGTGCCGATTATTAAAATAGAAGACGAAAAACCTGTATATTCGGCGTCAACATCAACCGGCAAGCCAACTGTTACACCTAAAACAGTGGTTACGCGTGAACCAGAGGCCGACAAAAGCACCAGAACCAGCGTAGCGCCTAAAAAGGTTTATTACAGAGTAACGCCGGGCCAGAACTTATACAGTATAGCCCGCAAGTATAATGTTTCAGTGCGCGACCTGGCCGAGTGGAATAATTTTTCGGTGAAGGAGAGAGTAAAATCAGGGCAACAACTGATAGTGGGCTACAAAGACAGCCCCGCCTACGAAACAAGAGAAACAACGGTAAAAGAAAACCCGGCTAAAGAGAAAACTGAGCCAGCCAGAGCATCGGTGGTTAAATCGCATAAGGTAGTACGGGGCGAAACGCTTTTCAGTATTTCAAAGAAATATGATGTTACCATGAAGCAGATTCAGGAATGGAACAATATGACCAGCCGTGATGTTAAAATAGGGCAGAAGCTGGTTATCAGAAAAATATAGCGGCCCGGGTCTGTTTGCCTTCAGGCTTTAATGCATCCGGGTTATATAAACATCTAAAGCCCCTTTGCCTTTTAAACACGGTAGAGGGGCTTTGTATTAAAAAGATGTTTTGGTTTGCGCAGATGTCTGATACCCACAACAAGCCTTATGAACCACTACCCAGTAATTTTTATATACAATGATATTGATTGAGAATACCTGTGTCAGCGATGATGTAGCTGACAAATTTTTTGTTTGTAACCTTGACAAATGTAAGGGAGCCTGTTGCGTGGAAGGCGACCTGGGCGCACCTCTGGAGGAGTCGGAACTGCCTGTACTGGAAGAGATATACGAACACGTAAAACCTTACCTGACACCCGAAGGTATAAAAGCCATAGAAGAACAGGGAAAATACATAAAAGACTGGGAGGGCGACTTCTCTACCCCAACCATTGAAGACCGCGAATGCGCCTATGCCGTATATGATGAAAAGGGCATTCTGAAATGCGGTATTGAACAGGCTTATCTGGACGGGAAGATAACCTGGAAAAAGCCTATATCCTGCCATTTGTACCCGATACGTATTACTAAATACGAGAGTTTCCACGCCGTTAATTATGACCGCTGGTCTATCTGCAGTGACGCCTGCGAGCTGGGCGATAAACTGGGCGTGCCTGTTTATCAGTTTTTAAAAGAACCCCTGATACGGCAATATGGCGAAAGCTGGTTTAATACATTAGAGAAAGAGATAAAGAATCTGGAACCTTAATGATGCAGGTAGTTCTCTATTCGCTGTTATCTGATTATCTTCCGGTTTGGGAATCAGTTTTTGTTGATACTGCCTTAATTTAAGTAGCAGGTACCACCACTTTACCGGGTTTTGCCAGACGGTTAATTTATTTCGTTAATCATGGATACGCGCTATTGAAAATTGTTTATATTCGGTACTGAAATCATTATTTACCTCTCACAGATTCATCTACCTTCAAGGATACAGATGAACTGAAATTCATTGAAAGTAATTCAAAATGTTAAATGGATATGAATGGAAATGTATCAGTAGATGAAGCAATAGCAAAAGGCCATCGGGTACTCAATTTACCTACAGTGGTTTTTATGCTCGCCGGTTTTGGGATTACCGTTTACCTGTCTGCGCATAATCTTATACCTGTGTGGGGTATGATAGCCGGGTTTGCCGCAACCTTCGTTTTATCCTGGCTATGGTGGAGCTTCATGGTTACTAAATGGCGTCTTTGGGCATTTGAGAACGTAAGGAACATACATGAACTAAAAAAACGTGCAATCAGAGAAAAACTGATATGGCCTGATAACAGCATATTTGAAAAGACGGAAATCAGAAGTGCTGTAGACAAACTAAAATGGGCTGAATTACAGATGAAATTCAGGCATGATGATTTATTCTTTGACGACCTGACAATTCCAAATGAGACCATTATTTATTATTCGAAAAGTAAAAACTACCTGCAAATGATACTTATGCTACTTTGCTCGGCAGGTGGTGTTTATGTACTTCTTAAAACAGATAATTATATTATTGGCTCTGTTATGCTACTGGGTGGGGCCTATTACGGTTTTAGAGAATACAAGCAGGCAACCAATACTGAGCCACAAATTATATTGAATGAAGCAGGAATCAGAACCGTATCTACAGAGTTTTACAGCTGGCAGCAAATCAGCAATGAAGAAGTAATAAGTGAGGGGTCTGGTAAAAATTCGCATTTCTATCTGGTTTATGGCCATCCGAACGGAAGCGAGCATTTACAGATTGAAGACTTTGATACAGATGCTAAAAGCTTAAACCAGCTGCTTGTTTTGTATCGTGGCCGTAGCAACAAAAAAAATCGCTAGTTTGGTAAATGGCACAGTCTGACAACATTTATGATGTTATATACCAGGTAGTACGCCTCGTACCCAAGGGTAGGGTAACCAGTTATGGCGCCATAGCGCAGTATATCGGTTCAAAATCAGGGGCGCGGCTGGTGGGCTGGGCCATGAACGCCTGCCATGGCCTGCCTGACGTACCTGCCCACCGGGTAGTAAACCGGAATGGCTTATTAAGTGGCAAAGCGCATTTTGGCGGCAACCGCATGAAGGAGTTACTGGAAGCCGAAGGAATTAAGGTGGTAAATGATAAGGTGGTTGATTTTGCTGCTCTTTTCTGGAACCCCTCAACAGAGTTGTTATAAGCAGATCGCCCATAAAGAAAAAACCCCCGAAGTTCGGGGGTATTTCTCAACTTTATAGCCATGAAAACTAATATTTTTTATAACATTTTCATTCTTATTATGCCAATGTTACTTTCAAGTCATTTAATTTCTTTCTGATAGAAGTATCAAACTGTTTGTCGTCCAGTTTTAAAACATATCCACCAATCAGTGCTTCGTTTGTTTTTTCCTCCAGCAATACTTCCTTACCGGTAGATTTGGCAACCAACGCGGTAATTTCCTGACGTTGGGCATCTGTTAGAGGAGTAACGGTAGTTACAGTAGCTTTTTGAATACCTTTTTTAGCGTTATAGAGTTTCTCAAACTCTTCGGCAATTGAGTATATCAAATTTTCTCTGTGTTTTTTGGTTAGAACATTGAAAATCGAAAAAGTCACATCGCTTACGCGATTTTCGAAAATATTTTTCAAAATTCCTAATTTTTTGTCGTGACGAACAATCGGATTATTCATCACTACCAAAAACTGTCTGTTTTCGTCGCAAATCTGCTGAAACAGGACCATGTCACTGCTCACTTCTTCTACAACATTTTTTTCGGTAGCCAGGTCAAATAAAGACTTGGCGTATCTGTATGCAACTATTGAATCTGCCATTTTTTTCTATATAGAACTAAATTCTCGGTTGCAACATATATTTAGACAAAAATACAACCGACTCTATCAAAAAAACAAATTTTGTAAGACTTATTTTGCAAAAGCTTAACAATAAATTTGCAATAATAAGTTTTTTACTTTATTACCAACCTGATTTTGTATCAGTATCAGTTCAGTTTAGCTTCTGAAATCAAATCTGAAACCAGCGATTCCTGTGCTTTTTTGTCAGCCAGCTCTTTACGCAGTACTTTTTCAGCGATTTCGATAGAGAACGCAGCCACATCTTTTTTCATTTGGGCAACCAGGGCAACTTTTTCCTGCTGAATAGCCTCACGTGCATCCGCAATAATTTTGGCACCTTCAGCAGCTGCTTTGTCTTTGGCTTCAGCCAGCATATTATCTGAGGCAATTTTTGCTTCACGGATAATCTTGTCGCGCTCAATCCGTGCTTCAGCAATAATTCTGTCGTTATCGGCTTTTAACTTGGCCATTTCTGCACGTGTTTCTTCTGCCATTCTAAGCGCCGACTCAATTGAATCTTCACGCTCTTTAACGGCGCTCAAAATTGGCTTCCATGCAAATTTAGCAAGAACAAAAACTAAAATACCAAAAACCAAGAGCATCCAGAAGATCAATCCGGGGCTGGGGGTTAGTAATTCCATATCAGTTTTAAAATTTTTATTTAATTATTTGATTAGTAAAGACCCGGTGTTTACAACAACTATTTTATTATAAACTACTTTACATTGAACGATGGCCGAGACTAGTGGGAATCCTGCACTAACGCCTAATGCGAATAGTACAGGATGCCTGAATCAGATCGTTTACTTTTGATTCTTATACTAATTTGAAAGAGATCAAAAGACAGATTACAGCTGCAAAAAGAGCTACGGCTTCTACAAGGGCAGCGATGATGATCATCATAGTCTGGATTTTGTTAGCAGCTTCTGGTTGACGTGCAACACCTTCAAGCGCGCTACCACCGATTTTACCAAGACCTAGACCTGCACCGATAGCGGCTAGACCAGCACCTAAAGCGGCGCCAAATACTGCAAGACCACGAGTTGAATCAGCACCTGCTTGTAAAAGAGTTTGTAATAAAGACATGATTAAACAATTTATATATTAATGAAAAAATAAATACTTAATTAATTATCAGTGGCCATGGTCTGCATCATGATGTTCTTCAATGGCACTACCAATATACATTGATGAAAGCAGCGTGAAAATAAATGCCTGCAAGAATGCTACCAGCAGCTCAATGGTGTTCATGAACAAGGTAAACAAGGTTACCACACCGCCAATGGCAAAGTTTTTGAAAATAAAGATAAGACCCAGCAAACTAAGGATAATGATGTGGCCAGCCGTAATGTTGGCAAACAAACGTATCATTAATGACATCGGTTTCATAAACACACCGGCAATCTCAACCACCCACATAAGAGGCAGCATAACCACAGGCACACCCTCTGGCTTAACCAAGTGCAACCAGTAGTGTTTGTTGGCGTTGATGTGCGTAATGAAAAACGTAATAACGGCCAGTATCATGGTAATGGCTATATTGCCTGTTACGTTAGCGCCACCCGGCAACAAGCCAAGCAGGTTGTTGATAAGCACAAAGAAAAACAAGGTAAGTAAATAAGGAAGGTATTTGGCGTATTTAGGCCCGATATTGGGTTTAACTACTTCGTCTCTGATGAAGAAGATAATCGGCTCCATAAAAGACTGCAAACCCTTTGGCGCTTTCCCTCTGTTGGTATTGAAACTTTTGGCAACTGAAGACATCACCACGATCAGAATAACGGCACTCAGAATAAGCGATGCCACATTTTTGGTGATAGACAAATCCCATACATGAACGCTTTCATCAACCGAGCCATCGGCCTTCACTCTGTGAATGTGCTCGTGTTCATTTTTGTAATCGTTGTAAATACCGTTACCTTCTTTGAAGCGGGCCGATGAGAATACTTCAACGCCGCGGTCTTCAGAATAAAGAATAACAGGAAGCGGGATGACGGCACCGTGAGAAAATTCCCACTCGTGAGAATCCTGAATGTGGTGCATAATCATTTTACCAATATCAAAGTTTTCGTCCTCGTGAGCAGTGCTTTCTTTGGCTTCATGATGGCTGTCATGTGCCTCCTGGGCTATTGCAAAAGTTAGAGAAAAGATTGATAATGAGGCTATTAATAAGATTCTATTTGTAAGTAAACGCAACATGTTGTTTAATTTATTCGGTCATTCAACTTTTCAGGAATTCACTTTTCTGAATTTCGGCGCAAGTTAGCATTTAAATTCCAAATTTCAAATATGGTGTAAAATAAATATAATACAAAAAAGTTGGCAACGAACAATTCCTGCTGCTTTAGGCCGAGGTATAATTCTATGCCGATAAAAATCAGGCTAAGAATAAGACGTAAAGCAATTGTTGCGAGATAAAACTGGATAAAGTTTTTATTTTTTTCGCGGAAACCCAATTCCATTACTCTGTTAAAAAGAAATGAATAGGCCACAAAAAAGCCCAGAATTATCCATTTTTGCGGATGCAGCAGATGGCCAAGGCCAATGGCTCCAGCTAAAAAAAATACAATTATCAATACGCCGGTGAGTATAAGTGTTTTTGCCATATAATACTGAAGTAAGCTGTAATAGGTACCTGATTATTGTTTAGGCAACTGCCTGATAACGTTATAAAGCGAGACGCCGATAGAGGTAAGTGATAAAATGAGGGTATAGACAGGAGTTTTGCTGTCCGAGCGGGTATCAAGCCAATAGCCAAACCAGGTGCCAAGGCCAATGGTAATAATCATCTGAAGACCAATCTGGGTAAACTTTAACCAGGTGCGCCTGTTGTTGCTGTTGTTGTCATCCTGCATAGTTTCAGATATTTTCTTGCAAAACTAGGCTAAATAGGTAAATGAAAACAATTATGGGCATAAAATATTGAAATACGTGCTGATACAGGCAACCAGATACCAACAGGCTGGTAAATAAGGAGCCTTTGCCAGCAATAGTTTTGTGGCAAAGGCAAAAAGTCTTTTGGTTGTTGATGAAATGTAATGGCTGGCATAGTCTTAAACCAGTAATTGGTATTTATTGTTTGGTGCGGGTTATATTTTTTTTGGGCAGGCAGGTGTAGTTTTATTGAATTAACAATAATTGTGTATTTTTAGGCCTGTTTTAAACTATTTAACTATCCTGTACTATGATTAAACGCTACACCCATTGTATGTTGTGGGTACTTCTGTTTCTTTTTATCGGTTGTAAAAAATCAGACACTACGCCAACTCCACCACCTCTTTCAACAGACAAGTCCATTACTGAATTCAAGTTTTTAAAATCGCTCAATGCCGAGCTCGATGCCGACATCACGGGTACTATCTCCGGTACAGGCATTACGGTTAATTTTCCGGTTAGCTTCAAAAAAGATGGTCTTATAGCTACCTTTACTGCCAGCCCCAAAAGTACGGTAACCGTTGGCGCCACTGCACAAACCAGCGGACAAACCGCCAACAGTTTTGCACAGCCTTTAACCTATACCGTAAAAGCCGAAGATGGCACCTCTGCCAGCTACACCGTTACGCTGAACAACATCGGTATTGCCGCCAATGCCAATATCAACCTTACTACCTCTTATAATTATGAGTTGAATAACGACGAATGGATAAATTATAGTGAACAGATGCCGGCCTCTCTTAAATTCTACAACGGCGGGTATCTGGCGCGTATCAGCCATGATTTTGATAAGGACGGCGACAAAGACATGATAATGGGCAACCTGAATTATGACGACGCCAAAGGACAACTGGTAAATGCGCCACGGCCTGTTAATTTTTTAAGAAACAGCGGTGGAGTTTATACCGACGAAACCGCCAGCGTATTTAGCGGCAGTGTGCCGGGGCAGGTGCATCCGCGCAAGGCTGTTGTGGCTGATTTTGATAAAAACGGCTGGATGGATGTGGTTTTTGCCGGGCATGGATTTGATGCGCCGCCGTTTCCGGGTGAACAGGCGCTGGTAATGATGAACAACAATGGTAAGTTTACCTCTTCGCTGCTGCCGCAGGGTGGTTTCTTTCACTCGGTGTGTTCGGGCGATGTTGATAATGATGGTGATATTGACCTGTTCTTTACTGATAACAAAAACCAGTGCAAGTTTTTTATTAACGACGGCAAAGGGCAGTTCGCTTATGATGCTACCGTGTTTCCGTCTGATATTTCTAATCTGAATTATTTTACTTCAGAACTCTACGACCTTAACAAGGATGGCTACCTGGACCTGATTATTGCCGGGCATACCCATGAAAACGCCGCTCCAACTGTATTGTGGGGAAACTACACGGGTAAGTATTCAAAAAGCAGGTCTACTGTTTTGCCTGCTGTAGCCAACTGGGGGGTGATTATTGATATTAATCTGGTTGATATAAACGGCGACGGCCTGCAAGACATTATTCTGGACAGGCAGGGCGACGGAACCGGTTCGCAGCAGGTATTTTATGGCTTGTATGTGCAGGCCATTATTCAGGAAAACAATAAGACTTTTACCGACAAAACAGCAACCGTCATCAGCGGTAATCCGGTGCTTACTTATCCGGGCATTAGTTGGTTCTGGATTGACTGGCTGCGAATTTACGATGTCGACAAAGATGGCGACAAAGATATTATTGTAGACAACAAATTTTTTAACATGAAATGGATTAACCAAAACGGCGTATTTACCAAGCAGTAGGTTGATCTGCTCAATGCTTGTTACTGATTGTATATTGTGGATACTGATACGTGGCTGTTACATGAATGTTACAGCCACGTATCATTTTTTTTATTTTCTTTACTAATTACCGTTTGAGGCAGGCTTTACCAACCGGGTTTATACAAGTCAAGAAAAGAGGGTGTAGATAAATTGAGTGTATCTACCAGAAAGTGAGAGAAAATAACCCAGCGCAGGCTATGGGTATTTTTGTAGGTAATGGCCCATACTACGCCCATCACAAATGTGGAAATGAGGATCTCCGGCCCTCTGAATAGTAGAGCATTTACCCCAAAAACAACATGATTGATTGAAAATAGCAAACTGGTGAATAAAACGGATGTTGTGGTTGACCAGGCCTTGGTGGTATCTGATAAAAGACCACGCCAATAGAATTCTTCAAGCCAGGGATTAACCAATGCCAGAAGCAACCAGGGTAACCATATTTCCCAGCCGGCCAATAAGTAATTATATTTTATGAAAATAGGCAAGGGGATAAGTCCAATCATCAGAACGCCAAATTTCCAGCCGTATTTTCCGGCAGTGGGTTTCAGCCATCTGATTAAAGCCCCGGCTTTTCCGAATTTCAAAATGAAGAACGCAAACAGCAGCCATTCAATAAGAATGATTGGTATAAACGCCCATTTACCTATCAACAGACCCGCAAAATAGGCCACTAAGAAATTAACTGCAATAATAATGAGGGGAGATGCTAAAATAATTGGTTTGTTTTTTGGGGTCATGTGTTTTGGTTTATTGCTGAGACAAACAATAGACGACAAACCCCTATTGAGGGAGGTATTTTTTTATGCAGTTTGATTACCTCAGTAGTTAGCAATGCCAGGTAAGCACTGAAGAGCCTGAAAACTCTACCTCTTCTGATATAGGTTATACAGCATATTCACCAGATAAAACGTGGCGTCTTTTACCCCGGCATAGCCAGATTGTAGGGCTTCGTTTAAAGTTTGTGGGCGGTTAAGTACAGAAGCAGCATAGCTGATGCCCATTTCTTTCATTTGTTGCGGGGTGGTATCTAAGGTACCGCATAGCGCTGCTACGGGTATTGCGCCTGCTTTGCTGGTGATACCTTTTATTAGTTTCCCTTGCAGGGTCTGGCTGTCAATTTTACCCTCGCCGGTGATGATTAAATCAACACCAGACAAATGTTTGTCGAAATCACAGAAATCCATCAACAGTTTTACACCTTCTTTCAAAGTAGCATTCAGAAAAAAGACGGTTCCGAAACCCAACCCACCTGCCGCGCCGAAGCCGGGGCTTTTGAAAGTTTCTTCGGGTAGGCCTGTTATGGCAGCAAAATCCTGCAAACCTTTGTCGAGTATTTTCACAGCCTCTGCATCGGCTCCTTTTTGCGGGCCGTAAACATGAGCGGCTCCGCTGGGGCCATAAAGAGGCGCAGTAACATCGCAGGCTGTCTGAAACTTTGGCAGTTGAGCGGCCAGAGGAGAAGGAATGATTTGCCTGATGGCCGACAGATTGCCCCCAATGGCTTCTACTTCCTGCCCGGCGGTATCCAGAAACCGCCAGCCTAATGCTTTGGCCATGCCAATGCCTGCATCGGTAGTGGCACTGCCGCCAATGCCCAGTATCACTTCTTTTACACCGGCTTCCATTACCAGTTTTATCAGTTCGCCTGTGCCGTAAGTGCTGGTTTGAAGTGGATTTCTTTCTTCTGTTTTCAGCAGGCTCAGGCCCGATGCCGTGGCCATTTCAATAAAAGCTGTTTTGCCGTCGGCCGATATACCATACTCGGCATTGATGATTCTGCCCAATGGGTCTTGTACCTGTGCCGTTTTCTTTTGTCCGCCTGCATACCAGAGCAGCAGGTCAAGCGTACCCTCGCCGCCATCAGCCATAGGCAGGCTTACGGTTTCAATGCCAGCCGAAACCATGCGTATGCCCTCTGCCATGGCCTCGCACACCTGCGGGGCATCAAGCGAACCTCTGAATTTATCGGGGGCCAGGAGTATTTTCATTCAAAACTGGTTGATAGTCTTCTGACAGGTAAAAAATGTTTGTCTACATCCGGCTGTGTGGGTAGGGCCTGCGGCGTATCAAACGGAGACTTGAATCGATTGACACCCACCATCACTTTTCCGTTTTGTAGCTGCGCCACTTTTTCCTGATACGCCTTTTCAATTTCGGTCTGCACAAATTCTTCTTCAAAAGCAGCCAGAATGCCTCCTTTTTGCTCAACTGCCAGAAACAGGTTCCAGGCGGCGGCTGATAAATCGTTCGTCAGGCTTTCCAGGTAATAAGACCCGGCGGCAACGTCACGGCTTTTGCCCATATAGCTTTCGTCGCTCAGCAGATTAGCTATGTTACGGGCTATTCTGTTGCTGGTTTCACTGGGTTCGGTAGTAAATACGGCATCGTACCCATGAATACCGAGCGAGTCGCAGCCACCGATAACGGCTGCCATAGCCTCGGTAGTGGCGCGCAGCATATTGGTGTGGGCGTCTGGCACGGCATCATAAAAATAAGAGTTATGGCAATGAATACGGCAGCTGGTATCGGCAAGCCCGTAGGCGGTCAGCACACGGCTCCATAAATAGCGCAGGCTGCGTATCTTGGCTATCTCCATAAAATAATTGGTACCGATGGCCAGCGAGAACTCAATCTTTGAAGCCACCTGTGCGGCCGTCAGTCCTTCATCCGTCAGTTTGTCAAGATACGTAACGGCTGAGGCCAGTGTAAAGGCCAGTTCCTGCACTGTATTGGCGCCGGCATTATGAAAAGTTTCAGACTGCACCGCAAGCACATAAAACGCAGGGCTGGCGGCTGTATCCATAATCAGGTTTTTTGCACTTTTCCAAGTTGCAGGTTCAGCAGGTGCTCTGCCTGAGAAGAAATCGCCTAACGAATCGAAGATTAAGCCACCTTTGGGCTGATACGCCACGTATTTCTTAAGGGCAGACAGCAGAGCGGTATAGTTATTGGTTTTAAAATATACGGGTGTGTCGCTCAGTTTTATTTTGTCGAGAAGCCGGGGAATATCAACCCCGGAAACCTCTACGTGGCTCAGGTCAATGGCTACCGCATATACTCCGTTTTGCAAGGCCTCTGTAATGGCTTTGTTGGCCTGTTTTTCGTTTACAAAGCTGATTGAAGCGCGGTTTTGCCAGCCTGGTTTTTTTTTTGAAGTCTGTGCCTGCTGTATGGCACTTACGGGCACTGTGGCCAGGTCTTCTTCGGCATAATAGGGCTGCACCTGAAAACCCTCGGGGGTATTCCAGACCAGGGTTTGCTCAAAGTTTTTTCCTTTCAGGTCTTTTATTGCCTGCGCCTCCCAATCTTTTTTTGTTGATGTCTGAAATTCATCAAAGAATTTTTTCGTCATAACCAAATTGTATTTTTTGGTGAAAAAACCTGATATCCAAAGTAAATGTAAAGGTACATTTTGTATTTTTATGAGGCAAATCTAATTTGGCAAAATAATGTTTTGGATTTACTTTGAAAATACATTTAAAATCTCAAAATTCACTTCTTGGTTGCAAAACTAATTTTAGTATCTTTGCACCCCCTTAGAATCCCTATGTTTGGCCATTATGACTATTTTAGAAACACCAAAGATACAGCGAGAGGTAGATTTAGTATGGAATAACTGCCTGAAAATCATCCGTGAGAATATCTCTGAACAGAGTTATAAAACCTGGTTTGAGCCTATTGTACCCGGTAAGTTAGACGGCAAGAAGTTAATCATACAGGTGCCAAGCCAGTTCTTTTACGAATGGCTGGAGGAAAACTATGTTCAGTTGTTGAGAAAAGCGCTTGACTATGCCATTGGCAGAGACGGTATGCTTGAGTATTCTATTATAGTAGATAGTGGCAACCAGAAAAAGAACGAACCGCCCATTGCGGTAAATATGCCACAAAACAGCGGGGGGTATCAGCATCATAGCAATCGGCAGCAAGACCCCGGGCATGGTAACGACATGGTACGAAGCCCTTTCATGATGAAAGATCTTGACCTGCCGAACGTTGACTCTTACCTGAACCCCAATTATACTTTTGATAACTTTGTAGAGGGAGACTGTAACCGGCTGGCGCGTGCCGCAGGTTTTGCAGTGGCATCTAAGCCCGGCGTTACGTCGTTCAACCCATTGATGATATACGGCGGAGTAGGGCTGGGCAAAACGCACCTGGTGCAGGCCATAGGCAATTTTATGAAGAGCAAGGCCATGAATAAATTTGTGCTGTATGTTTCGTCTGAGAAATTTACCAGCCAGTTTATCAATGCCATTAAAAATAACAGCCTGCAAGACTTTATGAATTTCTACATGCAGGTGGATATTCTGATTATTGACGACGTTCAGTTTTTATCTGGTAAAGAAAAAACACAGGAGACTTTCTTCCATATTTTTAACCACCTGCACCAATCGGGCAAACAAATAGTGATGACGTCTGACCGCCCACCGCGTGAGCTGGAAGGGGTAGAAGACCGCCTGTTGTCTCGTTTTAAATGGGGGCTTACCGCAGACCTGCAAACGCCTGACTTTGAAACCCGTATTGCCATAATTCAGAAAAAAGCGCAGGCCGAGGGTATTTCTCTTGACTACGAGGTAATTGAATACCTGGCCCATAGCATTGATACCAACGTGCGCGAACTGGAAGGCGTAATGATATCTTTACTGGCGCAGGCATCATTAACCCGCCGGGAAATTGATGTAGATTTAGCAAAAGCCACTTTACGCCATCTGGTAAAAGATACAGAAAAAGAAGTAACGATTGATACCATCATTGAAGCCGTTACTGAACACTACAAAGTGCGCATACCAGACCTGAAAGGCAAAAGCCGCCTGCGGGATATTGTATTGCCAAGGCAGGTTGCCATGTATCTGGCAAAAGAAATGACCAACCTTTCGTTAAAATCTATCGGGTATCATTTCGGCGGGCGCGACCACAGTACGGTTATCCATGCCATTCAGACTGTGAACGACCTGATGGATACCGACAAGGAAATCAATTCGGCGGTTAATAAACTCAAAAAACTATTCGGTAAGTAATACGCCTCGGCTCAGGCTTTGGTGTAGTTGCAGTACCTGCGGTATCAGTAGGTGTTTATCATCATTTATAATGGTGTAGTTGGCTATGGCCGCAAACTGCTCGTCGGTTTTCTGGCGGGCCATTATAGCTTTTATATCTTCAGTTGTTCTTTGCGGGTCCCTTTTCAGGGTGCGTGCAATTCTTAATTCAGTAGGGGCGCTTACCACTATTACGGCATCAAAATCATTGTTATCTCCGGCGGCGTTCATCAATGCGGCTTCACGCAGGGTGTAGGCTTCATGCCGGTGTTGCAAAAACCATTGGTCGGTATCAGCAAAAACCCTTGGGTGAATCAGCCCGTTCAGCATTTTCAGCAGCGCCGGGTTATCAAAAACCTGAGCAGCCACCCATTGGCGGTTGTATTGTCCGTTGGCATCATAGGCATTTCTGCCCAGTAGTTCTTTTATTTCCTTGCGCAGTTGCAGGTCATTATTAGTGAGCCATTTGGCGCGTTCGTCGGCATAGTAAACCGGCACCCCCAGGATTTCGAACATGCGGCAGACAATGGATTTCCCCGACCCAATGCCACCTGTAATGCCTATTTTAAGCACAGTTGTAAACGTTTGGTTGTTTGCAAAGATAGTAGAAAACAGGTAATCCCATCTACCATTGCCACAAACAAAAACCCCTCTGCTGGTGAATCCGGCAGAGGGGTTTCTGATATATAAAGGATATTACTTTAAAGTAGTAATCCATTTGGCTATTTTCAATGCCTCATCTTTTGGAACCTGAGTCATCGGAGCCATCGGAGGGTAACCTTCCCAGTTTGCAGGGTTAGGTTTGTAGATTAATTCTACAATTTGTTCTGCCTTGTATTTTTTCTTTTTCATTACGTCTTTATAGGCCGGGCCTACTAAACGTGTATCTACTTTATGACAAGCCAGACAAGTATTTTTTTGTAATAATTTCTCAATATCCGGTGGTATTTTGGTTTGAGCCTTTGAAACAGAAGCTATGCCAAGCACAACGGCAACGGTCAGGAATGTTTTTTTCATTGTTAATCTGATAATTAAATAATACTTAAGTCGGAGCGGAAAACTTTTCCGCTAAATACGTAAACAAAACGTTAGGAAGAAAGAATTTGTTGAATTTTTAATGTACTAATTTATTAACGAAACGTTAAATAGGTTAACTGAAATGTAAAAACCATTCAGGAGCTGTCAGAAAGAGGCATTTTCTTGATAGTTTACAGTTTTTGCTTTACTTTCGTTGCATTGCCGGCTACCCGGGCTTACCCAAATTTATGAATTGTATGAATGTATTACTTACCCTGAAAAAAGGCAGAGCAATGCTGTATCTGTTAAACTGCTTTTGCTGTTTTGGGGTGCTTTTTTTAATGTCTTTTCAGGTTTCGGCCCAGCAGGTGCAGTGGGCAGGTAAAGTGTTGGGGGTGTCGTCTGAACGCAGCGACCCAACCGAAGACGGCCCGCAATATAAGGCCGTGCAGATATTGGGTAAACCCAGCAAATTACCACAAACGGGTAGTTCAAGGGCGGCCTGGTCTCCGGCCGGAGCAGATACCAACGGCGATGAGTGGATAAAAGTAGGTTTTGAACGACCCATGAAAATAAGGCTGGTTTGTGTGGCCGAAAACCATAATCCAGGAGCCATTATCCGTATTTTTGCTGCCGATTCTGCCAATAAAGAGCACCTGATTCATGAAAACATAGGGGCTGCCCCAACAGTACCGGGGCGCATGTGGAACGTGGTTATTCCGCAGACATCGTTTAAGGTGCATGCTATCAAACTGGTAATGACACCCTCATTGGTGCGTGGCTATAATGAGATTGATGCCGTGGGGGTATCTGAGGTAGGTACGCCTTATGAACCCAAAATTAATGTAGCCAAAAATATACCGAAAGAAATTGTAAAAGAGAATTTGGGGCGTGGGGTAAATACCCGATACGAAGAATTAGCCCCCATAGTTGCACCTGACGGGAAGTCGCTCTATTTTACCCGTGAAGGCCATGATGCCAACATAGGTAAAATGAAAAGCCAGGATGTATGGGTTTCTAAAATACAGCCTGACGGCACCTGGGGAGAGGCAGAAAACTTAAGGGCCCCCATCAACAACGAGCAGCATAATGCGGTTGCCTCGGTGTCTTCTGATGGAAAACTCCTTTACCTGCTTAATATTTACAGGCCCGATGGTTTAATGTTCCAGGGTTTGTCGACCTCAAAAAAGACACAACTTGGGTGGGAGTTTCCGAAAGAAGTAAAAATAGATGATTATTATACACTTGGCGAATATTCGGAGTTTGCCCTTGCACCTAATAATAGAGTATTGATAATTGCCTCTAAGCGCAAAGATACCAGAGGCGGAAAAGATTTATATGTTTCTTTCAGGAATGATAATGATAGCTGGTCAAAGCCATTGAATATAGGCGCTGATTTAAACACCGTAGAAGATGAAATTGCCCCTTTTATAGCGGCAGACTCCAGAACGATTTACTTTTCTACTGAGGGATTACCGGGCTTTGGCAATAATGATATTTTTATGAGCCGCAGGCTTGACAGCACCTGGACACACTGGAGTGAGCCTGAAAATATTGGCCCTTTAATTAATACACCCAAATGGGATGCATTCTTTACTATTCCGGCTTCTGGCGAATACGCCTATCTGAGCTCAGACGAAAAATCTCTTGGTTCTACGGATATCTTTCGGCTTAAGTTGTTTCCTTCCATTAAGCCAGACCCGGTAGCCATTATATCTGGCGTGGTAATAAACGCGAATGATAAAAAGCCTCTGGCCGCAGAGGTATTAATGGAGGTTATTATGGACACCACATCGCACGACAGTAAAGACAAAATTTTATCGGAATTTGACCCCACCACAGGCGAGTTTAAATTTGTGGTACCTTTAAAGAAAAGTTACGGCCTAAGCGCCTCTAAAAAAGGTTTTCTTTCGGTAAGTGAAACCATAGATTTAAGCAAAGATAACCGCTACCGCGAAATCAGAAGAACCATCAGCCTGATACCCATTAAGGAAGGCGAAAAAATTGTGTTGAACAATCTGTTTTTCAATCAGAGTAAGTTTGATATTCTTGCGCCGTCGTTCCCTGAACTGGCACGGATTATTGACCTGATGAAAGAATACCCCACTATGGAAGTGCTGATTGAAGGCCACACCGACGGTGCCGACGATAACCTGATGCTGAACGTGAAGCTGTCGCAAGACAGGGCCAATGAAGTAAAAAAGTATCTGGTTGAAAAAGGGGGCATAAACCCGGCGCGTATTCAGACTAAAGGCTGGGGGCCGTCGAGACCCATTGCCAGTAATGCCATTGAAGAAACCAGAAAGAAAAACCGTAGGGTAGAATTTTCGATTTTGAAACTGTAATCTATGCCTGTAAAAAAAACACCTGCACAGAAGGCGGCTGCTCTTTGTCTTGTATTGTTGCCTATGCTGATTTTTGGGTTCATATTTCAGAAATATGCCCTTAATATACCCCATTGGGACGACCTGGCCGTGCGAAATTCGCTGGTTAGTTTCCTGAGTACCGATAGCCTTGCCGAAAAATTCAAGGTGCTTTTTGCACAACATAACGAACACCGGATTTTTCTGACCCGTATTTTTGCGTTGCTGGTGTATCAGCTGACAGGCACACTACAGCTGAAATGGCTGATGGTGCTGGGGAACATGGCATTAGCAGGCTTACTGTTAGTTTTCTATAAGGTTAGTGTGCGCTATAAACTTTCTTTGTGGGCTTTGGTGCCTGTGTCATTCCTGTTGTTTCTGAGCAGCTTGTATGAAAACGTTTTCTGGGGTATGGCCTCGGTGCAAAACTTCTGGGTTATTCTGCTGACGTTTCTGTCTTTTTATTTTCTGGTGTTTTCTTATGGTAAATCAAACCCAGGGTATCTGACATTGGCCATTGTGCTGTGTTTTCTGGGTGTTTTTACCAGCAGCAATGGTATATTGATACCCATTATTGGTATTGGCCTGCTGGCGTTTCAGAAAAGATACCGTGAGCTGGGTATTTGGGCCGGGGCTGCGGTTGTGTTTTTGTTTATGTATTTCTTTAATTATACCAAGCCGCCCGGTAACAACGCCGGTATTGATTTTTCGGCGCCCGGTACCTTGTTTAAAGGTTTGCTGGTGGTGCTGGGCAGCGGGCTGGATGTGTCTTTTATTGCACCCGGCAAACGTCTGGATGTACCCATGACAACCGGAGTATTGCTTCTGGTTATTATTGGGCTTTTTACGTTGCAGGTGCTGTTCAGAAAATATAATATCAATCAGCGGAACAATGATTTATTTCTGCTGGCCTGTGTGGCATTTCTGGGTATTACCTGTGCGGGTATAGTGGCCGGGCGGTTGTCTTATGGCATTGAGGTGCTGCTTACCAGCAAATACAAGATAAATTCGATACTTCTTTTGTGCGTTGGGTACTTTATTCTGTTAAACTCGGTAAACGAAGCCACCCGAACGCAGTTTTTAAGAATAATGATAGCCGGAACCATTGTTTTCCATTTTTATACTTATCTGGCCGAGTACCAGAATATCAGTTTCCTGCACCGCGAGCGCATTGCCGACCAGTTTAAAATTCAGCATAGCGATAAGCTGATGCCTACAAGCGGTATTTATGCCCAACTACAGCACCCGGCACCTGCATTCTACGATGCGCTGCTGCCACAACTGGTGGCTGGTGGAGACTCTGCCAGTATAAAACCGGGGGTGCAGGAAACAGAAACAACCTATATTATTACCGATAACACAGCGGGTATCTTAAATGTTAGTGCGCCTGACGCCGGCCAGTATTTTGTTTTACGGTCGGCAAAGGCAGTCTATCTGTTTGCATCAAGAGTAGCTACACCCGCCACCCGACCCGTGAAAGATTATCTTAATTTTGGTTTTCTTTTCGGAAATCAGTTAAAGACCAGTAGTTTTGTAACAGAGTTTTTGAGATTTTACATCCAGTCGGGTAATTATCAGCTGGGTATGGTGCGGGTTGAGAATGGTACGGCGAAGGTGACATGGACCAGCCGGTTTGTCCTAATCAAGGCACTGAAGAAACAAGAAATCAAACAAAACTGGTAATTTTCTGTAAGAATCCAATTTCTGATGTCGGCAAAAAACACTTCTTATTTAAAGCAACTCGATGGCATTCGTTTCATAGCCGTATCGTTGGTATTGATTGACCACTGGTCTGACGACAGGCTGAAAATACCGTTCGGGTTTCTGGGTGTTTGCATCTTTTTTGTGTTGAGCGGTTTTCTGATCACGCGTATTCTGCTCAACGCCAAAGACAAGGACGAGGCCCTTGGCCGCTCTCACCGATTCTCGCTCAAGCAGTTTTACATCCGCCGTACCATTCGTATCTTTCCTGTTTATTATCTTTCTATATTGATGCTGTATGTGCTGAACGTTCCCCCTGTGAGAGAGAAAATAATCTGGTGCCTTACCTACTCTACCAATATTTATATTGCCATTCATCAATCGTGGCTGGGTGTAATAGACCACCTGTGGTCGCTGGCGGTAGAAGAGCAGTTTTACCTGTTTTTCCCTTTTGTGGTGTTTTTTATTCCTTCGCGTTATCTGGTGCGGGTGTTATATGGTTTTATCATTCTTTCGGTTGCGCTTAGGTTTGTGCTTTTCCTGAACAACGTTGCCTGGATGGCCTCTTATGTGCTGATGCCTACCTGCCTTGATGCCTTTGGTATGGGTGGGCTGCTGGCTTATTTTTTCTATCATAAAAATGAAAAAGTAAAGGCTTTTATAACCAATAAACTGTGGCTGGTGTTAAGCATTGTGGTTTATGCGGGGGTAGTGGGTATCAGCAAAATGATATCTGAAGAGCAAAACATTATAACCATTGTATTTTTAAGGCTGTTCGAGTCGCTGCTTGCTTTGTTTTTGGTGGGTAACGCGGCCTATAATTTTGGGGGTATGGCCAGATTTGTGCTCGAAAACAAAGTGGCGGTTTATCTGGGGCGTATCAGCTATGGTATTTATATTTACCATAATTTCATATATAACTACTATCACTCGGGGCCTTTGCATCCCACTGTCAGGGTGCTTAACAAGCTGCCTTTTATAGCGCATCATCTGCCGCTTAAATTCATTTTTCTGTATGCGGTTACGGTTGCTGCGGCAACGGTGTCATGGTTCCTGATTGAAAAACCAATTAATCAATGGAAAGATAAGTTTGGGTATTGAGGGATGAGTGATTGAGCGAATGAGTGATTTAGCGGCCGCCGTTGCGGGGAATGAGTGAATTAGTGGCCGTCGTTGCGGGGAATGAGTGAATTAGTGATTGAGTGACTGCTGTTTTGGGGCATTACTTTTTCTATGGCTTAATAATTATTGGGGTGTTCTGGGGGTTATGCGCCGCGTTTGATGAGTTTTTTGGTAATCAGGCGGTTGGCGTCTTTAATTTTTAATAGATATAAGCCATCAGGCAGGTGGGTCAGGTCTAGTGTGTAGGTCTCTGAAATAATCGATTTCCATTCTATCTTATTAATCAATACTCCTTTTGAATCTGTCAGTTCGGCGCTTACGTCGCGGGCTGAATTGCTGAGCGGAAACGCAATGGTAATAACATCTGCCACCGGATTCGGAAAAACCAATACATTTAGTTGTTGACCTGGCTCAACAGCATTAATAATATAGCCGTCCGGGTCTATAATATACCAGCCCATTTCCTGTAGGGCCCGTAGTAGTAGTTCTCCGGGTTTATGGTTTACCTCGGCGGTTCTCACACTGGGCGACATCAGCGAATTACTGTTTCCGGCAGGATAGGTGTTCTCGTCAAAATGAGAAATGCTCGACCCTTCACTAAAAGTAGTAGGCGCATAAATTCTGGGCAGGCTGTTAGCGAAAGCAGTATTTTTTAGCCCGAAATACAAGACATTGCTGGTGAGCGCGGTTTTTAAGTCGGTAGACGGATTGCCATAAACTGTGGCATCTGTCAGTTTGATACGGCCGGAATCCTGCAGAAAAGTATCGTAAATGTAATTACTGCCCGACTGCCCGTATTGCCCCTGTGTGGTGTTTAGGATTTTCATGGACGACGAAAACCCTAAACCATGCGCAATTTCGTGCAAGACGACTGTCATGAGATCGAATCGACCCGAAACGGCGCGACCGTCTGTATTGTAAGACCAGTTTATACCATTGTTCAGCTTCATTTCTATTTCAAATTCGTCGTCGTTCAGATTCCGCCCTGATATGGCCTCTGCCATTGCCACCGGATACCATAGGTTGGTATAAGGTGCGCCGGTAAAATTTTTATAGATGCGGGTTGAACCCGTTACAGCCAGCACACCGGTATTGAGGGCTGTCCATGTGGCTTTAATGCGTATGGGCTGGCTTGAGTACAGATACCCGGCCCAGATACTCATGGCTTTTTCGTAGGCCGCTTTGGCAGTTTCAGGGAAGTCTACATAAGTAACTTCAATGGTGGCAGTAGCGGCAGGTCTGGCATTGGCAGAAAATAATCTTTCAGGCAGAATCTCGGTGAAACTGTTTTCTTCAATATAATGGCATACAACCGGCACGGCAGGCATTGATTGCTGTGCAAACAAGTTGCAAAATGCCAGTAGAAGTAAAGAGATGAATGCCGATAGACGCATTTTCTGGTTTTTAGTGGGGTAATTATAAATAAAGACGAAACAAACGCCAAAAAAATTGCATGGCGTGTTGTTCAATGAATGGCTATCAGTTTTGAAACGTAGTCCCAACAGATAATACCCACAGTAACCGAGATATTGAGCGAGTGCTTGGTGCCAAACTGGGGTATTTCAAGGCAGCCATCGGCAGCGGCAATAGCCGTATCATTAACCCCGAAAACCTCGTTGCCAAATATAAAAGCATATTTTTGACTGGCCTCGGGTCTGAAATCCGGTAGTTTTATGCTGTTTTCAACCTGCTCAATGGCCAAAACGGTGTAGCCATTGCCTTTCAGCTCGGCAATCAGGTCTGTAATGCTGCTGCGGTGTTCCCAGGCTACCGATTCTGTTGACCCCAACGCTGTTTTTTCAATTTCGCGGTGGGGCGGGGTGCCGGTTATGCCACACAGATATATTTTCTCAACCAGAAAGGCATCAGCCGTTCTGAACACCGACCCAACGTTGTTCAAGCTTCTGACGTCGTCCAGAATCAGACAAAAATTTTTCTTTTCCACTTCCTGAAACTCCTCAACCGTCAGCCGGTTCAGTTCTTCCATCTGCAGTTTTCTCATATCCACATTTTTTTGCAAAGGTAAGGGGTATTTGTGGTAAAGCGATGCTTTGGGCGTGAAAGGTTAGGGTTTTAATCAATTATTAACCCAAAGCAGGTAAATCCAGATTGATTATTTGATTGGAAACTCAAACAATGAATGCGCTCAATTGTTTTCATTATAGAATAAAAGTGTGTTTCTGAGACAGGCTTCTTATTAATCATCAAAATAAATTACTTTGCATTATTATGCCTTCGGCTATGTTTAAATGCCTTAATTAAATCAACTGTCTGTCTATGTTCATGTCGCTTACTATTGTGCGTTATCCGGGCTGGGCGGTTCCGCTGGCCTTTATTTCTATGGCTGTGTTCAGGTTACCGCTTTTGTTTACCAGGGGATTGACCTTCTGGAAATTGCTGGGTTGTGGTAAAAACGGTACATTTGATATAGAACCCGACCTGAAACAATGGGGGCTGCTGGCCGTTTGGGAAACCGAGGCTGATTTTGAAAATTTCAGACAACATTCGTTTCTTCAGCGCTGGTGGAAAACCCTTTGCCATGAGCAGTGGACCATATTGTGCCAGCCCTGCGAGGCGCATGGTAAATGGGACGGCAAGGAGCCCTTCAGCAAAAGTGTGGTCAGTAAAGATTATCAGGGCAAAATAGCTGTGCTTACCCGTGCCAGCATCCGTCCGTCCAAGTTGCGTGGTTTCTGGGCCAATGTGCCGCCGGTTGCGGCAGGCATTAAAGAGGCAGCGGGTTTTGTTACTTCGGTAGGGGTAGGCGAGATGCCGTTTGTCAGGCAGGCTACTTTTTCTATCTGGGAGAGCCTGAACGACGTGAAGCAGTTTGCCTACAAACAGCGAACACATGCGGATGTTGTAAGAAAAACCCGCGATGAAGGCTGGTATTCGGAAGAATTATTTGCCCGTTTTATACCACTTAAAACCTTTGGCTCTTTAAACGGGCAGCGTTACCCCTTATAATGGCGCTTTGTTTTAGTGAAAGTTGAGGTAGGCGTTTAGGGTAATGCAAATCATATTTGGGTGGGCTGTCTGAACCGACGGCCTTTTTTTGTAGTTTTGTGTTGGAAAAAGAAACATTAAATTCTGATATAATCATGAACATGGGAGATATTTTCGGGCTGGCCGGTAAAATGAAAGAAATGCAGGCCCGTATGCAGGAAGCACAGGAAAACCTGGGCAAAATAACCGAAACCGGAGAAGCAGGTGCCGGCTTGGTGCAGGCTACCGTAAATGGTAAAAAACAGATTCTGAAAATTGAGATAGATGATGAACTGCTGAAAGGCAATGATAAAGAAATATTGCAGGATCTGATTGTGGCGGCCACCAACAAGGCGCTGGAGAAGGTAGAAGAAAAAGCCAAAGAAGAATTGAAGAAAAGTACCGAAGGCCTGATACCGAACATACCCGGTATGGATTTGGGAAGTATGTTTGGGAAGTAATAATTTAGCGAATGAGCGATTGAGTGAATGAGTGGTTGAGTGAATGAGTGAATGAGTGATTAGGATGTAAACACGATATGGCTTCTTCAGGTTAGTGGTTTACTATAAGTACAAAGAAAATATTAATTAAAATTAAAGATTTAAACCACGGAGTAACACAAAGTTGAAAATACGGAGTTTCACGGAGGATTTTTCTCTAAACTTCGTGAAACGCTGTGCTAAACTCCGAGCCACTCCGTGGTAAAATATTGTTAGTTAATTTTTTATAAGTACATATCTGGTATAATCATACAATTACCTGCCACAGTAATAGGTTGGTATGTATTTAGGATTAATCACTCATTCAGCGGAACGCCGCCCGCTAAATCACCGCAGCGGCGGCCGCTCATTCACTAAATCACTCATTCGCTCAATCGCTCATTCACAATTGATTCTGCATGTCAAAAGTAGCAATAGTTATACTTAATTATAATGGGCAGGGGTTTCTTGGGGAATTTCTGCCTTCTGTGATTAAACACGCTGAGGGGTATGAAATTGTAGTGGCCGACAACGCCTCTACCGACAATTCTCTGGTGTTTATGCGGCATAATTATCCGCAAATCAGGTTAATCAGCCTGCCTGTCAATACCGGATTTGCTGGCGGATACAACGAGGCGCTGGCGCAAATAGAGGCCGACTATTATGTGTTGCTGAACTCAGACGTAGAGGTTACGCCCAACTGGGTGGCTCCGGTGGTTGAGCTGCTGGATGCCAACCCCGCTATAGCTGCCTGCCAGCCCAAACTGAAAGATTATAACAATAGGCAACAATTTGAATATGCCGGGGCAGCCGGAGGGTACATTGACTGGCTGGGGTATCCGTTTTGCAGAGGAAGAATTTTTGATACCTGCGAAGCCGACAACGGGCAGTATGACGATACCCGCGAGGTGTTCTGGGCCACGGGTGCCTGTATGTTTGTGCGGGCGTCGGTTTTTCATGAGCTGGGTGGCTTTGATACCTCATTCTTTGCCCACATGGAAGAGATAGACCTTTGCTGGCGTATGAAGAACGCAGGCTACCAGGTATATTATTCAGCAGCCTCAACGGTTTATCATGTGGGGGGTGGCACATTACATAAATCAAACCCGCGCAAAACTTTTCTTAACTATCGCAACGGGCTGGCCATGATGTACAAGAATCTGCCGCAGGGCCGGTTGTTTTCTACTATTTTCTTAAGATTGATACTCGACGGGGTGTCTGGTATAAAGTTATTTCTGGGTGGGTCTTTTAAAGATGTTCGGGCTATTATTAGAGCGCATTTTGCTTTTTATGGTATGATACGGAATCTGGAACGAAAATCGCCCAAAGTATTAAAAGATGTCTATCCGAAAAGCATTGTACTGGCTTATTTTCTGAAAAAGAAAAAGACCTACGGCGAGCTGTAAACGCACCGCAGGCCTTTTTTATGGCCGTGTTATACAAGCCTGTGTTTTATTCTAACACGCGCACTTTCAGGTGGCTGGCGTTGGTTTTGTTGTGATACACCTTATGCGTGGCCGATTGGAAATCTGAGGGGTCGGCATAATGAATATTGGGCAGAAACTTCTGCGGGTTGCGGTCTATGATAGGGAAAAACGTGCTTTGCACCTGTACCATAATGCGGTGGCCTTTCTTGAAAGTGTGCAGCACATCCTGCAACTCAAAATTTACCTCTTCTACCTTACCCGGCTTAAATGGCACGGGGGTATCAAAACTCTTACGGAATTTACCGCGCATAGCCTCGCTTCTTACCATTTGCTGATAACCCGCCATTCGGATATGTTTGGCTGTGTTGGGGTTGTCTTTGGCGTCGTCGGGATACACATCTATCACTTTTACAACAAAGTCGGCATCAGTACCTGTGGTTGATACCTTCAGGTCCGCCCAGATATTACCGGCAAGGGTAATGTCTTTGTCGAGCACGTCAGTCTGGAACGTAAGCACATCCGGGCGGCGGCTGGCGTGGCGTTGGTCGTCAACCATGTATTCGCGCGGCATACCAGAGGTGATATAGTCTGACGACGGCACCGGTTTGGCGGGGTCTGAGGTGTACTGGCTTGCGCTTTGGGCTGCAGCCGGGGCATCAAAAGAAAGTTTACCGTTGGCACCAAAGTACAGATTACGTTCTTTAGCTGCTTTGGGTGGCCATTCGGTAAAGGTTCTCCATTGGTTGCTTCCGGTTTCGTACATGGTGGCTTCATTAAAATTATTGTCGCCGATGCCTTTCAGGTAATAATTAAAAAATTTACGCTCTATATTCTGGCGGTAATAAATACCCGTTTTTTGTCCGAAATTCACATTGCCCAATATGTCGCCGTCGCCTCTGGCCCAGCCGCCATGTACCCAGGGGCCAACCACAAAAATATTAACAATACCGGGGTTTTTTTGTTCAACAGACTGGTAGGTTTTAAAAGTACCGTACAGGTCTTCGGCGTCATACCAGCCACCCACCACCATTACGGCGTGTCTGATACCGTTGTGGTGATTCAGAATATTGCGGCTTTTCCAGAACTCATCATAATTCGGGTGTTCCAGATTGGCGCGCCAGTAAGGGTCTTTGCCCAGAGTTTCGGTATATTTTAATGAGTTTTTTATCGGGCCCAGATTCAGATAAAACTGGTAGCCGTCTGGTGTGCCAAAGTCAAAGCGTTTGCCGGGCGTTTGTGTAGGTTTACCGTCTGTCCGGTTGGTGAACGACGGGTAAAACCCGAAGTTATGGGGCAACATAAAAGCGCCGTTATGATAGCTGTCGTCGCCGCGCCACAAGTCGGCCATGGGTGCCTGGGGAGACGACGCCACCAGCGCAGGGTGGTTGGCCATAAGCCCGGCAGAAGCATAAAAACCCGGATAACTGATACCCCACATACCCACTTTGCCGTTGTGGTAGTTCAGGTTTTTCATCAGCCATTCAATGGTGTCATAAGTATCGGTCGATTCATCAAATGCTTTGCCGCTTTTGGTGTCCTGATGGGGGCGCATTTCAATAAATTCACCCTCCGACATCCAGCGTCCGCGTACATCCTGATACACAAAAATGAAGCCGTCCTGCATCAGTTCGGCGCTTGGGCCTACCTGAGTTTTTAGTTTCCCTTCACCATAAGGAGCCACCGAATAGGGGGTGCGCTGCATCATGACAGGGTATTTTTTTGTTGAGTCTTTGGGCAGGTAGATAGAGGTAAACAGGCGCACGCCGTCTCGCATGGTAATATAGACCTCACGTTTCAGGTAATTGTTCTGTACGTAGGAGGGGTCTGGCGCTTGGGCATACACCGCCACAGTGCAGAAAAACATAAGCACTAAGATAAAGCTTCGCATAGTTGGTTGATTAATTGATACAGTTTGGAAATTGATTGAATTGGAGGTTGTAAAGATAGTAAAGAGAGGAATAATTGTTTGGATTTGAACGTAATAGTTTTGGTTGCATTATTAATTATACGATTGCTTTTGATACCGGGTTTAATTATATTTGGTAAAATTTAAGAATGCATGAAATGAAAAGCAGAAATTATAAAGTGCATATTACAAAGCAGGAGGATGGAGGCTATATGGCTAATATACCTTCGCTGCAGCATTGTTTTTCGTTTGGGGAAACCATTGAAGAAGCAATTGAGCACGTAAAGGAGGCCTTAGAGGGTGTGTTGATGGTTATGGAAGAAAAAGGATTGCCTATACCGGACGATAATGATGTTATTGAGGCTTCCATTACTATTTCTGAATCTTCTTCTAAAAATCGTTTATCAAATCTTGTATCAGCCTGATGGATTTATCACCGAAGTCTCTGGTTAAATTACTTACTCAAAGAGGTTGGGTGTTAGTGAGAATAAACGGGAGCCATCATATTTTTTTTTAATGAAGACACCAGACAAACACTGCCGGTTCCGATACACGGTAATAAAGATTTAAAATTGGGTACCTACAAAAGTATTTTAAAGATGGCCGGTATTGATTTTGCTGAAGTAGCTAACATCAGTAAAAAGAATAATCCAGATTGAAAACGCCTTAAAGGTTAGTTGGTGTCATCTTTCTAGCTCCGATTTTGAACTTTTTCAATATTTTTTTACTTTTGTAATAGACAAATACTCCGATTGAAAGGTATATGGAAAATTTAATAGAAAGAGTAGAAACTGCCTTAAACTCAGTAAGACCTTATTTACAAACCGACGGCGGAAATGTGAAAGTGGTTGAAATTACTGACGACTACACAGTAAAACTGGAACTGATGGGTGCTTGTGGGTCGTGTCCGATGTCGTCAATGACTTTTAAAGCTGGGCTTGAAGAGGCTATTCTAAAAGCCGTGCCCGAGATACGAAAAGTAGAAGCGCTAAACCTGACCCCGGCGTTTTAATACCGTTGCAGGGCTTGGTTAAGCTAAAAATATACAGCCACTTGTGTTTGCAAGTGGCTTTTTTATTATCTTGCAGGCACTTTTCATTTGCAGACACTGCGCTAATCAAATAATCAGCTTTAGGTTATAAAATGGCAACCAAAATCAGAGTAGGGGTTTTCTTTGGCGGACAAGCCAGAGAAAGGGAAATATCGTACCTTGGCGGTAAGACAGCTTTCGAGCATATTGACAAAGCCTTGTTTGAGCCAATACCGATATTTGTTGACAGCTTAGGTCATTTTATTCAGATTAACCCTGAACTACTCTACGAAGAATCTATCCGTGATTTTTTTCCTTCTAAAAACCTCAACCGCGGTTTCAGGGTATATATAGAATCGTTAGGAGAACTCAACGAAACTCAGCTATACAAATTAATTTATAAAGTAGGTAAACAGATTCATCCGGCCGATTTTCCGGAAATAATGGACTTTGCCTTTACGATTATGCACGGCCCACAGGCTGAAGACGGTAGTTTGCAAGGGTTGCTGGAGTGGTACGGCATTCCATACATGGGCCCGGGGCTGATGGGCTCTGCTGTGGGTATAAACAAACCCATGCAAAACAAGCTGATAGCGCTTGTTACCGGCCAGCAGAAAAAGACCATTACCTTTACCCGCGAAGAATGGGCATCGGCCGACCGCTCAAAACTTTTCACCGACCTCATTAACTCAATCGGTTTTCCGTTTGTGGTAAAAGCACCGCATCAGGGCTCATCAATCGGGGTGGCCATTGTCAGAAAAAGAAGTCTGGAAGAGTTTACCAAGGCCGTTAACCAGTGTTTCTTTGAGGCGATTTTCAAGAAGAGCGACTGGGAGAAACTGACCGAACGCCAGAAACGCCACATTATGGAGAAAACCTCTAACCTGGACGAGGGCATTGGTTTCCCGGTTATGGTAAACGGTAAAATACTGGCGCACCCTGCCGACCTGATGGAAGAGCTGGATGCCGTATTGTTTACGGCCGATACCGCCACCGTGGTGTCTGTACATGCCGAAGATTATGTGATGATAGAAGAGTTTGTGCATGGGCAGGAATTTAGCTGCGGCGTAATACAACATGATGACGGCAAAGCCATTGCCCTGCCACCAACAGAGATTTACGGCGAAATACAGACTTTTGATTTTAAATCGAAATATAAATCGAATGTAACCAAGAAGCGGATTCCGGTGGAAACCAGCATGGAGAATCTGCATAAAATACATGAGAGCCTGTTGAAGACTTTCAACACACTGGGTTTTTGTGTAGTAACCCGCATAGATGGCTTTTTAACGCCAGACGGGCGCGTGCTGCTGCATGACCCAAACACCATACCGGGCATGTCGCCGTCGTCATTGATTTTTAAGCAGATGGCTGAAATCGGGCTTACCGTTACGCAGTCAATTACTTATTTTATCCGCCAGTCAATCCGTGAACGTATCAGAAGCGGTAAGAATACCGTTAGTTTACGTCAGTTACTCGACAAACTGGATGGCATGATAGAAGAACGAGGCACCAGCCACCGCAAAAAAGTGGCTGTGATTTTCGGGGAGTCTGACGAACTGTATAAAAGAGCGCAAAAGAAAATCGGGGAGTTTTCGGCTTCGCCGGTGTATGAACCCGTGCCGGTTTGTGCCGCTAAAAACGGGCAGATGTATAAGATACCAATGAACCTGATGTTCAAGGCCGATATCATGGACTTCGGGCAGTCAATCGGTAAGCCCAAACATCCTTTCATTGCCGAAATCATTGACAAGGCCAAAGATATTACAGCCAAATATGCCGGAAGTTTCGATACCCAGATGAAAAAGCTTTCAGAAGCCGAACTGGCCGAAACCGTTCAATTTATTTATCAGTGTGATGCTGAAACGCTGGTTGAGTTGTGAGCATTATTTGCTAATATAAAATAAAAAGAAAAGCTCCTGTTCTGTCGAATAGGAGCTTTTTTGCGTTATATTAAGTAGCAATGCTTAGTTACAATATTCGCGTATTACGTTGTAGGCGGCTGAGTAGCCCAGTTCTCCGGCGTGGCTCAGGTCGTAGCAGCCACCGTTTTCGTCGCCCAGAGCGTGTTTAATAATGCCTCTTACGTAGTAGGCTTCGGCATATTTTGGGTTCAGCTTAATGGCATTGTTGCAGTCTTGCAGGGCATCTTTCTGGGCATTCATAGATGAGCGTACAAAGCCACGGAAAAAATAGGCCTCTGCCGATATCGGGTTTAACTCAATGGCCTTGTTCAGGTCTATAATTGCATCTTTGGCATCTCCGTTTTTGAATTTTACAATGCTGCGGCTATAGTAGCCTTCTGAGCGGTCGTCAGAAAACTCGTTGATTTTGCTTTTTTCCTGCACCTGATTCCGGAGTTCGTCCAGAATATTCCGGGTTATTCGTCCATTATACACCACTTTCGATTCAATATTTGGGTTATTGATTTCAATGGCTTTGGTGAGGTCATTTAAGGCGCTTTTCTGATTATTAAGCCTGCTGTAACAGAATCCGCGGCCGTAATAGGCCTTTATATGCTGGTTGTCTAAGGCAATGGCTTTGTCGAAGTCGCTGATGGCACCCCGGTAATCATCAATTTTAGTTTTGCTGAAACCCCTGTTATACAACGATTCGCCATCTTCAGGGTTTAGCTTAATGGCCTCGTCAAAGTCTTTAATGGCGCCCGTATAATCGTTTATTCTGAGCCTGCTGAACCCCCTGCTGGCAAAAGTCTGCGAGCGTTTCGGGTTTAAATCAATGGCTTTTGTAAAATCGGCAATACTACCCTGAAAATCTTCCAGGCGGGATTTACACAAACCGCGAGAAAAATAAGCCTGAAACTTGTTCACCTCTTCGGTGTTCAGTTCCAGCACTTTGGTAAAGTCTTGTATGGCACGGGTGTAATCAAACAACTTGGCGCGGGCGGTGCCTCTGTACAAATACGCCAGGGCGTCGTCGGCGCTTAAATCAATGGTGCGATTGTAGTCTTGCAGGGCCGAGCGGTAATCGTCCTGCTCGCTTTTGCTTTTACCTCTAAACAAGTACGCCAGGGCATTTTTGGGGTCCAGGTCAATGGTTTTGTCAAAGTCCATAATGGCCCCGCGGTGGTCTTTCAGTTGTTGTTTGGCAAGGCCGCGGTTGAAATAGCTGCTGGGGTTGTCCGGATTCATAGATATAGCAGTGCTGTAGGCATGAGAAGCTCCCACAAAGTCGCCGGCTTTGCTTTTTAAGACACCGATGTCAAAATAATCAGACGCAGTTTGCTGTGCACATAACTGCGTTGCCCCCAATGCCGCTATCAGGAAGCAGACCAGGAAAAAACGGTTATTCATGCTAGATTTTTGGGTAGGTGTAAGTAAGAATGTAAGTGATTTTCTCTGGAAATATACTTTAGCAAAGATAAAAGTATTGGTTATTTACTCAAGGATTTTCATTAAAAGATTTTATTAAATTTCTGTAAGTGAGGGGCTTATATAATTATTCGTCAAAAAACTTGCAATCTTTAAATGTTTTTTAGGAACTTTGCCCGGTTTAAATACTTTTTTAAAAACTAAGTCCTCTTACTTACGTAGCTTTTAACACTTAAAAAAACATGAAACTACATCGGCTTCTGGCGGTGGCGGCATTGGGTATAATGCTTGTTGCAGCGTGCAAATCATCAAAAAAATCTTCTCAGGAATCCGGTCGGAAAAAAGACCCTGTAGCTGCCGAGGCTGCTGTAAGAATCGGAATTATGCTTGACAAACTGGCAACCGCCCTTATTGACGCCACCAAAGGCAGTGCAGACATTGTGCGCACGGCCGACGGTATCAACATTGCATTTCAACCTGATTTTTACTTTGAGTCAAGCTCAGAAAATCTTACCAGTAATGCCAAAGGAGTTTTAGGAAGCATATCTGGTGTGCTGAACGAATACCCTTACACTGAAATATTTATAGAAGGCCATGCCGATAGTAGTGGAAACCAGATGAAGAACAAGATATTGTCTGAAAACCGGGCCAAAGCCGTGGCTTTGTATCTGAAAGGTAATGGCGTGTTGGCCGAAAGAATGGCCATTGCGGGCTATGGCGCTACCAGACCCGTTGAAAGCAATGCTACACCGGAAGGCCGCCGTAAAAACCGCCGGGTTGTGGTGAAAATCAGAGCCAACGAGAAGAAATTTCTGGAGGCCAAGTCGTCAGTGGCGGCGGGGAAATAATGAGTGAATGAGCGAATGGTGAATGAGCGAATTGTGAATTAGTGAATGGTGAATGAGTGAATGAGTGATTGGGAAACTATCATTTGTGAAACATTGTGTCATTTGGGTACATTGTGGCAATAAAAGAAAGAGCAGCGGTGTGTTGCTCTTTTTTTGTGCATTGAGGTAATAAAAAAAGAGACAAGGCAGTGCCATTGTCTCTACGCAAATAAAAATAGTATTTCTACAAGAATCGGTTCTACAACAACAACTGCCCGATACCAAACAGCAACACAAATGCCAGTGTTGAGAGCGACATCTGTTTCAGCATGGGGTCGGGGTTGGGGAGTCTGGATACCTTGATGCCGTTGATGAAAAACAAAGGGAAGCAAAGCACATAGATAATCAGGTATTGTTCTTTCAGAAGGCTGTAGGCCAGTATGCTCAGCATACCACCCAGCAATAGAAACCAGTGATATCTGATGGCGGTTTCGCGCCCCAGGCGGGCGGGGATAGTCTTCTTGCCTGCCCGGGTGTCTGACGCTATGTCTCTGATATTGTTGATGTTTAACACCCCCGTAGCAAAGAAACCGCAGCTGAGCGCAGGGAGCAGATTGAGCCAGTCGAAGGTTTTGGTGTATAAATAATTACTGCCCAGCACACCCACCAGGCCAAAGAATATCAGCACCGATACATCGCCCAGCCCTGCATACCCATAAGGTTTTTTACCGGCTGTGTAGGTATAAGCAGCCAGCATACATAACAAACCCAGCCCCAGAAAACCCCAGAACTGGTTGGCTTCGGCATCTTTGAAGGCAAAATAAAGTAATGAAACGCCAAAAATAAGGCAGATAACGGCTAGCAATATAATACCCCTGAACATCTGCTGTGGTGTAATGGCGCCCGACTGTACCGCTCTTTGCGGCCCCACACGCCCGGCCAGGTCGGCGCCGTTCTGGGTGTCGCCGTAGTCGTTGGCAAAGTTAGAGAGTACCTGTAAGGCAATGGTGGTAAGGCAGCAAAAGGCAAAAATAAGCCAGTTGAATTGCCTGGCTGATACAGACAGAAAACTGCCCATCAGGATACTCGATAACGACAACGGTAAGGTACGGGGGCGGGCAGCCGAAAGCCAGTTTTTCATATTCGGGCGATATTCAGTAACAATTGAGTAATGTGTTCGATTAGTTGCAAAATTACATATTCCGAGTTCAGAATTATGCAATGTTTAGTATAAATTCATGAATTGTGAATCAAGTCGACAGATTCAGGTATCCCAGAGGGATAATCTATCAGTAGAATCAGGTTTGTCGGTTAAATTAAAGAAGTCCCGTAGGGACGATATTTTAATATACCGTCCCTACGGGACTTTCAATGCAAATATCTATTCTATTCTACCAATATATCATACCTACGTGATTTTCGGTACCGGATTATTAGCTTCAGAATCAAATCCCAACGGCTTTTTTGAACTCTTCGTTGTCAGGCGTAACTTTTGAGTTGAAGAAATTGGTTAGTTCGCCTTTTTCGTTAATTACATACTTGCAGAAATTCCAGGTTGGCGCGCTGTCGTTCCAGCCGTTCAGGTCTTTGTGGCTCAGCCACTGGTAAAGCGGGTGTTGGTCTTCACCTACCACGCTCACTTTCTCTAACATCTGGAAAGTAACGCCGTAGTTTTTCTGACAGAACTCGGCAATTTCTTCATTTGAGCCGGGTTCCTGCGAACGGAAATTATTGGCCGGGATACCCAATACCACTATTTTGTCGCCATATTTTTTGTGGAACGCCTGCCAGTCGGCATACTGTGGGGTAAAACCACATTTAGAGGCCACATTTAACACAACTACTTTTTTGCCTTTGTAACGGCTGAAATCAATAGTTTTTTTGCCGTCGAGCGATTTCAACGAGTAATCATAGAACGAACCTTTGGCTACTGCCGACGCGGGGCGGCTTAATTCTGTTTCGGATAGAACATTGTTTACAGCAACAAAACTCATGGCACCTATAAGGGTAACCACTGCTGCTGCGGCTAAAATGAGGGTCTTTTTCATTTTAATTGATTGGTTTGATTGAAAGTTTCAGGTATTACATTCTGTTGGGTACTTCTATGCCTAATAACGCAGTTGCCTTACGAATTGTTTCTGAAACTGCTTTTATTAATGCCAGCCTGAAAAGCTGTTTGTCGGTGTCGGGTTCGTTCATGATAGATATACCCGCATAAAAGTGGTTGAATGTCTTGGCCAGGTCGTAGGTATAGCTGGCTATAACCGACGGCGAATACTCATTACCAGCCTTTTGCAATGCTGCCGGGTATTCGTTCAGTACAAAAATCAGGTCGGCTTCGGCCTTTTCTATGGCCACATTTTTTACGCTGTTGCCCACGGCGATACCCTGCGATGCAGCCTTGCGCAAAATAGAGCAGATACGCGCATGGGTGTACTGAATAAACGGCCCCGTGTTACCCTGAAAATCGATAGATTCGGCCGGGTTAAACAGCATTTTTTTCTTGGGCTCTACTTTCAGCAAAAAGTATTTCAAAGCGCCTAGGGCAATCATGCTGAACAGGCTGTCGGCCTCTTCTTTGCTGAAATCATCAATCTTGCCACGTTCACGCGTGGTAACCTCGGCGGTGGCAATCATTTCAGCCACCAGATCATCGGCATCTACCACCGTTCCTTCACGAGATTTCATCTTGCCAGACGGCAGGTCTACCATGCCATAACTCAGGTGATAACAGCCATCTGCATAGCTGCGGCCCAGTTTTTTCATAATGGCAAACAACACCTGAAAGTGGTAGTCTTGCTCGTTACCCACCACCCATATCGACTTATTGTTGCTGTAGTCCTGAAACTTCAGGTCGGTGGTGCCTAAATCCTGCGTAATATAAACAGAAGTACCATCGGCACGCAGCACCAGTTTTTCGTCGAGCCCTTCTTCTTTCAGGTCAATCCATACGCTACCGTTTTCTTTTTTGAAGAAAATGCCCTTAGCCAGCCCTTCTTCTACTATATCTTTACCCAGCAGGTAGGTGTTAGACTCATAATAGGTTTTGTCAAACGACACCCCGATTTTCTGATACGTTTCGTTGAAGCCCGCAAAAACCCAGTCGTTCATTTTACGCCACAGGGCCAGGGTTTCTTCATCGCCTTCTTCCCATTTAATGAGCATCTCCTGCACGGCTTTTATTGCCGGTGCATTTTTCTTGGCTTCTTCCTCTGTCATGCCCTGTTGAACAAGGGTCTCAATCTCAGATTTGTAGTGTTTGTCGAAAATGACATAATACTTGCCCGCCAGGTGGTCGCCCTTTAATCCTGCCGACTCCGGCGTTTCGCCATTGCCAAACTGCTGATACGCCCACATAGATTTGCATATATGCACGCCGCGGTCGTTTACCAGGCAGGTTTTTACTACATTATAGCCGTTGGCTTCCAGAATTTTAGAGACCGAGTAGCCCAGAAAATTGTTTCTTAAATGCCCCAGATGCAGCGGTTTGTTGGTATTGGGCGAGGAGTACTCAACCATGACCGACTGATTGTTTTGGGGCAACACACCAAAGGTGCTGTCGGCCAGTATGGCGTTCAGGGTGTCAAACCATACGTCGTCGGCCAATACCAGATTCAGGTATCCCTGTACAACGTTAAAGGCTTTTATATAATTGGTACTGGTTTTCAGGTATTCTCCCAGGGCGTTGGCAATATCAGCAGGGCTTTTGCGCAGTTGTTTCACTAACGGAAAAACCACGTAGGTGTAATTGCCCTCAAAGTCGGCCTTGGTGGGTTGCAGCGTTACTTCTTCTTCAACCTGAAACAATGCAGATAATGCCTGCGCAATAGCAGTTTTTAATGATGATTCGATATTCATAAATTGTACTTGGATGGTTCAGCCATGCGACAGTGCGCTGGTTACGGAACCGCAAAAGTATGATTTTTTTGGCAGAAATGTTGGTAAAATATCAGGAAATGGTTTTGGCTTATGAATTACGGTTTCATACCAAAAGGGTATAAATGTTTAAGAAACCGATTCAAATAATTAACAGAGGTATTTTATATAATAAACGATTTGATTTATATTTGGCTAAAACCTACTGATTCTGCGGTCTGATAAATAATGAAACAAAAAAGAATCTACGCTTTTCTGATTGATTTGCTGGTTATTGCGGTACCATCAACACTGTTGATGGTGCTGAGCGTTTTTATGCTCCGGCAAGACTTTCTGCCCGCTCTTTATGGTTCGCTGGCGTTGGCTGCCTTGCTGCTATTACTGAAAGACCTGCCCTTTGGGCGCAGCCCCGGCAAGTATTTTCTGGGGCTTGAAATCAGCAATGGCGCATCTGCACTGAGGCGCGTCTGGCGGAACATGACCCTGATTGCCTTACCAATAGAAGCACTGGCGGTGCTGATATACAAAAAACGCCTGGGCGACGTACTATTTAAAACCGACGTGGTAGCCGACGAAACCAGTAGCTTTAACAAATTTACAGAGCTGCTGGCCGGTGTATTTATTGTTTTGCTGCTGGTGTTTTTGCAGTTGCGGAACCTGGCTGGGTATTACATACGCCAAAGGCAGGAGTACATGGTGGCTGAAGCCTTTATTTATGGTAATCAGGCCATCCGCCAAAAAACTGGCGAGGTGGTTAAACTAAGCAAAGTGCCCGATTTTAACTTCAGAAAACGCAACGGCCAGACAGAACTGACCATAGAACTAAAGGTTTATGGGCAAAAAGAAAATGCCGATCTGGCCATCAACCTGATAAAAAAGGATGGCGGCCAATGGGTAGTGAACGATTATGAGATTATAGAAAAAGAATAATTGCACAGATATTGTATATATTTGTTGCCGGATGATTATCTCTCTGTACTATTCATACCAATCTGACATCTAATCTGAAGCATAGCTATGGGCAATAAGTCATCTCCGAACGCATCCGATGATTCAAATTTATCTGTTCAGCTTGATTTCCAACAGACTGTTAACAACTTTTTCATGCAGGCATCTGGTATTTTTTGTGTGCTTAAAGGCACAGATTACGTGTTTGAACTGGCAAATCCGTCTTTTTTACGGTTTTTTGGTCAGCGCGAATTGATAGGCAAAAAGCTGGGTGTGGTAATGCCCGAATTAACGAAAGAAGTTTTTGAGAGCGTTCTCAATAAAGTGTATTCAACCGGTGTAACGCATACTGATGCTGCGATGCGCTTTCTGTTCAGCCAGCCCGGCAGTGCGCCAAAAGAGGCCTTTGCCAATTTAACGTTTCAGCCGCTTCAGAACGTGAATGAAGAAGTAATAGGAATTATCATTTCCGGTTATGAGGTAACAGAGCAGATATTGGCACGCCTGAAAGTGGAAGAACTGGAAGAACGCATGCGCCTGGCGGTTGACATCAGCAATATTGGTATTTATGATTATAATATACTGACAAAAGAGGTGGTGTCGTCTGACATCATGAATAAAATATTGGGTATCAACCCGGGGTTGCCCCCAGATGGATACGCCGAAATGATTGACGAGGCCGATATACTGAAGCTGAAAGAAATGTTTGGCAAAGCACTGGAAACAGGCCAGTTTGACTACCAGTTCAGGATGAGGATGAACAACGGCGAGCAGAAGTGGATACAGACAACGGCCAAGGTGTTTTATAATGACGGGGGCCAGCCTGTAAGAATCCTGGGTACCCTGAAAGACATTACAGAAAGCCGGGTGGCAGAAGAAAAAATGGCAACCCTGGCAGCCATTGTGGAGTCGTCGGAAGATTTGATTCTCAGCAAGGGCCTTGATGGCATTGTTACGAGCTGGAATGCCGCCGGTGAGCGCATTATGGGTTATAAGGCTGAAGAAATGATAGGCCAGCATGTGTCGAAACTGATACCTGCCGACCGCCTGCAGGAAGAAGACGAGATTATCAGCCGATTGAAAAAAGGCGAGCGGATAGAGCATTTTGAAACCGAGCGTATCAGAAAAGACGGCCGGAAAATAGATATTTCGCTTACCATATCGCCCGTAAAAAACCCGCGCGGTGAAATTATCGGGGCCTCTAAAATTGCCCGCGACATAACCAACCAGAAGAGCACCAAAAGGCAGGTGTCTGAAAGCGAAGAGCGTTTAAAGATAGTTTTGAAAGCCAGTGAACTGGGCACCTGGGAACTGAACCTGAAAACGGGTGAGATATGGGCTTCTGAAAGATACCTGCAGATTTTCGGGTATGAGTCTGTCGGTGATTTGATGCATGATGACTTTATCAGGCACCTGCACCCGGATGATTTGCCTGTAAGAGAAAAGGCCTTTAAAACAGCTACGGAAACAGGTGTGCTGCATTATGTTTCGAGGCTGATACGTACCGATAAAATAATCCGATGGTTTGAGGCCCGCGGCACGGTGCTGTATAATGAGGCGAACGAACCTTATAAAATGCTGGGGACCATCAGAGACATGACCACTGAAATGAATTACCGCCGCGAACTGGAAACCAGAGAGCAGAAGTTTAGTTTACTGGCCGACTCAATGCCACAGCATATATGGACGAGCGACCCCGAAGGCAATATGAGCTATTTTAATCAGGCCATGTATGACTTCTCGGGTATGACCAAAGACCAACTGGACCCGCAGGGCTGGTTAGGGCTTTTGTGTGCCGAAGAAAAAGAAACCAACCGCCAGCTATGGCTGAAAGCCGTAAAAACAGGAGAGCTGTTTAAAATGGAACACCGTTTCAGGCGGCATGACGGCCAGTACCGCTGGCAGCTGAGCCGCGCGCTGCCACAGAAAGACGAAGACGGTAATATTGTAATGTGGGTAGGTACCAGTACCGACGTGCACGACTGGAAGATTTTTACCGACCAACTGGAAGAGCAGGTAAAACAAAGAACAAAAGAGCTGCAGGAATCGAACGAAGAACTAAGCAAGTTGAATAACGAACTGGCGCAGTTTGCCTACGTGGCCAGCCATGATTTGCAGGAACCCCTCAGAAAAATACAGACGTTTTCGGCACGGATACTGGAAATTGAAAAAGACAGGCTGTCTGACAAAGGCAAGGATTACTTTATGCGCCTGCAGAATGCCTCCAGACGTATGCAGCAACTGATACTCGACCTGCTGGCTTACTCAAGAGCCAATACGGCTGCAAGGCATTATGAGCCTGTTGAACTGGCCTCGCTTACTGATGGCATACTTGAACAACTGAAAGACACTATTCAACAAAAGAATGCGGTAGTAGAGGTGCTAAATATGCCAACTATGCACGTGGTGAAGTATCAGTTTGAGCAGCTTTTTACCAATTTACTTACCAACGCGCTTAAGTTTTCTAAAACTGATGAACAACCCCGCATAAGTATTACCTGTGTGGTAGTACCGGGTAGCGGAATCAGTATTTCGGGTATAGACCCTAAACAGAGCTATTATCATTTTTCAATAACCGACAACGGCATTGGCTTTGAGCCTGAATATAACGAGGCCATTTTTCAGGTATTTAAACGCCTGCACGGTAAAGATGAGTACCCCGGAACGGGAATCGGACTGGCTATTGTAAAAAAAATTGTAGAAAACCACGCCGGGTTTATAACCGCCAGCGGGGAGTTGGGCAAAGGCGCCCGGTTTGATATGTATTTCCCGGTAGGGGAGTAATTATTCTGAACTTTGATTTAGCGGTGCGTCGCGACGCACCGCTAAATCAAAGTTCAGAAACGCAGTTTATTTCAGACGCGTACCTTCAACCTCTATCATATCCATCAGTTTACCTACAAAGTGGTCGTCGTCTTTTTTGGTGATAACCATTGTGAGGTCATATCCACCTGCCGAAAAGGCAGCAAACAACTCTTCGCCTTTTATTTCAACCGAGGTCATAGTGGCTACTTCTTTGGTTTCAGGGTTGGTAACTTTGCCAATAATTTTGCCGTCTACTACCTCAAAACTCATTGGCAGTTTAACGTCACCCTGTGGGGTGCCTTTTACAAGTACTTCCCAGTTGCCGGCAAAGAAATTGGTTGTTGCAGGTGCCTGCGCATTAGCCAGCGATACCGCGGCTATTAATAAAACAAATGTTAGAAGAGATTTCATAGGGTAAATAGTGAATTAGTGAATTAGTGAATTAGTGAATTAGTTATTTAGTGAGTGATTTAGTGAATGAGCGAATGAGTGATTTAGTGAGTGAGCGAATTAGTGAATTAGTGATTTAGTGAATGAATTTATTAATGAGCGGCTGCGGTTGCGGTGAGTTAGCGGAACGCCGCCCACTCATTCACCGCAACCGCGGCCTACTAAATCATTCAGCGGAACGCCGCCCGCTCAATCAGCGGAACGCCGCCCGCTCATTCACTCAATCACTCATTCACTAATTAATTTTGCTCGCTGAGTTTAAATTCCAGCCCTGTTACAATCATCAGGGTGCCGTTTTCAGATTTCGGGTTTACGTACACCACGTAGATGTCGTGCAGGCCTTCTGTCTTGCTTATCGGCACTTTCAGAATGTTGGGTGTCATGCTCATTTGTTCAGATGGCTCAAGGAAGGCCGACTCACCCACCAGTTTGCCTTTGGGGCTGTCGAGACGCAACTCAATTTTGCCACCCAACGCGTTAACCTGTGGTTTAGGAGCCATTGCCTGAATCTGCAATTCGGTAATGCCGCTCAGGTCTACTTTGTTAAGCACCATGTATGCGCCAGACTTGGCAGGCATAGCCAGGTTACGGCCACTGAACGACATCTTGTTTACGTCTTCATATTTATCAAAATCGTGCGCACCCAAAGTGGCATTTCTAAGCGTAAAAGTCTGCTCTGATTTTAGCGATGGCAAGCCGTTGGCGCCCTGGTCTTCGTAGGCTGCTCTTACAATATATACGCCTTTGCCTTTGTCGTTAGCAGGTAGTTTGGCTGTGTAAGTGCCTTGCAGCGGCAAAGATTTTGCTTTTGGTTTTTCGTTCGCCAGATTCAGGATGTACTTCACCATTTCTCCGGCATCGGCTGCTGAAAGCTGCGGGTGGCCACTCATTGGAGTTTCGCCCCACACGCCACCACCACCGCTGATAATCTTCTTCGCCAGACGGTCGGCGGCATCTTTGTCGCCTTTATATTTGGCAGCTACGTCGCGGTAAGCTGGCCCGATAGATTTTTTCTCTACACTGTGGCAGGCTTTACAATCGCTGGCTTCTATCAGTCTTTTGCCTGCTACAAATGCCGCGCTGGCATCAGCCGAACGGTGGCCTTGTGCAATGGCAACTTTATCAAATCCTTCAGGCAGGTAGTCAATGCTTACGGCCACGTTTTCGGCATCAATGCCTTTGCCCAGCGTGCCATCTTCTTTATCTTTTACCTTGATGTCGTAGTCGAAAGATTTGTTGGCAACATAGAAAGACCTGTTACCTTTTTGAATATCGAAGCTCAATACCGGAGGCTCGTTACCAGCAATGATTTCTAACGACTGCGCGTTTGTGCCGCCTTTGCCATCATTAACAGTAAGGGTGGCTTTATAAATGCCCGGCTTGGTGAGTGTCAATGCGGCATCTGGCGTGCTGATAACCTTATTGAAACCATTTTTTGAAGTAATTTGCCAGCTGTATTTCAGGGCGTCGCCGTCGGCATCGGTTGAGCCTTTAGAGCTTAATTTCAGGTTGAAAGGCACCGCGCCACCCAGCTGATTAGCCGCTACGGCAATTTGTGGTTTGCGGTTGCCACCGTTATATTCAATGCGAATCAGGCGGGCGTCATCATTACCGGTAAACCAGCCCGAGCCGTATTCAAGCATGTATAAGTCGCCGTTTTCGGCAAACTCCATGTCCATGGGGTTGTTGAATTTATAGCTGGGCATAAAACGCTCCATCGATACATAATTGCCGTCTTTGTCCATCGTTACGGCCATTATCCAGCCGCGCATCCATTCATAAATAAGCAATTTGCCATCATAATATTTAGGAAACGCACGCTGAGCAGTTTTGAAATTGTCTGAATAAAACACCGGCCCGGCCATGGCGTTTCTACCACCACTACCCACCAGCGGGAACTCAGGCGAAGCCGCATAGGGATACCAGATGAAAGCCTTTTGCGCCGGAGGCAGTACTTTCAGACCCGTGTTGCTGGGTGAAGTATTGGTAGGGGCGTTTACGTCCCATTTCTCTAATGATTTTTTGTTTTCAAAGTCATACTTATTGTAAGCTTTGTTGTCGCCCACAAAGTGTGGCCAGCCAAAGTTACCCGGTTTGCGTGCCTGGCCAACTTCGTCGTGCCCTGCGGGGCCGCGGTCGTCGGCAGGTTTAGCGGCATCGGGGCCTACTTCGCCCCAGTAAACAAATCCGGTTTTGTTATCAACCGAAATTCTGAAAGGGTTACGGTGGCCCATGGTATATATTTCAGGACGCGTACCGGCTGTGCCTTCCGGGAAAAGGTTGCCTTCCGGAATGGTATAGCCACCATCCGGCGTAGGTTTTATTCTGATGATTTTACCTCTCAGGTCGTTGGTGTTGGCAGATGATTTCTGCGCATCCCATGATTCCCTGCCCGGTCTTTCGTCGCTCGGGCTGTAGCCGTTTGAGCCATGCGGGTTGGTGTTGTCGCCGGTTGAAAGATACAGATTTCCGGCTTTGTCCCAGGCAATAGAACCCCCGGTGTGGCAGCATTCTTCGCGTTGGGTGGGTATTTCAAGCAATACTTTTTTAGACGAAAGCACCAGCTCATCACCTTTCAGCTCATAGCGGGTCAGAATGTTCTTCGATTCCTCCGGTATAGAGTAGTACAGGTAAATCCAGTGGTTTTGCGCAAAGTTGGGGTCTTTGTTAAGGCCCATCAGCCCGTCTTCACCCATTGATTCCTTGCCTTCCTTGCTTTTGTACTTGATGCTTACAGGTATAGAAGCAATGGTTTTCAGTTGTTTGGTTTTAGTGTTATACAGTTTCACGTCTCCCTTGCGCTCAATGAACAGCACACGGCCGTCGTTCAATACGCTCAGCTCCATTGGTTCGTTCAGTTTTTCTTCCAGCACCACTTTGGTAAAGCGGTTTTCTTCAGGGCGTGCATTGGCGTAATTTAAAGGCTTGGGGTTTGGCCCTCCCATTGCGTAATTGATACCTGCATACAGGTGATTCAGAAACAGAGGCTCGGCGTAGGTTTCGTCTGTATGCCCCATGGCAGTGTAGAACGACCGGCCACCGTCAAACTCCTGATACCAGCTCATCGGGTGGTAGTCGGGGTTTTTGCCTCCCTGATACGTTTTTTCATCGATAGTCAGCAATACGTTGATTTTGGGCGAAATATTTTTGAAGCTGTAAAACTCGTCGCTTCTTTCAAACTCGTCGGGCATGCCCTGAGTAGCCCAGTGGTTTTTTTGTACAACGGTATATTTGCCTTTTTGTACGTTGCTGGGTACCATGGGGTGGTCCAGAAAGTAAGCGCCTGCCAGTTTACCATACCAGGGCCATTCGTACTCGGTGTCGGTGGCTGCGTGTACACCTACATAACCGCCACCGGCCTGAATGTACCGTTCAAAAGTGGCTTGTTGCTTGTCGTTCAGTACGTCGCCGGTGGTGTTCAGAAACAAAACGGCGTTATACTTTTTAATATCGGTTTCATTAAAAGCCTCGGCGTCTTCAGTAAAAGTTACGGCAAAGCCTTTTTCGGCTGCCATTTTGGCCAGCGCTTTTTTGCCTGCATCAATAGATGCGTGCCTGAAAGCCGCAGTTTTGCTGAATACCAGCAGTTGCGGCTTTTTTACCTGTGCCTGTACCAGACCGTACGACAGCAGCAGGGTTAATAATAAGCTGATTGTTTTGTTAGATTTCATCAAAGTAAAATAAATTGTTTACAGGTGTAAAGTAATGGCTTTGAGGCAGAAGCACAAGGCACCTGTTATGGTGTAAATGCACTCTTCCGGATACAAATGTGTGTACTTAAAAAATAGAAAACAAGAATATTGTCTAATTTTTAGACAATAATGAAATTTTGACTAATATTGTACCCAAAACAGAATAAATAGTACGCGTTTTAGAAAAGTGGTTAAAACTTAGCACAAAGTTTTAACAGGCAGATAAACCCCCACAGCAATCATGGAATTATTTAACAAGGAAGAATTTATAGAGCAGGTTTCTGTTGATTGTGTTATTTTCGGGTTTCATGACAGGCAGCTAAGGGTATTGTTGCCCAGGCTGAAAAATATGGATATATGGATGGTGCCGGGAGGTTTTGTAAGGCAAAATGAAAGTGTGGACAACGCAGCGTTACGGATTCTGGCAGAGCGAACCGGAATAAAAGATATTTATCTGGAGCAGTTTGGTGTGTTTGGCAGCCTGGAGCGGTCGTCTCCGCAACTGATGCGGCAGGTAATAAAACTCATAAAAGGGGGGCTGGGAGAAGGTGAAGTGCTGTCTGAAGACCTGCAATGGCTGCAACGCCGGTTTATATCTATCGGGTATTATGCGCTGGTAGATATTCATCGGGTGGTACCTGTTTGTTCGGCGCTTGACGAAACCTGTGAATGGTATGACATAAAAGACCTGCCGCTGCTGGCATTTGACCACGCCGATATTATAATGAAAGCCCTTGAAAGCCTGCGCCTGATGCTGAATTACAAGCTGATAGGGTTTAATCTGCTGCCTGAAACGTTTACCATGAAAGAGGTGCAGGATTTATACGAAACGATATTGGACAGGCCTTTCCGCAGAAATAACTTCCAGAAAATGATTCTCGACCTGGATATTCTGGAACGTCTGGAAAAGAAATTCACCGGAGCAGCCAATAAGGCTCCTTATTTGTATCGGTTTAAAAGTCTTGAAAAAATCGCGGATAAGTGAATGGCGGATTAGTGAATGTCCTAAGGATTATTGAAGTTTTGCTGAAATAATTTAGCTCAGTCATTTCGTAGAGGTACTCTGCGTTGCCTCTTCAGAGGTAAATCTGATTCATTGAATTATTGTCAATTCTAATGGCTGAGAAGGCTGGTTATATAAATTAAATCATTCAGAGAAGTTTTATTTGGTGCGCATATGCTTTGAGCCGCAAGCATTGCACCTCTACCAAAAAAATTGTTAATTATTCGCCATTCTGCATTTCCCTAAATCTCCTTGCCCCTCAACCTCAACGAATTGGTAATCACTGATACCGAGCTGAAGCTCATGGCGGCGGCGGCTATCATGGGCGATAACAACACCCCGAAGAACGGATACAGCAAACCGGCTGCTACAGGGATACCCAAGGCATTGTAAAAGAAAGCAAAAAACAGATTCTGGCGTATGTTTTTCATCACGGCATGGCTCAGGTTTCGGGCTTTTACAATTCCCTGTAAGTCGCTTTTTACAAGGGTAATGCGTGCGCTTTCAATGGCTACGTCGGTGCCGGTGCCCATGGCTATGCCAACGTTGGCCTGCACCAGTGCGGGGGCATCATTAATGCCGTCGCCGGCCATAGCTACTATTTTGCCTGCCTGTTGCAGCCGTTTAATTTCATTCAGTTTGTCTTCCGGTAGGCACGACGCCCTGAAATTTGTCAGGTTCAGCTCTCGGGCTACGGCAGCTGCGGTGTTTTCGTTGTCGCCGGTAAGCATCATTACTTCCATGCCACCGTCAATCAGTTCGGCAACGGCCGCTTTGCTACCAGGTTTTATGGCGTCAGCAATGCTTACAAAGCCAATTACCACGGCGTCTACTGCCATATAAGAAACCGTTTTACCACGTTTCTGCGCTTCAAACACTTGTTGTTCAATGTCGGGGTCAATTAGCGCCTTGCGGCTTGCCATTAATGCCTTGTTGCCCAATGCCACTTTTTTGCCGTCAATGGTGCCGGTAACGCCTTTGCCGGTTATGGCTTCAAAGTCTTGCGCCTGCGGCCATTGTATGCCTTTGCCGGCTGCAAAATTTACCACGGCCTGTGCCAGCGGATGCCCGCTGTACTGGTTAAGTGCGGCCATATAAGACAGTGCCTGGGTTTCGTCAAATTGTTTAGTAAAGACACGCTCTACTGATGGTTTGCCCTCGGTTATGGTGCCGGTTTTATCTATAATCAGTACATTTACCCGCGCCATTGCCTCAAGGGCTTCGGCGTTTTTAATTAATATACCAGACTGCGCGCCTTTGCCCACACCAACCATAACCGACATCGGCGTGGCCAGGCCTAATGCACAGGGGCAGGCAATAATAAGCACAGCTACGGCATTAATAAAGCCGTAAACCGCACCGGGCGCAGGGCCCCATTTGAGCCACATAAAATACGTTATTACCGCAGCCATAATAACCGTTGGTACAAAGTATCTGGATATGGTATCGGCCAGTTTCTGAATGGGGGCTTTAGAACGGCTGGCAGAGTTTACCATCGCAATTATTTGTGCCAGCAGGGTTTCAGACCCCACTTTTTCGGCTACCATAATGAAAGATTTATTGCCGTTAATGGTGCCGGATGTAACGGCATCGCCCACTTTTTTATCTGCCGGAATCGGCTCTCCGGTGATCATAGACTCATCAATGCTGCTTTCGCCTTCTGTTATTTTTCCGTCGACCGGTATTTTGTCGCCGGGTTTAATTCTTAGCAAGTCGCCGGGTTGAATGGCATGTATCGATACTTTTTCGTCTTTGCCGTTGCGCACCAGCGTGGCATCGGTAGGGCTTAGTTTCAGTAATTCTTTAACGGCCGAGCTGGTTTGAGTATGGGCTTTGGCTTCCATTAGCTGCCCCAGCAGCGCAAGCGTGAGAATAACGGTGGCAGCCTCAAAATAAAGCGGCACCGACCCGTGCTCAGTTCTGAATTCAGGCGGGAAGATACCAGGCGATATTACCCCGGTAACGCTGAACACAAAGGCAACCGCCGTGCCCAGCGCAATGAGTGTAAACATATTCAGGCTGCCTGAGGTAACAGACCGCCAGCCTCTTTCAAAAAACAGCCATCCGGCATAAAAAATAACCGGAAGCGACAGCCCCATTTGCAGCCAGTTCCAGTACCGGGCGTCCATCAGTTGCAGTAGTGGGTTGTGGGGTATCATCTCAATCATGGCTATCAGAAAAATGGGCAGCGTAAAGGTGGTAGCCACTATCATTTTTTTGCGCAGGTCGAGATACACAGCGTTATCGTCGGTTTCTGTGGGCATTAGCGGCACCAGATCCATACCGCACTTGGGGCAGGCTCCGGGGTTGTTACTGAGTACCTCCGGGTGCATAGGGCAGGTATATTGGGTAGGCGCGGCCAGTTCGGGCAGTTTTTCCAGATTCATGCCGCAAACCGGGCAGTTGCCGGGTGTGTTATAGGTTTTGTCGCCCTCGCAGTGCATGGGGCAGTAATAAGTGCCTTTGCCGCTTTGCGTCAGTAGAGGAGAGCCAGCCTGATTATGATGTGCGGCCTGCTGATGAGTTGCTGCATGCCCCCCATGCGTCTGCGGGTTTTGAGGGGTGTTTTCGGTGCTGATGGTGTATTTACCTGCTTTTGATAATGCCGCCTGCAGCACTGGCAAAGCAATATGCTTTTGCATACTGATAACGGCCCGGGGTGGGTCAAGGCTCACCGTAGCCTGTACGCCTTCAAGGCTATTGAGGGTTTTCTCTACCTTTGTACGGCAGCCGTCGCAAGACATGCCCTGTATAAAATACGTATGTGTCAAGGGAGTAAGTCTGTTTAAGAAGGCAAGCGCAACGCATTTGCTTGTCTTGAAGAGAAGAAAACAACGCACAATTGCCTATATAACACCAAAAATAGGGTTGTTTGTTTAGCAGGAATATGAGAAATGTCAGGAATGGGGGTGATTTAGAGAATTGTCGATTTTCAATTTCGGATTGTCGAATGGAAAACTATTGAGCAAATAGAAGACGAGGGATTAGAATTGTGTTACCTAGTGTCTTTTTTGTGAACATTGTGGCAATTAGAATTGGGCTAAATGTAATACCATCAGGTGGTTTTTGGGCATAGCTATACAGCCTCAGATTTACGAGGTGTAATGGGTTTCAAAAAAATATAGGCAGGTTCATCCGCCAGTCGGAGGTCAGAATGGTTCTTATGGTTTCTACATACTCATTAAAGTTAATGGGCTTGGTAAGAAACAGATTGGCACCTGCCTGGTAGGCGCTTTCTTTAATGAGGGGGTCCTGGCTGCTGGTGAGTATGACCGAAAAAGTGCTGCTGAGCGCCTGGTCTTTCCTGATTTCTTTCAGGCATTCAATGCCGTTCTTTTTGGGCATGTTAATGTCCAGAATCACAATATTATAGTTGGGGGCATTGGGCGACCTCAACGTTTTCATTAATTCGTAGCCGTCGCTTACCACGGTGAGTGTGGTGGGTATATTCACTTCTTCCAGTGCGTTATTGAAAATATCCTGATAATCCTTATCGTCTTCGGCCAGAACAACATTTAATGAAACGTGCATACTTTTTTTAAATTAAGTAATGAAAATGGTACTTACGGGAAATTTTTAACACACGGCCTGTGGTACTCTAAGCCAGTAACCAAGGGTAATTTCAGATAAAACTGAATTTTAGTGATTTAGCCACTATCTCTTTTTTGAAGGTCTGTTGTGGTATTATAACAATAGGCAAAACAGGCAGCCGGTTTGACTTTACTAAGATTGACTTTGCGTTGCTGATTTAGTATTCTGCTACAAATTAGACTCAAATTTTATTAAAGCAAGCATTTATGTGCTTTTTTTAACAATGTTTTAATAAAAGCACCAGAATTTGTTAAATAATTGCAGTTTATGCGTTGTTGTGTTTACGATGCGCCCTGTACCTGCCGCATGATACTGCATTTGAGGTTATAACGGTTTTTGTTGCCTGTTATGTATTAATATCAGCAAATGGGTAAAAAATAACCGCCACATTCGGGGTTTTGCTCTACATTTGCAAAAAGTTGCTTGCGGCGTGTGTTTCGGGCTTTATTATTAATTTTTTTTTGAAAGCAGTATATCATGAAAGAAAAAGCCATCAGGGCCACGTATTTCAGTATTTTTGGCAATATAGCCCTGGCAATTATTAAATGGCTGGCCGGATTTTTCGGCAACTCCTATGCCCTAATTGCAGATGCTATTGAGTCGACAACCGATATTTTTGCGTCTATGCTGGTGCTGATGGGTATAAAATACGCCAGCAGACCTGCCGACGATAATCACCCATACGGGCATGGGCGCATAGAACCGCTGGTTACTTTTCTGGTAGTGGGTTTTCTGATTATGTCGGCCACCCTGATAGCCCATGAGAGTATCAACAATATCAGAACGCCTCATCATTTGCCTAAAGCCTGGACACTGATAGTGCTTGGGGTAATTATTTTATGGAAAGAGGTATCTTACCAGATTGTGATGAAAAAAAGCCGTGAAACCAACAGCTCGTCGTTAAGGGCTGATGCCTGGCACCACCGCAGCGACGCCATTACTTCTATTGCGGCTTTTATTGGTATTACTGTTGCGCTGATTATGGGTAAGGGCTATGAGTCGGCGGATGATTGGGCGGCACTTTTTGCATCTGGATTCATTTTGTATAACTGCTACCTGATTGTAAGACCTGCGCTGGGTGAAATAATGGACGAAAATCTGTATGATGATGTGATTGCGGCTATCAGACTGAAATCGATGGAGGTAGACGGGGTTATTGAAACCGAAAAATGTTATGTGCGCAAGGCGGGTATGAAGTATCATGTAGACCTGCACGTTATTGTAGATGCACACATGACCGTGCGAGAAGGGCACGCCGTGGCACACCGGCTGAAAGATTATCTGCAAGCCGAAATGCCGGAGCTTGACCAGATTCTGATTCACGTAGAACCGCATGAATGAGAACAATTAGTGAATGAGTGAATGAGTGAATTAGTGATTAATTAATTGCACCTATTAATCAAATAGCCTTAAGTAGTAAATACAAATCATAACAATCAGGTGATTCAGTTGAAACGGTACGCCGTCACGGCAAAGTTCAAGGCACCATTCACCGGAACGCCTGCCGCTCATTCATTAATTCGCCACTCACCGCAACGGCGGCCGCTAATTCACTATTCACTAATTCACCATTCACTAAATCACTCAATCACCGGAACGCCGGCCGCTCATTCACTAAATCACTAAATCACTAATTCACTCATTAATAAATGCGTATCTTTGTACACACAACAAACGGGAAAGCATGAAATTAACGGTTTTATTTAAGGATTTTTTTGAAAGCGAAAAAGCAGGCGGCCTTGTGCTGATAGCCTGTACGGTGGTTTCGCTCATACTGGCTAATTCGGGTATGGCAGAAGGCTATCAACACCTTTGGCATAGCCAGGTAGGTGGGCAGCCGCTTGAATACTGGATTAACGACGGTCTGATGACCATCTTTTTTTTGCTGATAGGCCTTGAACTGGAGCGTGAAATTTATCTGGGCGAATTGTCTGACATAAAAAATGCCATGTTGCCTATTTTTGGCGCCATTGGCGGTATGCTGGTGCCGGCGGGTTTATACCTGGCTTTTAATTTCGGCAGCAGTGCGCAGGCCGGGGCGGGTATCCCGATGGCTACCGACATTGCCTTTGCACTGGGTATTTTATCTTTACTGAATGATCGCGTACCGGCATCACTCAAGATTTTCCTGACGGCCCTGGCTGTTATTGACGACCTCGGCGCGATACTCGTGATTGCCATTTTCTATACCAAAACCCTGATGTGGGGTAACCTGCTTATTGCCCTGGGCATACTGGCCGTTTTATTTATTATGAACCGCCTGAAAGTAAGAAACCTGATACCTTACCTGATTGGCGGAGTAGCCATGTGGTATTTTATGCTGCACTCGGGCGTGCATGCCACTATTACTGGCGTGCTGGTGGCATTTGCGCTGCCTTTCGGCAACGGCGACGAGAAGTCAACCTCTTATTTGCTGCAACATTTTCTACACAAACCCGTAGCATTTGTTATTCTTCCGGTGTTTGCGCTGGCCAATACGGCCATTAGTCTGGGCGGAAACCTGAGCGAAATGCTCAGCCAGACTTACAGCCTGGGCATAGCCGCAGGGCTTGTTATTGGTAAACCGCTGGGGATTTTTCTGCTGGTGTTTTTATCTGTCAAACTGAAAATCTGCCGCCTGCCCGACGACCTCAGCTGGAGGTCAATTGGTGGCGTGGGTTTTCTGGGGGGCATAGGTTTTACGATGTCTATCTTCATAACCCTGCTGGCATTTAACGATACCACCATTATTAACGAAGCCAAGTTTGTGATACTGCTGTCGTCGCTGGTGGCAGGGGCTATTGGCTACTTCTTTCTGAAATTGGTGCTGAAAGACCGCGTTACCGAATAGGGTTGCTATTGGCCGCGTTGCGATACCAGCTTTTCGTTGGTAAGTTTTACAAATTTGTATCCTTTGGCCCGTAGCACGGGTATGGCCATCTGCAATGCCTGTAATTCGTGCCATTGCGGGTGGTTGAAGTGCATAATTACAATGGCCCCCGGCCGTGCCTGGCTGATGATGGTCTGGCTGATAAGCTCCGGAGCCGCAAACGGAACGGCGTCGCCGCTGAGTACATCAAAGGCAACTACCTGCATACCCAGCTGATTGGCAATACGGGCGCAGGTTTCGTCGGTATAGGCCGTAGCCGACCTGAAAAACCGGGGTCTTTTGCCGGTAAGTTTTTCTATTTTGCGCGAATTGAGCTCCATTTCGTCTATCACCTCCCCAATATTTTGGGTGGCAGCAATGCCATATTTTGTTTCGCCGTCAACCGAGCAAAGCCGGTGCAGCAGCCCATGATTACCGATTTCAAAAAGAGAATCAGCCGCCAACTGCCTGAAGGTAGCCAGGTTGTCGTCAATCCAGAGGCCGCTCACAAACAGGGTAGCAGGTATATGCTCTTTTTTAAGGTAAGCTATCAGGGGTGCGTTGTAATCATTGCTTTTACCTATACAGGCATCAAAAGTAAAGGCAATTACCTTGTTGGCGTCGGCCACATCTTCAAAAACATCTTTAATAACCACGCCAAAGCGCCCCGGGGTGGCGTTATGAAATTCGCCCAGTATATGGTTCTTAAACCGCAGGTAATCTGGGGTGTAGTAAGGCTGCAGTTTTGCTTTCAGCCTGGCATTTTGCCCTTTGGGCGGCTGTGCGCACAATGCCAGAGGCAGCAGCAAGCTTAATAATACGAGGGTTTTCATGATACAGGTTTTTGCCTTTGCTTTGCAAAAATGGCAGACTTTGGTTAAAATCTGTTTAAAGTCTTATTAAAATAAAGCTAAATTGTGGTTTAACTTTACAAAATATACCCAAATTGCCAACTGATGCAGTAATTTAGTAATTTGAGTATCTATAAACAGATGCCTATGGATTACCGGACTTACACGCCTGCCCCGAAACTAACCGGGGTAGTTAATTGCTACTGGACACTGGAGGCGCCTGCGCAGGTGAGTGCTGAAAAACAGCACATTGTGCCAGACGGCTGCATGGAAATGATTTTTCATTACGGCGATGCTTTCAGGCAGTATATGCCAGATGGCAGCAGCCTGGTGCAGCCCTTGTGCTTTGTGTTTGGGCAGGTAACCCGGCCGCTGGCCATTGAGCCTACCGGTGCAACGGGTATTTTTTCGGTGAGGTTTCAGCCGGAAGGGTTTGCTGCTTTTGCTACTATGCCTGTAAGTAATATGGAAAACCGCGCCGTGCCGCTTGACGAGCTGTTTGGCGCAGACGGCAGCCTGCTGGCCACTGCTGTTTTAAACGCCGGGCAAACGGAGGCGCGTATCAGGCTGGTAGAAGATTTTCTGATTGAAAAACTGATAACTGAGGAGTCGGTAAGTACACTGATACGCTCAAGTATTGAACTGATTATGCAACTGAACGGGCAGGTTTCTGTTGGTGAACTGACCGATAGCCTGCACGTGAACCGGCGGCAACTGGAGCGCAAGTTTATGAAAAATACAGGGCTAAGTGTAAAGCAGTTGTCGAGAATTGTGCGGCTACAGGCAACGCTGAAGAGGCTGGCCGGGCAGCAGCCGGGTACGCTTACGGCCGTGGCGCATGCGGGTAATTATTATGACCAGGCCCATTTTATTAGAGATTTCAGGTCTTTTACGGGCATGAGCCCCAAGCAGTTTTACGGAGGGCATCTGAGGCTGTCGGCCTTGTTTTCAGGTATGGGGTAGGTTGTGTCGCATTTATACAATTATCGCCATTAAAAGTGGTATAGTTTTGAGGGCGTAATGAAACATTAATTGTAAACCTTAAATGCAAAAACCAATGAAAACCCTTGCAAAAACCTGTTTAATATTGATGCTGGTGTCTTTTATAAAAGCCGACGGCCTGCGTGAACTGTATTTTCTGGAAGGAACCTGGAAAACTGAAAACAAGGAAGTTTACGAAACATGGAAGCTACTACCCGATGGCACGCTGGAAGGGCAGGGGTATAAAGTTAAAGAGGGCGCCAAAGTGGTAACCGAGCGCCTCAGGATACGGATTATTAACGGCATAGCCACTTATGAGGCCACCGTACCTGACCAGAACAATAACCAGACCATAGCATTTAAGCTCAACAAGGCTGCGGCAGGTGTTTTTTCATTTGAAAACCCGGCGCATGATTTCCCGAAGAAAATTCAGTATATGCCCATTGATGGCAGAACCATTCAGGTGCGCGTGCTGGGCGATGGCGACAAAGGGTTTGGGTACAAAATACTGAAACAGTAGGCAAACATTAACCCGGCGCACCTGAACGTAACCGGTTACAGGTGCACGGGGTGCAAAGTTTATTCGAAGTACGTTTGTACGTCTGACGACCCACTAACCAGAAACTGGTTATTGTTGATTTTCGACTGCAGGCGTGCCATCAGCTCTTCGCGGGTAAATGGCCGCTTGAAAGCCTGGCTCACCAAATTCAATACCTCAGAAACACAGCCGGAGCGGTCTTGTGCCGGTTGCCCGAATATAGAAGACTCTGCCATGCGCAGCCTGTCTATTTCCTGGCAGTGTTTTTCATTAAAGTTCTCTATTTCGCCATGCAGAAACACGTTTTTGTCATACGTGTATCTGAACGAAAAACCAACTTTGCTGTCATTTTTTTGTACCGACAGGTCTTCGGCATACACCAGCATATTAGAGCCTGAACCATCGTAATTGTCGGTTAGGGTAACGCGCAGGGTTGTGCCGTCCGGTTGTTTTTTAATGTAGTTCTTTACTTTTTCCACTATCTGCCCGGTGGTGGTAGAGGTAGTTTTAGACTCACTGAACATAATGCCACTGCGGCTGTCGGTAGAGGTTTTAATTCTGGCCATCTTTTTCTGGTTCGGATATTCCACCAGGCAATCGCAGTCGTGTTCGCTGTAATTGCCGAATTTCTGCTCAATAATGAGGCTGTTTTTTACGGCATAAAAGGTACAGTGCAATTGCAGCAGGGTGTCGAGGTCGATTTTCATATTGGCCTGGCCGTTCAGAACCGTAATAAGACCCGAAACATCGCCTTTGGGCGTTTTGTCGGTGAGGCTGACAATATTGCCATCCTCTACGCGAACCACACTATTGGTGTTGATTTTGGAAATAAACTCAATATTGCCGGTGTAGGGTTTATTGGTGTAGTGAAAAATAATTTTCTCGTTTTGAAGCATAAACTTACTTTCGAAAGCTTTCTTCAGATTGGTGTCATATTCGTCGAGGTCAATGGTTACTTTGGCGTCGTCGTCACATGAAGTCAGAATCATAACAGCAGTTATGAAAAACAGCATTTTTTTCATTGGGTTTTGGCAGATTAAAGTACAATGTTGAGTAAATATACTCATTTGCTGCAAGAAATAAATCTGCCACTATTGCTTTGGCTACGGTAAATAAGTATTTTTTTTATTAAAATTATCTTTCGGTACCATAACGGAGTGTATATACGCAGCCAGATGGGGGCGTTGCTTTAAATGGCTGAGCAGAAAGGAGTTGGGAGAGGATTAACAAAAAGCCAAGGCAAAAACCTGCTGGCAGCGAAAAGAAAATCAACCTGGCTTTGCCTTTATTTGCGGTGAATTTATCTGGCGGTAGCAATGGTTTCAAGGCTTTTTTAGCCATGCCATGCCGGCGGTCTTTACCAGCCTGAAAAACAAAGCCCAAAGTTTCATAACCGGGGTTTCCGGCAGGGTTGGGCATGGATTTTAAAGTCAGGGGTGGTAACCACGAGTTGAGTTCATACGCAATGCTGTCGTTTAAAGAATGGCTGATGATACGCTGGTTGAATGTATATTCAGCCGAAATGGGGTTATGAATCTTAAAAACCAAAAGCCATAAAAAGGTGTCTAAAACCAAATCAATCTGCCTATTTGGTTTTAAGGCACAGGTTGTTTTCAGGAAATGGTTGTTTCGATTTAAAAATCAGGTATTAATGGGTTACGGCCATTATTTTAAAGATGCGATTCTGTCTTTTCTGATATATACTGAGTTACTATCAACCACTGTGGCCAGCTCATAATTCTGAATTATGTATGGTTTCAGCGAAGGAATAACTTCTTCAAATTTTTCAACCGTAGAAACATCTATAAAAAATTCAGGTTTGTTTCTTTTTATTTCATTTATGTATTCTTCCTGAAAATACCTGCTGTATTTGCTATTTATAATATAAGGAACATGGTTTTGAGAGGTGGCCTGTGGCAGCTGTGTTTCTACAAAGTACTTAGGTGCAAAACCCCAGATGGCTAGCTTATCATGAGGTTTTTTAAATTTGTTTATGGTTTGTGAAATGGTGTCAGCAGGTAATCTTAAACCTGTTTTAATTGCCTCGGCAGAATTTAGTCTCCTATGGGCCCTGTCAAGGCCTGTGTAGGTAATTAATGCCAGACAAACCGCTGCTACATTGATTAAATAGGTTTTATTGATGAGGGCATAAATGCTAAAATAGAAAATAAGAGGTAGAAGGTACTGAAAATAATGACCATAAAACCTGCCAGGCTTGGAAATGGAAAAAATGGTGGTTAATGAGAGCAAAACAAGAAACCAGAAGAATGCCTTGTTTGCAGGCAGATTTTTTTTATAATTAATCATGAACAATCCTAAAAGCGCTAAAAACAGGCTTGTGAAAGCAATTGTTCTAATGAATCCAAACACATAGCCTATGGGCCCGATTACAGTAGGTTTATAGCCTTCAATGAGTTTCATCTGGCTGTTAAATACGCCCCAGGTATCAACCATATACACATAAACAGTCATCAGTAAAGGAAATACCAGGCCACCTGCCAGGTAAAGGCTGATGTTCTTCGGTCTGCTTTGGGGCTTGAGCTGGTAGGCAAGGTAAACCAGATACAGACTTATAAATAGTACTATCGGGCCACATTGGGGTTTTGTAAAAGGCGAAAACCCGGCCAGAAAACCCGCTAGGAATAAATGTAAAGATGATACTTTCTTATCTGCTTCGATTCGGGAAATGAGAAAAACTAAAAATGCGATGATAACCAATGATAGCTTTTCGCTGGAGTAGTGGAAAAACTCGCTATTCAGGTCTCCGAATTCTGAATAATGAAATATTGGATTTTTAAAAAAAGGTTTCTGGAAAAAGGCAGAGTCTTTATTAAAGTCTAAATAGTATGAATTAGAACGGAAGTTCCATAATACCATTACCACAATAAGTGCCATTATGCTTTTGTTGAATCCAAATTGTTTTTGTCCGGCTTTAAACAATAGAAGAAGCGTGAGGGAGTCAAGAAACAATCCTAATAATCGCGCTGAGGTAAAGTCGAAAGGAATGTTGAGGATGGAACAGAAAATAAAATAGGCATAAGTATTTACGGGGCCCGCTGTAGAAAGGTTCATGTCTCTCCAGACCAATAGCCCGTTTTTTAAGCCAATTGCCTGACCAATAATGCCGCTTTCGTCAACATTTAACTCAGAATTTAATAAAATGTACGGTAATCTTACTATTAATGGAACAAGTAAAACCAACCCTAACACAAGTGTGTTTCGGCCTTTGCTTTCCGGCGTTTTCAAAAGAAACCATATTGATGCAGCAATAGCAGGAATTATAAGAAAATAGTATAAGGTAGAGTATAGTACAAGCAAAGTCATATTTGAAATTTAATAATAGTTAACTTATATGAAGCGGAAGCAAAAGTATAGCAACTTGAATTAAAAATCAATAGAATTTATTGTCTGGCCGGAGCAGATATGAAAAAAGAACCAACTTATATTATTTTACTTCTATTTGAGCCAGTTTTTTAAGATCAAAGAATTTTTCAACCTTCGATAGACTTCTGCCTTATCGCACTTTTTTAACAATTGGAATTAAATGACAGGGGCAATCCTTAATAAATGTCTTTACCAGGCGGAACAACAATGCCCAAAGTTTCATAACCGGGCTTTCTGGCAAGGTTGGGTTATGGCTTTTTGAAGAGTTGCAGGATGTGTTTCTTTACTAACCTGAAGACTGCAACCAGGTATTTGGTTATAAGGTCTTCCGGTGGTTGGTATATGATGTGTTGAGGTTTCATGATTTGTGTTTGTTTTTTTGCGAAGATAGCGAATGTGCCTGAAAATAAAGATAGGGTGTGCTCATGTTTTCGGAATGCCGTTCAAAGAACGGCTGACACAGCGACTGAATGAAGATTCAGCCGAGCTGGGTCTGTGAGATGAAGGCTTTGATTCAAGTATTTAAAATCAAAACTCAAACGTAATTTATGGAGCTTATATGCCCCCGAAGCCACATGCATTGCACCTCTACCAAGTTTGCAGATGTATTAACCGTGCCACGCCCTTATCTAACCGAGTATAAACGTGGCGCGGTGGTTAAAAGCCTAATCTACCCGTTGCGTAATCAACGGCGATGATGGCTTTGGCGGCTTTGGCTTGTAGCGATATCAGTTTTTGCTGGGCTTCAAACAACTTGTTTTCGCGGCTGTTTACCAGAAACAGGCTGCTTTCGCCATTGTTGAAGCGGGTCAGTTCGGCATCGTACATACGTCGGTAGTTGATAACCGTTTGCTGGTAGATGGCCGTCTGGCGTTGTAGCTGCACGGCATCGTTATAATATTGGTTTACCTTGTTTTGCTGCTCGGTAAAAAGCAGGCGGTTCTCCCAGGTTTGCTGGGTTATTTTCAGGTTGGCTTTGCGGTATTCGGCGCGGGCCTCACGCAGAAACAGCGGGATACCCACCGTAAACCCCCACTTATAGTTGTTCTGAAACAGGTTGGGGTCGGCAAAGAAGGTATAATCTTTATTGAGCAGGTTATACTGCAAATTAAAGGTAGGTAGCAGGCTCTGAAACTTCAGTTGTTTTTCAATACCCAGCACATTGGTTTTTATTTGTGCCTGCTGCAGCTTGGGGTGGGTGGCTACCAGGCTTTGGTACTGGTTCAGGTCTTGCAATGAGCGGTCGGCTTGTATCAGTGCCGGCTCAACAAATGGGGGTAGCTGGTAGGCCTGCTGGTTTTCTTTCCACAAAAAATTGCTCATTTCAAATGTGGCGTTGTTCAGGGTCTGTTCGGCCTCGGCCAGCATAAACTCAAAGCTCTGCAACTGGGTGAGGGTCTCAACGGTGTCAATGGCTGGTCTGTCGCCCAAAGTCACGCCATTCCTGATAAACTGGTAGCGTTCCTGATTCACTCTCAGCAGGCTGTCGGCCAGGCGTTTGGTGTAATAGGCGCTTTGCCATTCATAATATACACTGGTGGCTTCGTAGAGCAGGTCGTTGAGCATCAGCCGTCGTTCTTCGTCCGAAAAAGCCACCATTTCTCGAGCCTGTTTTACTGCGGCTCTTCGCTTGTCTATCAAAAGGCCTTTGGCTAAGGGCAAAGATGCACCTACAAAACTACTGCGGCCCTTGGTAAGCTCTGTGGCTGTAAATTGCCCCTGATTGTTTTCTGTACCGGCTTTCAAATCAAGCCCATACCAGGTGGGTACTTTCAGTTCTGTGGTGAGGTAGTTGTAATAATCTTTACCGCCAAATTCTTTCTGATTTTTGTTGATATAAAAAGACGGCTCAAAGGCTCCGCGGGCGCTTTGCAGCTCAGCTTTAGCCATGTCGGTCTGCAGGGTGGCTTGCTGCGCTACGGGGTGGTATTTTCTGACAATGTTAATGAACTCATCATAAGTGAGCTTTTCCTGGGCTTGCAATTGAACCGCAAAACCCAGAAAAAACATGATATATAACCTTAATTTATACATTTTACTTGTAAGTAATGGAGTGGTAAAGAGCTTGCTTCCCGTTTGGCTCTGTCTGGTTGTGTTATTTCTTGGCTGTTTTACCGGCCGAGTCGTCAACATAATATTCAGGAGGGAAACCGTTAATATTACGCCAGATTTCGTAGCCCAGCGGCACATCTTTCAGCAATATAAAGGTGTCGGTGGCTGTACCCAGGCGCAGGGTGTTAGGCCAGGGGCGTTCGGTGGGGTCTGGCTTTACCAAAACCCTGAAGTTACCGGTGGCGTCAACCGTGTTTGAAATGGCCGTTACCACACCCCGGAAGGTGCCGTACGACTGCCGCGGCCAGCCGCTGAAAACAATGGCAGGTATACCGTCAAAAATTACGTTTACTTTACTGCCTGTCTGTAAGAGGGTGATGTCCAGCGGTTTTACAAAAATTTCAATGGCCAGTTCGGTGTGGTCTGGCACTATCTGTGCCAGTTCTTCGCCTTCTTTTACAATCTCGCCTAAGCCTGCTTTAATGGCCCGTGTTACCTGCCCACTTTGCGGGGCAATTACATAATACAACTCGTTACGGAGTTTATAGCTGTCATACTGGTTTTTGAGTTTTTCAATGTCGGCCTGTCCGGAGGCTACCTGCGATAGCGACTGGAAACGTTCACCACGTATTTTTGATACTTTTTCGAGGTAGTCCTGATTAGCTGCGTTGAGGTCGATAGAGAGGTTGATTAAGTCTTGCTTCGAGTTCAGAAACTTGATTTCGTTGCTGGTGCGCTTGGCAAGGGCGTTCTGATACGCCTGGTTACGCTGCTCATATTGGGTTAGCGATACCAGCCCCTGGTCATACATTTGTTTCTGACGTTTCAGCTGTTCGCTGGCAATGGCGAAATCGTTGCGTGCGGCCAGCATATCCATGCTGTCGGCTTGTATTTTGGCTTTGGTCTGAGCAATTTTGTTTTGCAGCTGTGCAATTTTAAGCCGCAGAGATTCTGTAATGGCCGAGGTCTGTACTGTGGCCGTGTTGGCTTTTTCCTGATAGCTCTGGTTGGCTTGTTCTTTGGCTATTATCTGCTGGCGGGTACGTTCAATCAGGCTGGGGTCCAGGTATTCAACTTTTACTTCTTGCAGGCGGGCAATGGTGTCGCCTTTTTTTATCATGTCGCCTTCTTTAATATACCATTGCACTACTTTGCCTGTTATGGCGCTATAAACACCCTGCTGGCGTTGTTCCTGCCGGAGGGTGGTTACCTTGCCCCGGCTTTTGATGTTCTGGGTCCAGGGCAGAAAAGCCGCCATTACTATCAGGCCCAACAGGCCGTAGGTCCAGTATTTTACTTTGCTTTGTTTGTTGATAAAATAAATATCGCGAAACGACTTCGGTTTTTTGTTCAGATCCTGGTCTTCAAAAATGGTTTCTAAGTATTTCATCTGAATTTATTTTAACTCTAATATTTTATTGAAATGGGGTTTGATTTCCTGTTGCTCAGAGGCAACCACTACCGTAATGGGCAAATTGCAGATGTACTCTGCCACTTTTTGTGCTTTAGTGGCGCTCAGGTTTTTGAACGGCTCATCCAGCACCATCAGCGAGCTGGGTTGTACAAAAGTGCGCAGCAGCAGGATTTCCTGAATCAGATGCGACGACAACTTGGCGCCTTTGGTGAAAAGCTCGGTGTCATAGCCATTGTCAAACTCATCAATGAAGCCGTCAAAACCTAGAATTTTTATTAAAGACGTTACGGTTTCGGGCCTGATGTCGGTATTACCTATACTGATGTTGTCCCAGAGCGAACCGTTAAAAATTTCGTTCTGGCCGCTCAGGTAGGTCAGGTGCTTTCTGATGCTCAGAATGTCGTAATTATCTATTGGTACATCATTGATAAGGATATGACCCTGATACTGCGTAAGGTTATTGCTGATTAGTTTCAGAACCGTGCTGGTGCCTCTGCCAGAGAGGGTTTTCATGAGCAGGGCTTTTTCGCCGGGCTGAATCACGAACGACAAGCCATTAAGTATGGTTGAGTGTTTGGTATAAGCAAAACTTACGTTTTTAAATTCAACTTTTAAAGGGTTGCCATTGCTTAACTTCAGTTTACCGCTCGACTCGGTAGGTTTTTGCAGCACCTTGTTGAGTTTTTCAACGGCCGTGAGTACGTCGTAAACGATATCAATACTGGTGATGAGTTTTTCTACCGAAGCCGTAATGGCAATGATTACGATTTCGGCGGCTATAAACTGGCCGATATTTATGAGCTGATTGAGCAAAAGCGCACAGCCGATTATCAGCATGGCAGCGGTGAGAATAACCTTAAAGGCTACGAGGCTCCAGTATTGGGTTTTGAGGATGCCGAAGTGACGGGTGCGGTTCTCGAGATACCCCTGCGTGAACTCGTCGGTCCGTTGTATATTCAGGTGGGTATATTCGTAGTTTTTAAATGTATTCTGGTTGCGGCTTATTTCCTGCAGCCAGGCAGCAACTTTATACTTGTAGTCGCTTTCTTTCAGGCTGGTTTCAAGGCCTCGGTCTGAGCTGAGTCTGAATATCAGGTAGACAATGAGAATAAGTAAACCGCCAAAAGCAATAAAAATAGCATGATAAAAAGACAAAAGCAGAATACCGAACAATATCTGCACAATGGCGGTGGGTACCCCCAGTAATAATTTAGAAAGGCCTTTTTGCAGATTGATGGTATCAAAAAAACGGTTGGTTTGCTCGGGCATATAATAGCCTTCGGTGGCTTCGGGCCTTATTTTCGGCAGGGTGTCGGCATATTCAAAGGCATATCTTACAAATATTTTCTGCTGTATTTTCTCGCTTAACTTCATCTGGTTTATCTGCAGCAAGCCAGCCAGAAAAACGCTTACTATTACCAGCCCTATCAGTACAACCAGCGAAGTGGAGGCGGTGTTGTACATGACAAAGTTGATGATTGACTGAATGCCCAGTGGCATAACCAGCTGTATAATACCCGAAAGGATAGCAAAAAAGTAAAGGGAGGTTATGTCTTTCTGGTCAAGCCTTAGTAAGTTGATGATTCTTATAAAAGGATGAATAGTGTGATTGTCGGCCATTGGGTAATATTTTTTGCAAAGATAAAAAACTTAAGTTATGATAGTGTTACTATTATATAATATTGTTGTAATATCATTTATTGTATAGTAACTATTAATTATCTATTTTTGTTCAAAACTTACGCAAAAATGGAGTATCAATTAAACTTTAACGTAAACCATAACATCTATATCAGAGACCCTGAGAGCAGTGAGTTGGGCCGGCAGATTGTTCGGAAGGCCATAGATCTGATATACGAAGTGGGCTATGAACATTTTACTTTCAAAAAACTGGCCATTGATATAGGTACAACCGAGGCAAGTATATACAGGTATTTTAAAAATAAACACCTGCTTCTGGTATATATACTGAACTGGTACTGGAGCTACCTAGAGTTTCTGCTCATGTTTCAGTTAAAGAACATCAGCGACCCTCACCTGAAGCTAAAGACGGTGATTCAGCTACTCACGCGTGAACTACCAGAGAATACCGGTAAAATTGAGTACAATATAACGTATCTGAACCAGATTGTAATTACAGAAAGCAGTAAAGTTTATCTGGTAAAAGAGATAAATGAAATAAACGAGGCAAAGGTTTTTAAGCAGTTTAAAGAGCTTTGCAATACGATAGCTGGTATTATTCTGGAGCTGAACCCTCAGTATGCGTACCCGCACTCATTGAGCAGTACCCTGATTGAGACTTCGCATAACCAACAGTTTTTTAGTTCGCATCTGAAAAAGCTGACAGACGTAAAAACCGATGAGGATGCCTCGGCCTACGTGGCGGCGTATCTGGAAGATCTGGTTTTCAGGGTGTTAGGGTAGAGAGCTAATTGTGAATTAGTGGATGAGCGGGTGGCGTTCTGGGGAATGAGTGAATACCTGTGTCATGCCTCAGTTCTTTTGAATATAGACTTGGCATGGCAGCGTTTGAGATTTGCTCAGATTATTTTTTTGTGTTTGATTGGATTATTTCAAAAATGCCTTTGTAGAGCTTGTTCACGATTTCTTTTATTTCCGCTTCCGTATATTTGTGGGCATAAGGAAATTCAAAGCATACTTCTGTTTTTTCAAGTTTTATTTCAAAATTTCGCTTTTGAAAAGTGGAAACTAATGATATTAAAGTATTTGAAGTTTTGTTGTTTATAGAACCACTGAACTGTCTTCCCCAGGATATTTTCTCTATATCATTAATAGATTCCAACCATTTATCTATTTCCTCAAGCAGAGTAAAAGATTTTTCGGCTTGAAAATCATCGGAATCATTGTAATTAACTATAAAATAAGAAGCAGTGCTGTAAAATAATTCATCCAATTCTATAAGTCTTTTATCTAATTGAATAATTATTTCACGTACAGCTTCTTTGTAAATCCTTAAAAAAAGTTCAAAAGTCTTAAATGGCTTTTTAGGATAAGCATTCAATTGCTCTCTTTTAAACAATGCCACCTGCTTATCAATATCATCCTCTTCTTCTATGCTTTCACCTTTGGTGGCTTTTAATTTGATTTGTAAGGACCAGATTAGTTGTTGGGAAATATACTCTATAAATCCAGTAAGATTGCCTGTATCTGCCTGATTAAGTGCGTTCAGATAATTCTTTTTATCAGCCGATTTAATAATAACGGGAGGCAGGCCATTTTTCAGCAAAACATAATTCATCAACAGTCGAGAGATTCTGCCATTACCATCATCAAAAGGATGAATCCGGACAAATTTGTAATGGAATATAGCGGCTAACTCAACCGGACTTAACTCTTGTTTTTCAGTTTCTTCATGAAACCAAGCCATTAAATCGTTCATAGCCATTGGGGTGTCAATTGGGGAGGTATAATGAAACATCTCTCCGTTCTGTAAAAGAACAGAGTTTGGATGCTGCTTGTATTCTCCAACCTGAATTTTTCTTTTGGTTGATTGTCCATCAGAGGTTATCGCCTCTTTCCAAAATGGTCTAACGAGGATTATCTGGTTAAGTTGTTTAATCTCTCGTTCAATTAATCTAGAGGATTCATCCTCAGCCAGTTCTTTAATCCAACGATACGCAACATCATGTGCTTTCATTTCTTCAAATTCGCGCATTTCATGCTGGCCATCGGTTTTATCGAACATCAACAATAACTTTGTTTCGCCATAGGTAAGGGTATTGCCTTCAATATGATTGCTGTTATAATTAAATTCTAACCTGTATTTATCATCCAGTTTTCTGGCATTTTCTTCAGAAATCGGCGGCAGGGCAGCTAATTCTTGCAACAAAGAACTTATTTTATCGCTTTCGTACATGATAATTAACCTGGTGTCTATTTTTGCAAAAACCAATCTTTACAAAAATAGGAGTATTTGGGCATAATTTAAGTTGAAAAGTAAAGATTTCTTAATTTATGATGTGTGTATCTGAAGGCGTTGAGTAACCGTGTTGCTCAAATAATGGCTCTGGCATGGTTATTTTGGGGTTTATAAGAAAACTGATGTTTCAGGCGTTTAGATAGTGTTACCAGATATAAAAAATTATTTTACCATGAGAACCATAACTACTTTTTTGCTGATTATGATGCTTTTTACGGCTGCTACCTGTGCGGATTCTGATGGCTATTCGGGGGTGATAGAAGGCATTGAGAACGGGAAGGATGGCTACGTGGCTACTTTGAAAGACGAAAACGGCAAGCGTTTTGAAGCGCTGTTTTCGATACCGAATATGGGGCCTGATCAATTTAAACGCTGGCAGGTAGGGGATAGGCTAAATTTGGAGGGCGATACCATTCATATCAACCAAACTTACAGGGTTATTGCGCGTAAGGCGGAGAAGAAATGATTTGGTGAATGATTGATTGGTGTAGTAAATACTATTTCAAGTTGTGAGACATTGCGTTCATTGATAACATTGTGGCAATGAAACCATAGCTATTATTCTTTACCCGTGCCACGCCATTTTACTCATGAGTATAGGCGTGGCACGAGCAATTACTTAATTTGCTTCAGTATAAGCCTTAAAATTATCTAATATGGCCTGCCAGCCCATTTGCTGCATTTCTACGGGGTTTTGGGTTTCGGCGTCGAAAGTTTCTTCTACCTGTGTTTCAGTACCGTTTATGTCTGTAAAAACAATACTTACCTGTCGGCCGTCGCCCATTGTGTAGGCTATCAGCTGGTTTTCTTGTACGTCGTCATAAATGCCGCCGAAATCAAAGCTAAAGCTGCCGTCTTTGGCAGCCATGGTATAAACAAACTGCCCGCCAACGCGTAAATCGTTTTCAGCCTTAGGCGTGTGCCAGTCGGGCGATGCGTTGTTCCACTGCATTACCATTTCTGGCGTGGTAAAATATTTCCAGACTTTTTCTACGGGCGCGTTCACAGTGGCCGCTACCGTAATTTTTGTGGGTTGATTACTCATTTCATCTCCGTTTAATTGGTTAAAGTTGTTTTAATTTTTGGCGTTAAGGCACTTATAAGCCTGCGGCCATTGGTAACTTATGTTTGGTATATTTGCGGCGTTTGGGGCGTTCAATATACACCAGTGGTTTTTTATATTTTTTGCCTTTACCGGTAAGCAGGTAGTCGCCTGATACTTTGTATTTTTCAATCAGAATGGTCAGCCATTCCAGTTGCAGAATATCGCGGCTGTGGTCTTTGCGAAGCTGATAGATATTGCGGCTGTTGATGTTGTTTTCGGTGTAGAAATCGTTCATGAAATGGATGTGGCCCATTTGCACGAGTTCGTCCAGAATTTCGAAGAAACGCCGGGTTACCTCCTGACTTTTATCAGATTGCATGTTAGTTAAATTTGGTTTACTAACAGCAAAGTTAATGAATGCCAGTTATGAAAAAACAAAAAAATGTGGTTTGTTGGCTATTAACCCCTTGATCTCAATACTATTTTTTTCTGAGCCTCAAATTCTTCTTTAGTCAGCGCGCCTTCATCAAGCAAGTCTTTTAGTTTTCTTAGTTCATCAGCTACTGATGTCGTATCGAAATCACCTGTAATAGTGCCTGTTATTTCAATATCTCCCTTTTTGCCAATATGTTCTTCAATCATGCTTCTCCACTTTTGGCGTTCTCTATCGGCTCCCTTGTACAAAGGTTCACCATAAGATGTGCGGGTTTTAAGAAAGGCGATAGAATAAATTATCTTTTCGGGGGCACTTATTTCAATATCCAAATCTACGCCAAAATAATTTCTATCATAGCTATTAGCAATTGTATTGTCGTAGTCAATGGTGCGGGGTTTCCTGTAATCCTTAATGATACATCTTTCAACAGACTTAACACTTTTAATTTGAGAGAAATTGTAAATTTTTGGCTCATAATCAGTTGTAACAAAACAAATCTTCTTGTTGTTAAATCAAGGCCTAGAGATGTGTTTAAACTTGTTCCATAATGAAACGTAAATGAACCAAGTGCCGGGTGTGAGGCAATGTTTTCTTTTCTGGCTTTGTCTTGCTGAGAGGCTACAATGCCAAATACAATCAGTGCAATTACAACAATAATAGAGATTAGTATTAAGATTTCCATCTTACAATTAGCTATAATTTTTCAAAAAGACCTTTTAATCACTTTAAATATTTTATGAACGTCGTTCAAGGATAATTTAAAATCGGCGTATTCGGGGCTGTCGTTACGGCTGTGGCAGGTAATGGTTGCCGTTTCTTTATCAAAGCCCACTATATCTTTAAACAGTACATTGCGTTTGGTGAGGATAACCCACCCGAATTTTGATTCCCCGAAGCCGTTCATCCATAAATCCATCGGTAGTTCTTTGCCCAGCACAATGGCTCTGTCGGGGGTGTCGTCTATCAGGCCGCCATTCATACTATCTCCCGAAATACGGAAAGCCACAAAATTACCCCTGTCTATTTTGTCTACAATAAAAGACACCATCTCGTCCGACTGCAGCGCGCCTGCTTCGCCCAGTTCGTCCAGGTAGCGGGCAAAGGCTTCGGCGCCCAGTAAAGGTGCCTGCACAATCAGGTCGCCGTTTTCATTGTTTACAAAGGTGTGTATATTACGGCTTTTGCTGCCAGTAGCTTCTTTAGGTTTATAGGTCTGAAATACTTCTTTTATGGTACGTTCGGCCAGGCTTGATACATTCCTGTCGCCGCTTTCCCATAGTTGTACTGCTCTCATAGAAACACCAACAAGTTCGGCGAACTCGGTTTGAGAGAGCTTATTTTTCTTCCGGAAACTTCTGATTTCCGTTCCGCTTATGGCAGTTGCGCTCATATTCATGATGTGTGTTCCGTTAAAGAATTAAATTTTTTTTGTTATTTACTTGCATAATGCGAACTTGTTCGCTATTTTTGTACATCATTTAACGAACAAGTAAGTATTATTCGACAAAAATACAGAAAATACGTAAATGTGCAATAAAAATTTTAAAAGATTCAGCCTTTTTAGCTCTGAATCCACACAAAACAAATTTATGGACAATAACCGTGTATAACCGGTTGCTGTAACACCTCAGAGCGGCCTGCCCCGGCTGGCCGCTTGCGGGGGGCAGTGCCTGACGCAGATGAGAATGGTATGGAGCGTGCGAGCGATAACAACCTGCGGCCTGATATAAAACCGCAAGAGGCAAGGGAGGGCGCCTTATGCCGGAAGATTGGCCACTGGGCAGAAATGGCGCTGCTGATTAACAATGAATTTGCGCCGATGCCTGTGGGCTTTGGGTACATTGTAAAAGATGCCCGGCTGGTGTGCGGCTATGTAGACAGATTTGACAGAGACAGCGGTGATGCCCTGACACCACCCGGCGAAGCGGCCATTTTTAACACGATTGAAATGCCCTTTTCTGCCAGCACCACCGCTGCTGAGGTTTACGTGTATATTCAGCGGGCGGTTGAGTTGGCTGCCGATAGATGGAGTGCCATTGAAGAGGAAAAAAGCCTTTGGGCTTAAAGATAATGCTATGACTAAAAAAAAGTGTGTGATTTGACGCGTATGCTTTGTTTTAAATCCTCCTCCGGCTGGAGGAGGCATTTCTTTAGAGGTTTAGTTAAGTTAGGTTTATAGAGGTCTGAAAATCCCCTCCGGCTCGGGGGGGCATTTTTTCCGGCTGCCAGAATTTGTAATCACTTTTTTTAGGGTAAGAATAGATATAACTAACAAATCCTCCTCCGTTTCGGGGGAGGCATTTTTCAACAATCAGTCAGGAGCGAAGCGAGGGTAGGGTGCTGGTTGGTTTAAACAAGAGAAGTGTTTAGGTTTTACATTAGTTTTAGGAACGATTAACGAAAACCCTCCTCTGCTTTAGAGGAGGTGTTTTTTCTGACATCGGCAATTAATTATCTGAACCAACAACAATATATATACAAGGCCGGGTTACTGACAACCACCGGCCATAAAAGCAGGTAATGCCTGCGCTGCCGATATGCTATCTGTGCATGAAACGGCCAATAAAACGGGTGTTTGGCCCATAATTAGTTAAAATTTTTGCCTGTGATTCTATCTGCTATGGTTTTATTCCTGCCAGAGAAAAACGTAATAATCCCATTTTTAAACCTTCAATCAATACCACAATGACTTTATTCAGAACTTTTCAACCAGCCGATTTTGAGCAGATGCTTTACCAGCGTGTAAAAATAACCCAACGAAACAAAGTTTCTATCAGGGGAAAGATACTCGATGTGATTCCGGACGAAACCAACGGCGGTTTACACAAAATAGCTATTCAACAAGATTTTATATGCTCGGGCAAGGTAGGCAAAATAGTGCGCGAAACCCGCCTGGCCGTTGGCACGGTTTATCTAAGCAACGTAGCCCAGGTAGAGATGTTGGAGCAATGAGCAATTAGTGAATTAGCGGGCGGCGTTCCGCTGATTTAGTGAATGAGTGAATGAGTGAATTAGTGAATAACTATCTGATTGGCAGATGTAAGGGTTTAATGCGGAGCCTTTGTTAAAATTTATTGTACCCATTTGCTTTTACTGAAACTATATAGGGCTATATGAACGCGAATGCCTAGTAATTTAAAGAGGGCTGATTTCAATAGATGCCGCTCAATCACCGCAACAGCACTCGCTAAATCACCGGAACGCCGCCCACTCATTCACCGCAACGGCGGCCGCTAATTCACTAATTCACTCAATCACTAATTCACTAATTGTCTCCACAAATAACACCGTGTGATGAATTATATTGATTTGGTAAATCATTTCTGGCGATTGGATGACGGTGCTCAATTTACGGGTTGGGAAACCAAGCTGTATTTTTATCTATTAAAAACGGCTAATGGTTTAGGTTGGGTAAATGAATTCTGGCATTCAGACGGGCGGGTGTCTGCCAATGTCGGAATGAGCATTAATACGCTGAAGACTTCGCGTAACCGTCTGAAACAGGCCGGATTGATAAACTTTATTGCCGGAGGCAAGGGGCATGGTAACAAAACCAGGTATCAGATTCTGCCGCCGGAGGTCTGGCAGAAAGCCAGAGCAGAAGCAGGGGCAGAGGGCAGCAAGGGGGGCTCGCGCAGTAAATATATGCCCGAAATGCCCTTGTTTATGAAACAGAACGACACTGGGCCGTCTGCCATGCCTGCCCATTTGCATGCGGAGTCGACGGAGCAAGACCAGGCCCTAAACAAAAACCCAGACGCGCTGCCCTTTGTTGAGCAACACCGCAAGCAGGCCGCCGGACACAGAATTGAGCCTTTTACGAAAGACGACCTGCGCGCCGATTTACAGGATAGCGAAATATGTAAAATGGCGGCAGGTAAAAATGATATTAAGCCTGAAGAATACGCCTTGGCAGTAAACACTTTTGTGGAAATGAAATTTGGCCTGGACAAGCAAAAACAATGGAAAGATATAAGCAGCGCGCGCGAGAATTTTTTGTATTGGCTGCCCTACTATAAACAGAACAACCTCAATAAATATGGAAAAAGTAATGCCCACAAGACCACCGGCCGACAGATTGTTGAACAACCTGCCGACGACCACTCAGTTGTTGAGCAGGGAGCTGACGGGGTCTTACGCCGAATTTCGGGAACGGGAGTACAGACCTTTGCAGGATGAACTGTTCAAGGCTATTTTTCCGGTGCTGAGCAGGCATGCCAATTCGGCCAGGCTAAGCCAGGCCATGCAGCAGGCTTTTGTGCAGGAGCTGGCCGACAGGCTGGCGAGCGAGTATTTCTCTAAAGCATTTGACTACCTGAAAATACAACAGAAACAGGAAGCCGCCGAAACCGCCAGAAAACTGCAGGAACAAAAAGAAACACGTATAGCCGCCATGCGGAGTATATCTGCCGCCGACTTTAAGGGCAGGATACTGGCAAATCTGGATGCACTGGTGGCAGCGCGCAACCCGGGGCGGAAATTCAGACTTGATAATTATTGTGTTAAAGCCTTTGAATTATGCCTCGGTTATTTTCATGCAGGGGGTGCCTCTGCCATGAACAAAAACAAGGGGATATGTTTGCTGGGCAAGGTAGGCACGGGTAAGTCTACCCTGATGGCGGCTTTTCAGGACAACCCGCTGGCGTCGTTCAGGGGTATAAAAGCGCAGGAAATTGTAGAAAGCTATGTGAATAACCCTGAGCAGGTTATTGACGAAATTCTGGCCGAAAAACCGCTTGCCGGTGATGAAAACTGCTATGGATTTACCAGATATGACCTGCTGATTGAAGAAGTAGGGCGCGAGCAACTATCGGTAAATGTAAGGGGCGAGTCTTACAAAACTACGCCCGTGAACGTAATGGAAAAGGTTTTGCTTGAACTCTACGACCGCCCCGGTGTGCGGGTACACCTGATATCTAATGCCGAAACACCCGAAAAACTCGCCACGCTGTATGGCGAAGCAGCCGCCAGCCGCATTTATGATATGTTTAATGTAATAACTTTTGACCCCAAAGCCCCCAACAGGCGGTATGGGGGCTGATTAGGGGTGAATTTTCTGTTCTTGATGCAGCCACCGGCAAACCGGTTTTGCCTGTTGGCTTGTTTTTTGATGGACCAGTCAGTTAAAAAGAATTTCATTGCACACACACTATTTACATGATTTTTGCAGCTTTTTAGTTTGTAAAATAATTACCATGAATCCTTAGCTTGACAAATTTACAGTAGTCAAAAACAAGTCAGTATCCTTTTGCCAAGCAATACCAGTAATTATTGATAAACAATTGATATAGAAACCATTACGGTCAGGAGCGCATCACAAACCATAGCGAGGTTTGGTATGGAAAGGCAATTAGAAGTGTGGCAACCTCCTTTAAAAATATTCAACTTATTCCGTTTAGTAAACAAGGGAAGCCTTGAGTTGCTCCCCTTGTAATCTGTGTAATTGGTTTAGCGTTTAGCTACAACCCCTGCACTCCATTTGCATTTAATTAAAATGCTTTTTTTTAAGCCACAGGCTTATTTTTACCAATAAAATCAGAACGGGAACTTCTACCAACGGCCCGATTACGCCTACAAATGCCTGAGGTGAATGGATTCCGAATACCGCTATTGCCACCGCAATGGCAAGTTCAAAATTGTTTCCTGTGGCGGTAAATGCAATGGCTGCGTTTTTGTCGTACGGAACACCCAAAGATTTATTAATAAAGAAGCTTAAGAAAAACATGAGTACAAAATAGACGACTAATGGTATCGCAACTTTCATGACATCCATTGGCAATTCTATTATTTTATCACCTTTCAGGCTGAACATCACTATTATGGTAAACAGTAAAGCATACAATGTAATAGGCGATATTTTGGGTACAAATTTACGGTTATACCATGCTATACCTTTTGATTTTACCAGGAAATAACGACTAAGAAAACCAGTCAAGAAAGGGATGCCTAAATAAATCAAAACACTTTCGGTCACGTCTTTTATAGATACATTTACATTGAAACTTGCCAAGCCTAATTTGTTTGGCAGTACATTGATAAACACCCAAACTAAGAAACTGTAGCTAAAAACCTGAAAGATGCTGTTTAATGCAACTAATAAGGCTGCGTATTCTCTGTTACCTTTTGCCAGGTCATTCCATACTATCACCATTGCAATACATCTTGCCAAGCCAATCAATATCAAACCAATCATATAATCCGGCTCATTTCTTAAAAAAAGAATGGCTAAACCGAACATTAAAATAGGTCCGATAATCCAGTTTAACAACAGCGAGATGCTGATAACTTTTTTATCTTTCAATACTAAAGGCAACAATGAGTAATCCACCTTTGCCAGTGGCGGGTACATCATCAATATCAAACCTATGGCCAACAGAATATTAGTAGTGCCAACAGATAGCGTATTTGTAATTTTTGAAAAACCCGGAAAGAAATATCCTAAGCCTAAACCAAGTGCCATTGCAAGGAATATCCACAAGGTAAGGTAACGGTCGAGAAATTTGAGTTTTGGTTGCATCGGCTACTTAGTGATTTTTGAAAAAACATAAAACATTTCCAATGCTATCTGTAAGCTCCTTTCTGCATATACTTTTGTCTGGTTAGTGGAATTATCTGAAATTTTTGGATCTTCAAATGTAATGGGAATCCTTTTTTCAGCACCAGCGATAAAAGGACATCCGCTGTCGGCTTGTGAGCAGGTCATTACAGCAGCAAAAGCAGATACTGGATTAAAAGGACTGTCATACTTTTTAGAAAATCCAATTATCGGTTGAGAATTATCACTATATTTTATGGCATAAACAGGATTAGCGCCATCATTTATTTTGAAAATATTAAATCCCTGATTGGATAAAGTTTCTGCTACTTTTGGAAACAATGCGGTTTCTTCTGTGCCTCCTGAATAGCAAATCACATGCTCAATATTGAAATGAGAGGCGGCTACTTGTGCCCAGACCTGTGATAAATGGCTCCTGCGCGAATTATGGGTACAAATGAAATTTATATTTATTTGCTGCCTGCTATTGACTTTCAACTGAATAAAATCAATCAATGGCTGTAAAGTACGTTTACGCTCATCGTTATTAAATTTTTCCCATTTTAACTGTTGAATGGTCTCAGATAACATTGGATACATAAATATTCTATTTAAGGGTTTAACAGCATCCTGAATTTGGGGTGCAGGAATTTGATTGATTTGGGGTTAATTCGGAAAGGCTTTTCTTTTGTTCTACGGAAGGAATTCTGCAAGCATCCTGAGCCAGGCAGGCCGTCGTTTTATTTTTCAATACAAATGTATTTCCATTGAAATCCAAATCGTACTTACCAATAGTATTACTTTGGTATTCTACTTCTATCTCCGCATCTTCAATTCCTAATTTTTCTTCTGAAAGTCTGATTATATTTAACAGCTTTCCTGGTTTCAATCGGTGCTCATAATCATTGGCATCCCACAATTGAAAATTGACTGCTTTTTCATTACGGATTACGCCGCCACAATCAATAAAATTTTTGTTGATTTGTCCGATTTCGGTAACGTGAAAGTGTTCAGGAACAAATGTTCCGTTTTCTAATTGAAATTCAACATTTTCTAATGCTGGTAAAATTTCTTTGATTTCAGATAACTTCATAATACTCAATTTAAAATGATAAAATAGATAAACGTTATATAGCAATATGGCGATGTTAAAATGTAAAAAAAATGCCTTAACAGCACTGATTTACGTTTACATTCTGATTGAAAAAGCCATTAAATTCCTCTTGAAATTGTTTCCATACCTTTTCGTCAATACAGTAACAAACTGATTTTCCTTCAATTGAACCTTGAATAATCCCTATGGTTTTTAATTCTTTTAAATGTTGTGAGATAGTTGCCTGCGCTAATCCTAATTCCTCAACCAGATTATTACAAATACATGCTTTTTGGTTGATAATATACTGCAGGATTGCTATTCTGGCCGGATGCCCTAATACTTTAAGAAGCGATGCAAGTTTATTTTGCTCGTCTTTATATATTTCTGTTTTTGTAACTCCCATTTCTATATCTGTTTACATCGTAATATTGCGATTTCATTGCAATATTACGATAATAGAATTAAATACAAAAGATTTTCGTTTTTTATTTTTGAAGGCTCACGATTTAACCTTTTAAAATCAACAAATAAATATAAAAAAATTGAATCATAACAGAGAAGCTGTTCTATATCAAAACAGAACCAGAGCCTGATTGAGATGGATGATAAAATAACCGCCAGATAGCATATCTGAATGAATGATTGCACGGGTATTTTCACCCAAAAAAAAGACAAGGTATAAAATACCCTGCCTTTCCGACTTAAAGTTTAACCTCTCGATTTCAATCTTTAAAACACATCAATTATTTACCCTAAAATGTTTTTAATTTTTTTCTGCAAGCCGGGCTTTGCCTTGCCCGATTATGCCTTTGGTTGTGGTATTAGAAGCGTTTTTTATAAGCAGGCAAATCAAATGCCATGCCAATTGCAGCCCGTAAATATTAATTTACGGATTTTTCAAATGCACTATGTAAGGGTATTTTAAGCAATAGAGGCAGAGGCAATAATGCCTTTGCAATAGAAAAGAATGTCATAAATAATAGGTTAAAAGTATTTAGTACTCTTGGTACTGGTGGCAAAATAATAAGAAAATATTTAAAACAATAATTTTCAGGTTTTTTTTTGGCCGGGGTATTGGGCGTGGGCTTTGCCGGGCACCGTAGGCAAGGCGGCATTTTTAATGATAAAAATCATAATTCTACCTAGCTGGTATCATAATTTATGTAAGGGCCTGATTCTAATTTTGAACCGCAATAAAGACAATACGGTAATGTTGCGCTGTAGTAGTTTAGCAAACATTCTTTTTTTTTTCGATTAGCTCATGTAGTTAGAAACGCGAAAAATTTACACAACAAGAGCTTAAAAGTATTTGTCAAGGGTTTGTAGAATTAGGTTCTAGATGAGGTCAAAAAGGCAGGCATTGCCTGCCTTTTTTCTACAATTGCCAGGTTGCAGCAGGTTTTTCATTTTAGTATGTAGTAAATAAGCGTGAACGGTTCGCACAATAGACATTGGTATAATGATTTTTATAAAAGCTTAGGATTAGAACAGTTAGGTTAGAAAAAGACAGGCCATGCCTGTCTTTTTTCTGATTATGGCATTTGGCCGTCGGCTATTCTGTTATAAGGGTAAACGTACAGCCTGTAAAATACTGGTTGAAAATTCTTTTAACAGGTAATGAATACTTTCTTAAAACTAAAGCTAATGTCTTGATGTTCAGGGTCTGACAGGCTTCAAACAATCTTGATAATGCAAACACCCGACTCTAAGTTTTTCTGGCAATATAATGTTTCAGACTGGGTTCAATGGCTTGGCAGTTCAGATACCGGCTTAACGGGGGCATCTGCGCAGCAGCGTTACAAGGCATCGCTTTCCGGCCGTAAAAGCAGGTCTGGTTTCAGAAAAGACCTTGATTTGTTTTTGGGGCAGTTTAAAAACCCGCTTATGCTTTTGCTGATAGGCGCGGTTATTCTTTCGGCTTTTCTGGGCGACAGCTCAGATGTATTCATTATTCTGTTCATTATCTTAAGTACAAGCGTGCTTAGTTTTCTGCAAGAACGCAACGCGGGGCGCATTGTAGAGCAGTTGCAGGGGCTTATCAGCCTGAAAGCCATGGTTATCAGAGACGGCCAGCCGCAAAAGGTGGCGTCGGCAGCGGTGGTGGCCGGAGACCTGCTTGTGCTGAAAGCCGGTGATATTTTACCCGGCGACTGCCTGCTGATGGACGCCAATGAATTATATGTAAACGAAGCAAGCCTGACGGGCGAGTCGTTCCCGGTCAGGAAAGAACCCGGACTGATAGAGAAAGAAACTGCGCTTGCCAAAAGAACCAATTGCCTGTGGGAAGGCACCAATATTGTAAGCGGCACAGCCAAAGCCCTGGTGGTTCATACCGGAGCCGACACCATTTTTGGCAGCATTATTAAAAGCAGCGGTGTTACCACAGAAACGTCGTTCGAAAAAGGCATCAGGGATTTTGGTTTTTTTCTGATGCGCATTACGCTCATCCTGTCTATTTTTATACTGGTTGTTAATTTGCTTGAACACGAAAGTGTGATAGAGTCGACACTCTTTGCGCTGGCTTTGGCCGTAGGTATGGCTCCCGAACTGCTGCCGGCCATAACCACCATTGCCATGAGTGCCGGAGCCAGGCGCATGCTGAAAAAGAAAGTAATTGTAAAAAAGCTGGCTTCTATTCAGAATCTGGGTGAGGTAAACCTGCTTTGCACCGACAAAACCGGCACCATAACTGAAGGCGTAATAGTAGTAAATGCGGTGCTTGACGGCACGGGTAACGACAGCCCGTTTGTAAAACAACTGGCGTTCTGGAATGCTACGTTTGAATCTGGCTACAGTAATCCGATTGATGATGCGCTCAGGCAAATGACAGTGGGTGATATACAGCCAGCCACCAAAACCGGAGAAATACCTTATGATTTTATCAGGAAGCGCCTGAGTATTGCCGTTGAAACCGGAGGCGAAAAGCTACTGATAAGCAAAGGCGCATTTACACAGATTACGGCTATATGCAGCCGGATACGGTTATCTGACGGCACTTTGAAGGCCTTTGATACCTACCGCGCCCAAACAGAAGACCTTTATGCCCAATATGGCAGCCAGGGGCTGAGGGTAATTGCTGTAGCCTATAAAACCATAACCATAGGCAACCCCGGAAAAGCTGAAGAGACCGACATGATTTTTGCAGGTTTTGTACTGCTGGAAGACCCCATTAAGGCTGGCATAACAGACACCCTTGCCCTGCTGAAACAATTGCACATAGATTTGAAAATCATTACCGGCGACAACCAGAACATAGCCCGCACCATTGCACAGAACATAGGCATTGTGCAACCGGTGGTAATGACAGGCAAAGAACTGATGCGCACCAGCACCGAGGCGCTGACACAAAAGGTAAAAAGTGTGCATATTTTTGCCGAGGTTGAGCCGCAACAAAAAGAGCGCATTATTCAGGCATTGCGGAAGTCGTACACGGTGGCTTACATGGGCGACGGCATTAATGATGTGGCTGCCCTGAACGCTGCCGATGTGGGGATATCGGTAGATAACGCCGTAGATGCCGCCAAAGAAACAGCAGATTTTGTGCTGATGGAAAAAGATTTATCGGTGCTGGCAGATGGCATGCGCGAAGGCCGCAAAACATTTGCCAATACGCTCAAGTACATATATATAAGCACGGGGTCTACCTTTGGTAATATGTGCAGTGTGGCTTTTGCCTCGTTGATACTGCCGTTTTTGCCCATGTTGCCCAAACAGTTGCTGCTTACTAATTTTCTTACCGATTTGCCTTACCTGATGGTGGCGTCTGACAACGTGGACGAAGAACAACTGGACAAGCCCGGCAAGTGGCGGCTTAAGGTTATCAGAAACTACATGGTAGTTTTTGGGATCCACAGCTCATTGTTTGATATCATTACGTTTCTAACCCTGATGTTTGTGCTGAAGGCCAAAGAGGCCACGTTTCAGACAGGCTGGTTTATTGAGTCTGTTTTGTCTGAGTTGTGCATCTTGTTTATCATTCGCACGCATAAGAATTTTTTCAAAAGCAAGCCGGGCGGCTCGTTGTTTCTGTTGAGTATAGCAGGGTTGGCGCTCACCATCGCATTACCTTATCTGCCGTTTGCGGCAAGCATTGGGCTGGTGCCTTTGCCACCTGTTTATCTGGGAACCATGCTGTTAATTGTGCTGGCCTATATTATTACGGCCGATATCCTGAAAGTCTGGTTTTTCAGGCATTTTCAGGGAGCCGGGAAGGGGTAACGCAGAAGAGTAAAGGCAATAAGCATTGAAAATAATCAAAATTGCAGCTTTAAGGCCATTAAAATGGCTAAATTATGGGTTAATACGGGTCTTTCCTGAGAAAGAACGAGCAGCACGCTTTTTTTCTTCAAGTAAAGAGTTGTCCTGTAAAGTTTCTGAAATTTCTTTTAATGTCTGCAATTTGGTCAAAAAACCAATAATTGCAGCTCTTTGTTCTCTTTGGGTAAATACATTTTTATCTAAAACATCTTTGAGCCATTCGGCAAAGCCATCAGTTAATGCCGGAGACGAACTGATGGAATCGTAGATGGCATCAGATACCAGATTGAAGTCTTCGCGTTTGATATGAAAGATTTCTCTTTGTTTAATATCTGTATCAGTAGTTGTCATAATATTAAAATTTCTTCTAAGGTAATTAACGTTTTTGTTCCTGATTTAGTTACCGCCAGCACCTCAAAACTTGTATTAGGTAAAAATAGAACCTCTTTTTCGTTTTGACCTGATTTTACTCCGAATTTAGAGAAATTTTCAATATCCCTGCCAGATTTGCCATAAATTGTAAACAAGGTATCACCTTTAGAAAACAGATTACCAATTAAGGAAGATTTGCTGGTAGACAAAAATAGTGGCTCCTGGATAGTGGTTCGAGAATTAAATGCTTCAATGTATCTTTGTTTTTGTAATTTATTTAGCTGGCAACCCCTGAATACCAACTGGTTATAAGCAGGTAATTTTTGTAAGGTTAAACTTAAAAACCTAGCATAATCACTCATTAGGTTGCCATTACTTTTAATCAATAATTCGTTTGTTGATTCATAGCCTTCCTCCGAATAATGATATATCAGCGCAATTTCAAAGCTAGTGAGTCGGGCATCAGATAAATCAAGTTTTTGAACGGCAGCAAGCGCTGAAGATAAATGCCTGATTACGTAATCTTCTAATTCCATTTTTTAGTCATGCCTATTTTGTTCAGCCACAGATTTTAATTTTAAAAGCAGTGGCTGAAAACGATTTTTGAAAAACCTGCTATCGGTTTTTAATGCTATGTGCCAAACAGAAGGCTAAATGGTTTCTTCTTTTATCTGCGTTACGTCAACCCCCAGTTTTGTAAACGCTTTTTCTCCTTCGGCGGTAATATAAAAATGTTTGTCGGTTGGTGTTTGTCTGGCAATCCAGCCCTGGTTTATAAAGGTTTCAGCCAGCAGCATGCCCAGTTTACCACCTATGTGTTCGTAGCACATTTTTGCAGGTTTTACTTTTTCAGTCATTTGATTGGTGTTTAAGTTTTACTCAGGCAATATGCTGTCGTTCCAGTCGCGTATGCTGAACGATTTCACCAGCCCTTCCAGTATAAACGGGTCTTCGGTTACAAATTGCTCGGCGGCGGCACGGGTCTTAAAAATGGCCATATTGCCAAAGTCGCTGAACGGCCCGATACCAATTACCTGGCCAGCCTCAATATATTTTTGAACTACAGCCAGGTGTCGTGGATACACGGCCATGATAGTCTCCATTGTTGCGCCAGACGGCTCGCCAATTACTACTGCTTTCATAGAAATCGAAAAGGTTATTGTTTTGTGTTCAGAGATGTTTTGGTGGCGTTTAACCCTCAGGCACACAGACAGGTACTTATGGCTTTGATTTTACCTGTTTTGCCCTAACTGATAGCCTTTGGTTAAAGCCCCGGATAAGGAATGGGCCAAGCCTGCAACCTTCCATTTAATGCCGGAAGCGCCTATGCAAAGATGCTGAAAAGCATGGGGTTTTCAAGGCCATTGTTTAGGTTTATTTTTAAGAGCTGCGGATGAATAATTTGATACAGATTGTATTACTAAATTGAAAATGCTGTTTTGATGCTGCAGGTAGAAATAAGACTTTTGGCAATGGTTGTAAAGACAAAATGAAAAACCCGGCAGGAGCGCTGCCGGATGGTACTTTAAGCGAATTTGCCAATATGAAATTAAGATGGTAACCCAAAATAGAAACTATCTATCTCCATAGGAGCCGGAGAAAAGCCACCTTTCAAAGTAATTTTCTCAATTCTTGGCGTTACCCATTTTTTCTTTTCTTTAGCCGTAGCTTTGTTGTTTTTTTGGGGGGGATGTTCTGTTTTCATGTTCTTAAGCAGTTTGTATGTTAAATTATTGATTTGCCTGACGAATGGGTTGGAAACCGAAAAATGCAGATGGGTGAAAAAGAAACAGCGATTGGTTTAATTTTTACACAGCAATTTTAATTGTCCCATGAAGTAAATATTTAAATTTAATTCAGTATTACAAAATTAAATGTATGTAAAAATAGGTTTTGTGGTGAGAAAGTTATCTGGCGGTGGTAAAAAATGTGCTGTGCCAGGTAAGCGGAAACAGACCAGGCTTTTACCAGAGGGGGGGTAAAAATTAAAAACCCGGCAGAGACGCTGCCGGATGGTAATCTAAGGGTATTTGTCAAAATGGATTTATGTTCAGGACTCAAGATAAAACATTGATATTTCAGAAGGAGCAGGGATAGTGCCATCTTTCAAAGTAATTTTTACAATTCTGGGTGTTACCCATCGTTCCTTTTCTTTAGCCGTAGCTTTTTTGTTTTTTTTGGAGGGGAGGTGTTCTTGTTTCATATTCTCAGAAAGTTTGTATATAAAATTATTGATTTGCCTGACGAATGGGTTGGTAACCGAAAAATGCAGATGGGTGAAAAAGAAACAGCGATTGGTTCAATTTTTACACAGTAATTTTAATTGTCCCATGAAGTAAATATTTAAATTTAATTCAGTATTACAAAATTAAATGTATGTAAAAATAGGTTTTGTGGTGAGAAAGTTATCTGGCGGTGGTAAAAAATGTGCAGTATCAGGTAAGCGGAAACAGACCAGGCTTTTACCTGAGGGGCGTTTTAAAAATTAAAGGGGTTGTATCAAAAAAATTTTATGCCAAACAGTCTTTGGCAAAGACCCCATCCCAACCCTTTCGCGCGACGGTCGCCCCAACAGTGGGGAGCGGACGCCGCTGCGATTGTTTAAAACCAAAGAATATTTTGTAACTTTTCTTTTTGAGTTAGCCCCGGTTTTTTAAGCAGAAACAGTTTTTTAAAGATTATGAATTTACGAAATATGCATAATTTTCAACTGAGGATGGCCAAATATTGCCATTGTTCACGGCTAAAATCTTCATTTTTGGTACTATCCATTTTTTCTTTTCTTTAGCCGTAGCTTTGTTGTTTTTTTTGGGGGGATGTTCTGTTTTCATGTTCTTAAGCAGTTTGTATATAAAATTATTGATTTGCCTGACGAATGGGTTGGTAACCGAAAAATGCAGATGGGTGAAAAAGAAACAGCGATTGGTTCAATTTTTATACAGCAATTTTAATTGTCCCATGAAGTAAATATTTAAATTTAATTCAGTATTACAAAATTAAATGTATGTAAAAATAGGTTTTGTGGGGAGAAAGTTATCTGGCGGTGGTAAAAAATGTGCTGTGCCAGGTAAGCGGAAACAGACCCGGCTTTTACCAGAGGGGCGTTTTAAAAATTAAAAATCCGACAGAGGCGCTGCCGGATTTTTGAAATGTAACTCGCAGGTTGTTTTGAGACGCCGTCTCTTTTTTTAAATTTCGCTTACGTTTTAGAATAAAAGATGTCTGTTGCAAACCTGTCAATTCTCTCAGGATATTTGATCGGTGTAATCAGACTCTTCTCTGTAATTATGGCGAGAGCCACTTCTCAAAGTAATTTTCTGTATTGTTGGTGTTCTCCATTTTTTCTTAGCAGGAGTTTTGGTGGTGTGTACGGTTTTCATTTCTTTTTGGGTAAGTTATAAGTTAATGTTGTTGGTTTAAGTAACGAATAAGCCGGTAATTGAAAAATGCAGAAGAAATTGGATTCAGCAAGCCTCACCTTTACCAAACCAGTACTTACTTAGTTAAGGATGGGGCTGACCAATAAGCAAATAGTGCCAAATAATCTTTGGCTCTATTTGCTTTTGAGTTAGCACCGGTTTTTTAAGCAGAAACAGTTTTTTAAAGATTATGAATTTACGAAATATGCATAATCTTCAACTGTGGATTTAAAAAAATAGCCACTATTCACGGCCAATATCCTCATTTTGGGTACTATCCATTGTTTCTTTTCTTTAGGTTTAGCCTGATTGTTGTGTTTTTTGGTTGGTTCTTTTTTCATTTTTTGGGTAGATTAATTGTTGTTGGTTTACGTAACGAAAGCGCAGCTCTGTTAAAATTGCAGTTGGATGAAAATTAGAACAGGATTCGGAGCCACTGCTTAGCAAGCCCAGTACCGGGATAGCCTGGAATGGGGCCGACCAAAAACTTTTGTGTTAGCCCCGGTTTAATATTCAAGAAGAAATTTTATGGCTTTATGATAAATGATCGTTATAAACTCCACTTTCAATCTCATCTCTAATAGCTCCACTATTCACGGCCAATTTCCTCATTTTGGGTATTATCCATTGTTTCTTTTCTTTAGGTTTAGCCTGATTGTTGTGTTTTTTGGTTGGTTCTTTTTTCATTTTTTGGGTAGATTAATTGTTAAAGTTGTTGTTTTGCCTGACAAATGGGCTGGTACATGAAAATAAGCAAATTGCTGAATACTGAAACAGGAATCAGCAAGCCACAGCTTCGCTAGACCAGAACGAGCATAGCCAGAAGACCGACAGAAGCGCTGCCGGATGAAATATTCATTTTTTATGAATTATTGAAACTTATGAAAATTAAGCTTCGTAAAGATTTTCAAATGGGCCGGGGTAATTCCCATTCTTAAAAACAATGGTATGTATTCTGGATGTTTGCCGCTTTGATTGGGCAGAAGTACTGGTTGTGTAGTTGTTTTTTTGTGTGTGTACGGTTTTCATTTTCTTTGGGTGTGTTATCTTACAAATATTAATTGTGCGTATATTTATAGCCGTCAATCAGCCATTGACGAATGAATAATTATGGGCGGTAGAAAGAAAGAGTGATTGAGTGGTTTAAACATTCACAGCAGTTTTCTTAAGCGTACCTGAACGCAAAAATGTTGAATGGTTTTAAAATTTCAAAAAATCAGGAAGCGAAAAATTAATAATCAATTAAAAACTTATTGAGCGGCAACATTTTACTTTTACAGCCAGAAATAGAAGAAACCAGGCATAAGTTATACCAATTGCTTAGTGTAGCGGATGCGCCGGATTTTGGCACCGCTTACTCATTTTTTAGTTTGTCTGGCAGCGCAATCCTGTAATTTTATTTAAATTGCCGCGCTGTTTAGTTTACAAGTTTCAACCTTTTCTTAATGAGCCACTACTGGGGCTGTATAAGCCTTTCGCAGGATTTTGACGCCCGAAGCGTATTTACCGCCATGCAGCAAAGCATGGAGTTTTTTAAATCCGATGCCCACGTTGATTATCAATCGCCAGAGGCGGTTTTAGCCAATGACATACAGTTTATAACGCCCGAGTCTGTGGGGCAAACCCGGGTTTGCCGCAATGAACGCTTTGTGCTGGTGGCTACATGCAGGCTTGATAACCGCCCCGAACTGGCCGGGAAGCTCTGTCTAAACGATGCCGATACCGATTATACGTATCTGCTGGAAGCCTACATTAAGTTTGGTAATGACTGTGTGAAGCACCTGGTGGGCGACTTCTCTTTTGTGGTTTGGGATACCCACAACCGCACGCTTTTTATGGCCAAAGACCAGCTTGGTATCAGGCCGCTGTTTTATTATCAGGATACCCAAAAGCTGGTTTTTTCAACCACCATGCAGGCCATCAAGGCAGTTATTACACCTGTACTGAACCAGCGCTACATAGCCATTGAGCTTAAAAATTATGTGCAGGATTACGCGCCCACCTTTTTTGAGAACATAAACCGGTTTTTACCTGCTCACTATGCGCTGGCAGATACAGCAAGGGGTATGTATGAAACCGCCAGATACTGGGAGCTGGAGGCCGAGGATATATCGGGGTTCAGGAACGAGGCCGAATTGTATGCCGAGCTTAACAGACGTTTTACCGAAGCGGTGGTATGCCGCGCCCGCACGCTTAAAAACGTGGGTTGCCAGCTAAGCGGCGGGTTAGATTCGTCGGCCATTGCGGTTTTGCTTTCAAGAAATATCCCTAAACAACGCCTGCATACGTATTCATTTGTGTTGTCTGACAAAACACGGCCGTATTCAGAGCGGGGTATTGACGAGCAGGGTACGCAGCAGGCCATTCTTGATTATGCGGGTTTGCTGCCGCAGAATCATCATAAAATAGAGGATTTTCATTTTAAAGATGTATATGAGCAACTGGAGCGCACCCATTTGATAATGGGTGGGTTTGCCAACTCTGACTGCCTGTGGCAGGACCCGCTGTTCATGACGGCCTCGGCCGATAACGTGGGTGTGATGATGAGCGGTTTCCCGGGCGATGAGGGGGTTTCCTGCTCCGGAAGTACCTATTATTATGAGTATTTCGGCAATTTGGATATTCCGGCTATATGCAGGTTCTTTATGAAATATCCGCTGCGCGGCCCCAAAAGAATGCTTGACTACCTGAAAGCCAGATGGCGGGGTTCGCTTGTAAAGGGCTATGATAAAATACAGCAGGACAGAAACCTGCTGCGTGCCGGCAGCCCCTGGCATCAGCAGCTGAAAGACGACAGCTTTTTGTTTTATCCTACATTTAAAAAATGGTTTAAACAACAGATAACCCGCCCGCATACCTGCCACCGGACAGAGTCTGAAGGTGCTTATGCCCTGACACATGGCATGGAAACGGTGTATCCGATGGCCGATATACGTTTAGTAAGGCTGGCATACAGCCTGCCCGTAGAAATGTTTGCTCCTGCCGGGTATAACCGTGCGCTTTTCAGAAATATGTGCAAAGATATACTGCCCGATGCCGTAAGGTTTCAACCCAAGTTTAGCGGAGCCATGACACTGGCATTTGCCGAATACTGGAAGAAAAAGAACATTGAAGACCTGAAGAATTACCAGATAACAGACCCTCTGCAAATGATGGTGCCAGATAAACGCTTGAATGCCGATGCCGGCCTGATGGATTTGATAATGAGGGTTAATTATTACTATATAGACTACTTTGTAAACAAATATTTGCCTCCAGAAACAGATTAGCATCCATACAAAACCCCAATGGTACAGGTTAGTTTAAAGTGTTTTTAACCCTCATTACCTCAGCTGGTTATCCGGGTGGGTTTATGAGTCTTCCAGAGAAGGATTCAGAGATTCACTTTCGGTATTTGAGGGGGTTAAACCGCCTTTTATCTGCAGTTTGATAATGGCTGGTGTTGACCATTTTTTTTTGGTATGCTCATGCGCAATGGGCAATGCACTAATTTTGGTAGTGGTTCTCATTTTGGTAGTAATCAGGTGGTGATGTTTTTTTTTAACAGTTTAGCCTTGCAGGCGCATGGCAAAAATATAAAAAAAAACACTCATGCCATAAAATATGCCGAGTGTTTAAGTCTATTTATTTCTTGCTGCTAAATCAACTTGGTCCTTGTACACCCATTATTTCTATAGGCAGAATAACTATCCCGCTATTCACTTTAACTACTTCAAATTGCGGAGTAGTCCATTGCTTTTTGAGGTTCACGGCTGTTCGCTCATGACCTGTTTTGGTCTGTTCAGAGTTCATTTTTTTTAGTGGTTATAAGTTAAAATAATTCAGAGAACCTGGAAATTTATATTGGCTATAATAGGTTGCAAAAAATATACCTGCACAGGTAACTGCGCTGTTCATCTTGAAAAAAAATGAGGGTTTTGACTTACAGTTTATAGGCTTGCTATAAAGCCGGCAGGTTTGTCCGGCGGTGTTACTAATTACTTCATAAAATTAGGTATTTTATTTTATTGTTTAATGACACAACTAGTTATTTTTTACTAGTTATTATTGAATAATTATCAGGCGGTGCTGTATAATCTGCTTCAGTCGGTTTGTTAAAACTCCTGGCTTTACGCATAACTATGCCATAAGCAAAAGCCTCCTTTTCCGGAAAAGAGAAAGAGGCTTTTGCTTATATTTAATTGCTTACATTAAAAGCAGGCCGCCGTCTACCACAATGGTGCTTCCGGTTATGTAGTCAGATGCTTTTCCGGCCAGAAACAACGCCGCATTGCCAATATCGTCAGGCTCGCCTATGCGTTGCAGCGGCAGGGTTTGAATAAACTGCGCTGTCTGGGCCTGCATAGCCTCCAGTTGCTCTTTGGGCAGGTTGTCGCCTGCTATTTTTTGTACACCCGGAGTATTTACCCCGCCCGGCGCAATGTCATTTACGGTTATGCCATATTTGCCGGCTTCTTTGGCAAAAGAGCGAGTAAGCATTCTTACACCACCTTTAGAGGCATCGTATTGAGCCAGGTTTCCGGTTGGTTTCAGGCTGTCAATAGACGAAATGTTAATTATTTTGCCGCCATGTTTTTTTTCGATGAGTGTATTAATAAAAGCCTTCGACAAAAACGCCACTGCTTTCAGGTTTAAGTTCAGGGTTTTATCCCATAGGTCTTCGTTCAGTTCCGTAATGGGCATATATTTAAAAATTCCAGCGTTATTCACCAGAATATCTAAGTCGCCAAAAGTATCAACCGCGGCCTTTACTATACCTGGTAAAAGGGCAGTATTGCTTAAGTCGGCCTGAATGTAGGCTACTTTACCACCCTGTTGCCTGATACCGTCTAAGGTAGGGGCGGCCTCCTGCTCACTTACGATGTCGGCAATCAATACCGACGCCCCGGCCAATGCCAGCCTGCCGGCAATACCTTTACCTATACCCATAGCGCCACCGGTTACAATGGCCGTTTTATTTTGTAGTCCGAATAAATCCTGAATGATGTTGTTCATAAAGCTGATAAGATTGAATGATAAACGCGGGGCAAAGCAACGAAAGCCGGCGAATAAAAATTATGAGAAAAATCATGAAGGATGATGCCCGACAAGTGCGGGATGTCAGGCACAGACCTGACCGGAATCATATATACGGCTGTCTGGTGTCAGCTTATGAATGGTAATTGTGTGGCAATTTTGTGGTGTAAATTTAAAGCCCGACATGAAAAAGATAATTTGCACAACCGACTTTTCAAGAGCATCCTCTAAGGTTTGCCGCTATGCCGCACAACTGGCAGCACAAACAGGGGCAGAGCTTTACCTGCTGCACGCCTCGCATCCATCCTATACATTCAACCCCGACCTTCAGGTTATGCCTGTAGAAGACGTATCTGTTGAGCTTTATTATCAGGCCAGGCTGAAACGCCTGGCAGCCAGACTAACCAGACTAACCGAAGGCACCGTTTATATAGAGCCAGTAAACAGGGTAGGGCTGGCAGCAGATGTAATTGCCGAAACAACTGCCCTGTTTAAACCAGACCTGCTGCTGATGAGCACCGTAGGGCAATTGCCGAGGAGCCCTGGGGTGTTTGGCAATGTAGCCAGCGAAATGATAGGCAAAGTAACCGTACCTACCATGTTTGTGCCACCCAGGGCAGGTTTTAAGCCTTATGAAAACGTGTATGTGGGCATAGATGTAACCGAAAAGATTGATGCTGTAGCCCTGCAACAGATGATAGACCGGCTGAAGGCCTTCAAGGCGGTAATTACCATTTTTACGGTGGTTAAAAACCCTGAGGCTCCGGCGGTGAAAGAGGTTACTACCAGGCTGCGCGAAATGCTGCACGAATACCCGCACGTAATAGACATTACCCAGGGAGAAAACTTTGCAGATGCTTTTCTGAGCCATGCACATGCCAATAAAGCAGACTTACTGGTGGTGTTTCCGAAACAGCACAACTGGCTGAAACGCTGGCTGACGGTATCTAATACCGAAGAGCTGGTTTTCAGAACCGGGCTGCCCATGATTGCCATAGCCTGATAACAAACCGCCATGATAACAAACCGCCATGATAACAAACCGATAGCCATGAATGCAGTAACAGATAAAATATGGGTAAGCAATAACCTGAACAATGCCGAAACCGCCACCGCCCTGAAGCACAAGCTGATGGCTTTGGTGGGCGTATTGCAGGTGCAGGTAAACCCTGCCGAACACTGGGTAGAAGTAGAGCATGAAGACTTTACAGATACCGAGAGTATAACCGCCACACTGGCAGCACTGGGTTATAAGGTGGCTTTTGTGGCATAAATATTAACAGCAATTTTAATTTTTTAAATTTTTCAATCTTTAAATGTATGAAATCGTTAGTGAAAAATCCGCTTGCAGATTTGTTTAAGGATGATTCGTTCTTTTCAGGTTTGCTACACAAAGACAACGTTCCGGCTATAAATATCAAACAGACAGAAAATGCCTACGAAATGGATATTGTTGCGCCGGGTATAAAAAAAGAAGGTTTTAAACTAGAGGTAGATAATGGTTTACTGACGGTGGCGGGGCAGGCAGAAAGCAGCACAGAAAACGACACCGGCAAGTATTACAGAAAAGAATATAGTTTTGAGTCGTTCAGCAGGCAGTTTATTTTGCCTGAAGGATTAGATACCGATAAAATTGCGGCCAGCTACGCCGACGGCGTGCTGAAAGTAACCCTGCCCCGGCAGGCAGAAGAAAAAACAGATAAGAAAAAGACTGTAGCAATTGTATAGTTATAGAGGTTTAATGTTAGCGTTGAAAGGCAGGGCAGGGTTTGCTCTGCCTTTTTTATGAGTTTTATCATAGGCGGCATTCAGCTTTGCTCATGTTTTAAAACAGGCCTGGCCATTACCTTTGTGGGCATCTATACGCACAAACACCAAACAACAATTCCGCTATGAAAAGCACTGCAAGCCAACACCCGCAACAGAAGCTCTGGCAGAAAGAACTGGAGCTGATGGCCGAAGACAACGACTTTATGCTAAGCCTGCTGGCATCGTTACAGGCAGAGCAGATTCTGACCCATAAGTATGACGACCGCACCAGTATTTTCTTCAACCATTTTCAGTATTTCTTTCATCAGTCGAAACACCTGCAGGAAGGGCTTGAGCTGATAACCAATGAAGAAACCCTGCCCGAAACCCACTATTGCCGCCTGAAGGAAGAAATCAACAACCTGATTGAAAAATATGAGGTTTTCAAGGGTAATTTCAGAGGGTTTTTGTCGTCGCTGGCTGTCAGAAAAACTGCCGTTACTTTTTATTGAGCCAGCCGCCAGCTAAGCAGGCAGGCTGTTTAATGCCCCGCCGATGAGCCCCACCAACTATATGTGCACTTATTGCCTTTCTACCCAATACTGAAAAAGGCGGCAGATGCCTTTGCGCAGGATATGCCAAAACGATAACTTGCGGAATGGCTCCTGCAGAATGTGGTTCAGCAACCTTTTAACCAACCAGTAAAGCTGATAACCACCAAAGCGGGCGCTTGCCACAGCATATCGCGGGTTAAATATCCCTGAAAACTATACACGCCGAAACGGCTTAGGTCTACCATAAAATCAATAAGGGCCGATTGGCCAGAAAAATATCTTGTTGTACATTAAATGAGGCCTGCGCCAGGCCTTTTACGGCTCTGCCCGTGCCAGGCCAGCCGGCCAAGCAGCAGAGATAATATGCCCGGCAACAGATGAAAACTCAGAAAATGATTGGCGACAGTTACAAAAAACACTGAAGAACCAAAGCCGCCTATGGTACTGATTGTTTCAGCAAGCAGGGGTCAGAGCTAAAAAAGAAAGCCGGGAGCGCAATACATGTACGGCAGGGTTTGCTGGTTAAAAAAGCATAATTGCGATACTTTTCTGATTTGTAACGATGAAAAGAAAAAAAATCAGGATAAAATCCTGATTTTTTAAGATTTTTTTGCTGTGACTAAAAAAGTTTGCAAATGTTGCAAGATTTTTTTTCAAAAAACAAACATGAAGAAAAAAAATATGCGTATAATTGTTAAAATTCTTTAATTTAGAAAGAATATAAAGTATAAAGCTAGCCAAAGGTGTTTCAGGGTATTACTGCCGATAGGCAATGAACGTCAGGACCTGGCCATGAGGCTAATGATTTTATTTTAAACCGGCTGATGGCCTGTTTTACAAATAACAAAGTAAACCAAAGATAGGAGTGAATACCATTTTGGCTTCAAATACAGATACTATTGATAATTGCTATTTGAGATTGATTTGTAATCTGCACCAAACCGGGTGATTTTTTGAAAGCATGGCCCGGTGAGTAGTTGAGTATGCTTGTTTTTGTTCTTTAGTTTTGATGCCGTGTTACCAGATTTGTCAGGCAGTGTAATACGGAAGTCAGAATTACGTTTTTACTACAACTGCTGAAACCCTATAATAGCTATTTGATTGATCCTTCTTTTGTAAGGTCTGAAAACCAATAATTTATAACCATCACAATTCATGCAACTATACCGGGGCATTATCTGCTTGTAATTTTTGGTATATGCGCCTGATTTACAGATGCTGTTTTAACTATTAATATCCGTCAGGCCATCACACACCAATTTTAGAATGAATAATAACTTATCAACAACAGACACCGGAGAACCGGTTTTGGATTCCGGATTAAAACTTATCCTTAAGTCGGGGTCGGTAAGAGAAAAAGAATTTGCATTGCTAAACAGGGCGCTCAGCAACGAAAACAGCCTGGGTAATATGAACCTGTTTCTGAAACTGATAAAAGACCCCGAGCTTGAAACCATTGCCTTTGTGTGCCTGGGCAAATTGCTTGCCCATGCGCCGGTAGTGAGCCTGCCGCTTGTGCTGCCAGTGTTAATTAAAGGCCTGGGTAGCGCTAAAGAAGCAGTACGGCAGGCCAGCCAGGCCGGGCTGGACAGCCTCATCAGGCCATCGGGCCAGCGGGAAGATGGCCAGGCGGTTGTTCATCTGGGGGTTCAGCTTAAACCCAGGCAGGTGCAGGAGTATCTGGAGTCTGATTCGGCAGAGGAAATCATTACAGCTCTGGTGTACCTTTACTACAAACCTCATAAAGATGCCGACCTGTTTGAGATTCTTGACAGCCAGCTTGATAAAAATATAGAAGCCGTTGATTGTGTGGTAGGTGCCATTGTAGATACCAAATTATGGGCGATTATCAGGAAAATAACCGACCTGAGTGACCTGAGCCTTAAAACCTATGCCCGTGCCAGGCACAAGGGTATGAAGTCGAAATCGTCGTGGGTGTACAGGCGGTTTGACTCCATGCGTGAACTGGCCCGCGAACACCTGAAGTTTATGAACGAAAGCGCCTGAAAACTCCATTTAACGCCCCGACTTAGGCGTAACCATGCCTGTGAGCTTTGATGGTTGCAGGTTATTAGCTGGTTTTTTCTGAATTTCGGCTCAAAGTTTAAACAAAGCCTGCCCAAAGCTGTTTCTACTATTGAAGAAAGAACCTTTACCCTGTTTCCTTTTCACCTATTATTTATATGAGTTTTTCTGATTTTTTTGACACGAAATCGGCCGGCAGTCTGTCTCATCAGTGGTCAGGCCACCTATCTGCTTATGCGCCATCCTTTCAAATCATTAAACTTTTATTCAGGCATAAACCCCATGTTAATACCCCGCACCTACTGGCAGAGCTGAAGACGGTTTTCGGAAATGCTGAATTGGCACCAGACGGTAGTTTTAGCGTGGATTTTATGCCCGAATACACCACAGCCACCAACCGCGAGCCAATGAAGGCTGCAGCAGCCATTATGCCCCAGGTAACCGAAGCAGCCACAGAAAAATATATAAACGCCACAAACCATGCCTGGCACTGGCCAGACGCCGCCGCTGAAATACAAAATTGCCGCTACGAAATATGCCTGCAAGAACTGATGCCGGCAGCTCTGCCTGCGGCCATTAGGCTTGAGTTTTTTCAGAAGTTTGCCGGGGTGGTTATCAGTGCCTGTAAGCCTGCGGTGGTTTATTTCGGGCACAGCCATAAGCTGGTGGATGCCTGTGATTTTCTGAACGCCCTGAGCCATGAACCACCTGCTTTTTTATACGGCGCCATGAGCGTGCGCCTGATACCGACGGCAGATGGGAAGGTGCTGGCAGATACCCTCGGGCTGAATGCCCTGGGCCTGCCAGACTTTGAATGCCTGCCCGGCGCACTTGAACCGGCTGGAATGGCAGGCACACTGACCGACCTGGCTTATGAAATGCTGGAAAGTAACCGGGTTATCAGTGATAACGAACTATTACAAGCGCCGGGCAGAAACGAAAGCTGGAAAACACGGCTGGAACCAGCATCAAACGGGCCTGACAGACTGGTAATTAAGCTGCTACCTGCCTGATGGTGGTTATGGCCGCACCTGTACTGAATGCACCCTGACAGACATGCCGTTTGTTATGGTTCATTAAGAATTTCTTATTTATTGTTACTGAATTGTGTGGATAAACGTTTCTGATTAGTTTTACCGGAAACTTAACCATAACAACCAACAATAATGGGACTATTCGACATTTTTAAGAAGAAATCTGCTGAGACTACTCCGCAAAGTATTGCACCTAACCAACCGGCTATTCAGTTTGTAAGCCTCTTTTATGAAAACAAACCTGAAATAAATACAGATGCTATTCTTGCTGAACTGAAACAACGTTTTGCCAACGTTGAGCCCTTGCAGATTGACGGCACAGCGGCATTTGCATTCCCTGATTTTATGACAGATTTTAACGGCGTAAACGTACCGGCACAAGGCCTTATTTTAAACACAGACGCTGAAATTGACCTGGATAAGTATAAAGAAGCCATTGCTGATTCGATACAGTGGTCTGGTGCTGAAGACGCCATGAAAAAGTGCAGGTATCAGGTAAGTGTTACCGAGCTGCTGTCTAAAGGTTTGCCGCATCAGGCAAGGCTGGAGTTTTTTAATACCCTGGTTTGTGCCGTGGTGCAGGCTACCGGTGCACAGGTGGTATATTACAGAAACAGTAATAAACTGCTGGATGCGACGAAATTTATGGAAGCCTGCGACGCGCAGGAGCCGGAGTTTCTGGAAGGCGCCATGAATTTCAGATTGTTTGAGCTGAGCAACGGAGAAATACTGATGGATACCCTTGGCCTGCATGCGTATGGCATTGCTGATTTTCAGTGTTCGTTTCGTAAGTACGAAGCACATGAAATAGCAGGTATGCTGAATATGCTGGCTTACTACGTGGTTGACACCGGCGATTTTATCAGAGACAATACCACCGTGCAGGGTATTGGTAAAAACCCTGTATGGAAAACCAGATATGAGGCTTCAAAAGTAGAACCAACCCGGCAGGTGGTAACCGTTATACCTAATTACTAGGGTTTTAAGCTGTTTGTAACCGTGCCAGACTCTTTTGCATAAGCATATTTGGTTTGGCACGGTTGCGGCGCGCCGCGGCTATTTCCACCGGCGGTTAAGGTAGGCTGCTTCCCAGAAATCATATTCCAGCCGGGAGGATGCCGCGAAGGCTTCTGTCATTTTAGCCCGGATGGCCTCTGTTGTTTGCGCCGCATTTCTGTCACATATATCTATGGCTGCCTGTACGGCCGCGCCAAATTCTTCTCCGGCATAAGTATCAATCCATTTCTGATATGGGTTATTTTCTTTTTGCTGATGCCCGTAAATGTAGTCACCAACGGCTTTGTAAATCCAGAAGCAGGGTAGCACGGCTGCCATGCCAACTTCAACGGCGTCAAGCGCGCAAGTGCTTTTCAGAAAATGCGCATAGTGGTGGCAGGCTGGTTGAATGTTGTCTTTGGTATCAACGCCAAAATCTTTAAAGTAAGATTCGTGCAGGGCGTTTTCTACAATAATGGTGGTTTCGGCAAAACGGAAAAACGCCAGCATATCAGGTATGGCATTGGCTCTGGCACCCACAATGGCCAGCGCCCTGCCGAAATGTTCGAGGTACAGGGAATCCTGCATCAGATAAAACTGGAATTTTTCAAGCGGCAGGGTGCCGTTGGTCAGTTCCTGAATAAAGGGCATTTGCAGAATGGATTCATAAACAGGGGTAATGTTTTGCCAGGCGTTGTCAGACCATTTCATTTTTAATCAGTTTTTGAGGATTGAAGAAGTGATTCAATGGGCCATTGCCTTTACCGATGGCCACATTTGCCCCATGCCTGATGGCCTTATGCACGTAAGTCTGCCCAAGTTTTACGGCTTCAGACAAGCCATTGCCCTGCGCCAGATAAGCCGCAATGGCAGACGACAACGTACAACCCGAACCATGCGTATTGTTGGTAGCGAATTTCTCGAACTCGAACGGGTTGATGTTGCCCTGCCCGTCGAAAAACAGCGAAGTAATGACGGGTAAATCAAGATGCCCGCCTTTCAGCAATACCGATTTGCAGCCCAGGGCCATTATTTTTTCTCCGGCCAGGTACATATCGTCCAGCGTTTTAATGGGCATATTTGCCAGAATGGCGGCTTCGTCCATGTTGGGTGTAATAACCGACGCTATGGGAAACAGTTGCTCAATAATGGCCTGAATGGTGGCGTCTTCTATGAGTTTGTGGCCGCTGGTGGCCACCATTACAGGGTCAAACACCAACGGAACGGCAGGGTATTGCTGCAAGGTGGCAACAATGGTATGTACCAGCTCTGCGGTATGCACCATGCCGATTTTGATAGCACGCGGGGGGATGTCGTCCATGATGGCTTCTATCTGCTCGGCCACCGCCTGATAGGGTATTGGGTAAATGCTGCGCACGCCCTGCGTATTTTGCACCGGCAGGGCAGTAAGCACCGACGTAGCGTAACAACCCAGCGCCGAGAAGGTTTTGATGTCGGCCTGAATGCCTGCGCCACCGCTGCCGTCGAAACCGGCAATGGTGAGGGCAGATGAATAAGTGTATTTTTGCTTCATTTCAAAATCAGGTTTCGTAATTCGTAAGCCGCTTTTTGGGGGTGCGGCGCAGCGCAAATGGCCGACACCACCGCCAGGCTGTCGGCTCCGGCCTGCCAAATGGCGGCAGCATTGGTTTGGTTAATACTGCCTATGGCTATGAGGGGTTTGTTGGTCAGGCTTCTGATGTGCCGCAGGCCTTCCAGCCCCCATTCTGTAACGGTATCTGTTTTGGTAGGCGTAGCAAAAATGGGGCTGATGCCGTAGTGGTCAGCCGTTTCGGCTTCTGCGGTATCCAGCTGGCTCAGGTATTCTATCGAATAGCCGATTTGTAATTGCGTACCCCATTTTTTTCTGATTTCTGTTGGCGGAGTATCACTCCGCCCTACGTGTATCCCAAAAGCCCCAACCGCGTTGGCCACAGCCAGGTTGTCGTTAATGATGAGCGGTATGCCGTAGCGCTCGGTTATTTCTTTCAGTTGCAGGGCTTTTTCTATAAAAGCGGGCGTGGGCAGCGTTTTTTCTCTCAGCTGAATAATCTCCACACCTCCGGCAATGGCCTGTTCGGCCACTGTCAGAAAGCTGCGACCTGCGCAGGCGGCTTCTGAAATAACCAGATATAAAGCGTACGGAAACTGCGGATGCCCGGGCATGTCAGGAAATTTTGATGGTTTGCAAAAACTCTTTTTCGGTAATGTTGAAGAGCTTGTCAAGCAGCAATACCTGCAAAGTGCCGGGGCCTTTTGCTTTTTTGGCGGCCAGTTCACCACAAATGCCGAACAAAGCCATAGCGGCTGTCAATGCCTCGGTTTTGTCTTCAATAACAGCTATAAAGGCACCGATAACGGCAGTGGCCGAGCAACCCAGGCCCGTAACGCGGGTCATGAGGGCATGGCCGTTGTTGAGGTAAATGCGCTTGTCTTTACTAACAATGATATCGGTCTTGCCGGATATACACACCAGGGTATCATATTCGGTGGCTATTTGCAGGGCGGCATCAATGGCCTCGTTGCTTTCGGCAGTGCTGTCTACCCCTTTGGTTGGGGTGGTGTTGGCGCGTGCCAGTGCCAGTATTTCAGAGGCATTGCCGCGGATAACGGTTGGTTTATATGACAATAACTCGCTCAGGGTGCTGTCGCGGTAGGGAGTAGCTCCGGCGCCAACGGGGTCAAGTACCCAGGGTTTGTTGAGTTTTTGTGCCTGCTGAGCGCCCAGAAGCATTGATTGCACCCAGTATTGGTCTAGCGTGCCGATGTTGATAACCAATGCCTGGCAGATACGGGTCATATCCTGCACTTCGGCGTGGGCATGTGCCATAATGGGCGACGCCCCCACAGCCAGCAACGCGTTGGCGGTGTTGTTCATGACAACGAAATTGGTAATGTTGTGTACCAGTGGCGACTGTGTGCGGACAGTCTGGATGTGTTTCCAGAGGGTTTTTTCCATTGTTCGGGATTTTAGGATACAATGGCCCGGGCGAGAGAACTTTGAAAAAAAAGAGGATAAGATATGCGCTGTGCAGCTATATATTATTCGCTTTTCCCTACGTCGGTATCAACCGTATCAGGTTCAAAGGGACTCTCTCAATTCTATACAGAATACCCCTAAAGCCGTGGCAAAGATAAGGCTTTTGAGGGGAATGGCAAATTATAGTTGGGGAATGTGGGGGGATTGTGAGTAGGGGTTCAAAATTTTGAACCCCTACCTATTTCCAAAATGAATCGTTTTTCCAATTTGAGGGGAAACCTTTAAAAGCGAAAATCTGCCCGGGTGCGCTGATCTGACGAGAAGCGTGGCAGGTATTATTAGATGCAAAGAAAGAATGATTTTTAATTTCTCTATTAATAGTACAGATAAATAAATCTTAAGACTTGATACAATTGTTTTATTTTAAGAGATTTGTTTTTTTCTACCGGAATTTTTATCTGCTTTGATTTGCAAAAGAGCCATACATTCCCTTGTAAGTATTTATTAGCTTTTCTATTTTTGTTCATCACTAACCTCAAACCCCGTAACATGAAAAACTTTTTACTGCTATTGCCGGTGCTTGTGGTGTTAGGCTGCGGCAAGCAATCCTCTGAGCCGGATTTATCTGCTGAAATAAAAGGAGCTTATCAGGCTTTTGATGTTATTATTGATGCAAAGGAGTATCCGGCCCCATTTGCAGGCGGAGAGTTCTTGCTGGAGTTAATTCCACAGTCTGAAAGTAAATGTACGCTGAGAACATCGTCAGTTATACCCAATGCTTCTGAAGCTGGCAAGATGGAGGTCAGTCTTGTAAAGAAGGAGAAGTCAACCGAATTGCAAAAAGACAAACAAAAAGTCGGCCTTGTAACCGGGCAAATACTGGAGTTTTATTTTGTTGATAATGACGGCAAGGCTGTTACCATTAGAGCAAGAAAGAAGTAGTTTTATGTAGGCAACTACCACCAATTGTACCAGCAGACCACCGGCGCATGAATGATAACGATACCAACCGATTAACCAGACTGACAGCCCTGCTGACCCAATTGCAAACAAAACGGCTGCTGACAGCGGCTGAACTGGCAGCCCGGTTTGCAGTAAGTAAAAGAACAATTTACAGAGACATAAAAGCGCTTGAACAGGCCGGAGTGCCTGTGCTTACAGAAGAAGGGAAGGGATATACATTAATGGAAGGGTACAGGATTCCGCCCGTGATGTTTTCTGAAAGTGAAGCTAATGCCCTCATTACGGCCGAACAATTGGTGCTCAACAACAAAGATGCCTCTTTTGTGGATGATTATACACGGGCCATCAGCAAGATAAAGTCGGTGCTGGTTACTAATACTAAAGATAAAGCCAATTTGCTTGCAAGCAGGATTTTGGCCAGGCCAAACGCTGATAACAGCCACAGCAGCAATAATTTATCTACTCTGCAACTGGCGCTCACCCATTTTAATCCAGTAAAAATTACGTATTACTCGCCCGATAACAGCCAGACTACCGAGCGAATCATTGAGCCATTTGCGTTGTACACCACTCAGGGCAACTGGTTGCTGGTGGCGCTTTGCCGATTAAGAAAGGACTACCGGGCTTTCAGGTTAGACCGCATTGAAAGCCTTTCGGTATTACCTGCTACATTTGAGCCACATCCAATAACGTTTGAAGAGTATTTTGATATCTGCCGTAAAAAATGTTTGGTACCCTTGCCATAGGGTTGTCGCAGGGGCATTTTAAGTTTGCACCGTAACAAAATATGCAGGTGAATATGAAAAAAAAGTGCTATCAGTGGCTGCTGATTTGTATGCTTTTATCTTTCACGGCACAACCTCAAACATTAAAAGCAATGAAAAATCAGACTATTCAGCAATTCTATGTAATCGGCATTTCAAGCAGAACCACCAATGCGAACGGGCAGTCGGCCATCGACATTGAAAAGCTGTGGGGGAGATTCTGGGGTGAAGAAATTCAGAAGCAAATTCCGAACCGGGTGAACGACGACATTTATGCGGTTTATACCGATTACGAAACCGATTTTACGGGGCCATACACCACTATTGTAGGTATGGCTGTCAGTTCTTTAGAAACTATTCCAGAAGGTTTTGTGGGGTTGACCATCGAATCTGATGTGTACAAGCCATTTGTATCAAAAGGAAAAATGCCGGAGGCGGTTTTTAATACCTGGCTGGAAATTTGGCAAAACAAAACCATGAAGCGCGCCTATAAGGCAGATTTTACGGTACATGGCAAAAAATACTATGACGGCGACGACGCAGAAGTAGAAACCTTTATATCAGTAACGGAATAGTTTTTTTGCAGATTCTTAATGGATAAAAACTCACTCTGGCACGCTTGTTCTCCTTTTGAAAGCGGGCGTGCGGGGTGAGATTGGGCTATTTAATGAGTAACTCAAGCCGCTGCGGCAGAGTCCCCTTCAAACCGCAAGGCTTGGCGCGTGGGAGACTCTGCTTAGACCTTTGGGTTTTTCCAAGCCATCAACTAGATACATAAGGCAGGGATAATTTCAATGCGGAACCTCTTTCACCTCACTTCAACTTCCTGAATATCTTCTGCATAGTATCAGGGTCTAGTGTATTCATTTCTACCAGTTTTAGTGATTTCAGTTGGCAAGAGGGCGTGTCACGGTTAGATTGGCATTATACTCATCCCTGCCGTTTCACCATTTCGTTTATCCATATTGGGGCAAAGGGGCTGGTGCAGCCTTTAGAAACGGGGTAGTCGCGGTAGATGCCTAGTTTTTCACCTAAAGCTAATGCCTGTTGCCTGTATTGAGGATGATTGATGCCTATCTGTGCCAATGCCGAGTTCATGGTCCATTGCACAAACGGGTCGGCGGTGGGCATTTCGGTTTCTATTCTATTGAGCAGCCCGGGTATATCTATTCCTTCCGGCTCGCGGGTTATTCTGCCACTCGTCAGGCTCCATCCATGGCGTGCCACCGTGGGTTCGGTTTCCTGCATCCACTTTATACGTAGTTCTTCTTTACCGGGGTGTAGTTTAATAATATAAGAATACAGCCAGTCCGCCAATTGAGGGAATTTCTCTGAGCGTGCGATTTTATCCAGTTCATCGGTTGATAACTTCTTTGGCACCATTATCAGCGTTGCCAACAGTCTGGCTTCAATATTGCCTGTTGCCCATAGCTCCAAAGCCAGGGTGTGGTTGGTTTTTATCTTGTTAGCTAACTTTCTGATGTCGCCCATCATTACCCCAAACTGGTTGTTGTGCGCACCGTTTTTCTTGTTCATCTTCCACACCTTCTCGTTCGTGCGGGCTTTCAGGTCGGTCAATATCTCGTCAATGGTCATAGCTGAATAGTATTCATCCTTAAAATTATTCAATCTTTATCAACCTGCGTATTTGTGCCAACGTTTGTTGCAGATTTTTTATTTATTCTCAGCTGTAATTTGCTGCGTATCAAATCTATGGTTTTCGGTTCGGTGCTGTTCCAGTAAGCTACGTGCGACAAAAACGGTATTTTGTTCAGGGCTTTTGCCTCAGCAGCTATATAATGGTTTTCTACCCCATGCCCGAAGGCATCAATATTGCCACCCACAAAATCTTTGGCAAAGGTTATGTTTGTCCAGCGGGTAAGTGCAAAAGGCGCGGCATGGTGCAAGGCCGTTTTACGGGTCTGGTAGCTAAAGAAAGTAAATTTTTTGCCTGTTTCAGGTGTTGGCGGGCAGGTGGGGTACTCGCGTTCTTCCTGCTTTTGTTGCAGGTCGGCCGGGCTGGAGGCCAGCAGCAGTTCGGCATGTGCCAGCGGGCTGCCCAGCGTAATGAAGTCTGATATACGCCATGAGCCAAGCGATTGATACTGGCTGGCCCAAAGCTCAAACTGTTTTTCGCGGTAGGCGTTCCGGTTGGTTTCTGTCGGGTCGGTATTCAGTTTATCTGCGGCGTCTTCAATGGCTTCCAGTTGGGTTTTTGTCAGTTTAAGTAACTCATTTTGCCTGGTCCAGAGAAACTTGATTAAGTCGTAGGCAATAACTGAACCCAGGCTGTGGCCAACCAGAATGATGCGGTCATATTTGTTTACAAAGCGTTTGGCAGGTTTGTCTGGCGTGGGGCTGTCGCCTGTTTTCCTGGGTGCAGGTACTTCAATTTTTGCCTCATGCAGCCGGGTAAGTAATTCAATACCCGTTTGCCTGATGTCCTGCCTTTGCTCAATATTGCCCGTGCGGGGCGTCATGTACCTGACGGCATCGCCTAAAAAGTAAATCAGAAAAAAGCTGATAACCGCCCACACAAGCGGAAGCAGCACTTTACTGATGGTGAGCAACTTGGGTAACAGTGGCGAAACCGAAGCCAGCCAGGTGTAGAGGTTGTTTTTCCAGTTCAACTCAAGGGTTTTGTCGGCAAAGTAGGTTAGTGTTGCCAGTAATGCCAACACCATACCCGACCAGAAAAAAGAGTATATCCACCTGATACGCGGCGGGATGTTTCGCCTGGGTCGCCACAGAATTTCTTTCATCCACCAGCCAATATCAGATAACTTCGTACCGCTCATTTTATAGGCCCAGTAATACTCAAAGTAGTCGGTCTTGAAAGTCCTGGCGTGTTCGCTGGCCGTGAGGCGTCGCAGCTCAAAGGTTTCAGAGAGGGCATCGGGCTTGTTAAAAAACTTCCTTTTGGGTGGCTCATGGGCATCGGCATTGCCGGCAAGGGGTACCGGAGGGGCTATCGACTGCACAAAGTCGCGGAGGGTATCCATTGGTCTTTGTTCGCCAATGCCATGAATTACGATAATGGCCTGGCGTTGCACATCAAATTCGGGTTCTTTTTTGTCGGGCATGGTAGCAAAGGTTTTTACTAATGTACGATTGAAAACAGACCAGGTGCAAATGATTACTTTGGTTTTTATTATATGGCATCAGGCTGATGCTCAGATAAATAGCCAGGCATAAGGGGCCAACGTCTGCATCGCCAGCACTTTTGAATATCGGCTGTTGATGCCCCTGCGCCATGAAGATGATTTTAAACCGATTTTTCTTGTTTTGCTATGGTTACTCTATTAGTTTTGGTATTTAGAATATTTCTAAATTATTCCTTTACAGGAAACTCAACCATTATAGAAACAATGAAAAAGAATATTTTTTTGATGACGGCCCTGCTCGTGGCCGGGCTATTTGGGGTAGCCGTTGCGCAGAGCAATCCGTTCGGCAACGCGGCCAGCGCCTACACTTTGCCTACTTTTACTAAAAATAATAAGGGTGAACCCGTTTTGTACTGGACCGAAAAAGATGCAGCCAATGTACTGAGCCTGTTCTTTGCGGTATCTAATGATGGCGGCAAAAGCTTTGGCGACAAAAAACTGATTTTTGCCAGCCCACTCATGGGCAGCAGCCGCCTGATGCGCCCAAAATTGCTGTTTAAAAAAGATGGCAGCATGGCGGCGGTTTTCTCGTTCAGAAACGAGGTGGCGGCTCCGGCAGTTGAAGAAGGCGGCCATGCCAATCATGACAAACCTGCTGCCCCGGCGCCCAAACCCAAACGCGATTTGCAGATCAGATACACGGTTTCTAAAGACAATGGCCAAAGCTGGACAGCCCCGGCATCGGTTGATTCGGACACGTCGCGTCTGACGCGTGGCTTTTTTGATGCCGTTGTGCTGGCTAATGATGAAATAGCCGTGGCTTACCTGAAAGACGTAAAAGGCAGCACCAAACATGAAGAACGCGACCTGCGCATGGTAATTACCAAAAACGGGGTGTTTCAGCCTGAAAAAGTGATTGACCCTGTGGTGTGCGACTGTTGCAACATCAGCCTGTTGGTTGATAACAAGGGTGTGCTGAATGTTTTTTACAGAGATAACAATGATGATATCCGCGATATTGCGCGCATGACCTCGGCCAACAATGGGTCGACCTGGACAAAACCGGAGATTCTGCATGACGACAAATGGGAAATTAAAGGTTGCCCGCATTCAGGGGCTACTTCTGTAGCTACCCAAAATGGCGCGCTGGTAACGTGGTTTTCAGGAGCCGCCGTGCAGGCTGGCGTGCGGCTGGCCACCACCGATGGCCATTTATTGAAGGTACTGAACGCCAACGCCAAAAACGGTACCGTAACTGCCGACGACAAGCAGGCCTTTTTTGTGTGGGAACAAACCACCGAAGGCGGTGCCAGCCGGATTTTATATAGCAAAGTGGCAGGCGGCAAAGCACAGGACGACCAAGTACTGAAAGGCTCTGACTACGGCCAGAACGCCACCACATTACTAGCCAACGGCAAGCTATTGATAGCCCACGAAGTAGCCAAACCCAACCAGAAAACTGCTTTGAGTGTGAGGGTGGTGGAGTGAGCTAATGAGCGAATTAGTGAATGAGCGAATTAGTGAATGAGCGAATTAGTGATTTAGTGAATTAGCGGGCGGCGTTCCGCTGAATTAGTGAATGAGTGAATGAGCGGGCGGTGTTCCGCTGAATGAGTGATTGGTGAATTAGCGACTGGCTTACTGGGGAATTAGTGGCTGGTGCGTACGACAGCCTTTGTCGAGACATTTTATATATTGGAAGCCAGCGCGCAGCGCTGGCTTTTGTTGTTGTTGAGAGTTTTAAGGCCGCTGGCGACAGCATCCCCTTGCCTTGCTTAGGGCTTAGGTGCACAGGAGAATGTCGGGGCTTTTTTTGCAAAGACAGTATTATCTGATGACCTGAATGGCATTTTTAGTGCGTTTGAGTTGATAACCCATATTGTTCCAGTCGAATAATTCTATATTCTTTAGATTAATAGTTGATTCGTTGGCTTTCAATGCCTTTAAATTAAAATGGCTGAGACTCTTTAGAATCAGACTAATGGATATATATTTCGTACTTTCAGGAATATATATTTCAATGGCCGATTGATTGGCTGGTAGAGGTGAGGTATAATGTTTAATGACTTTTTTGTCGGCGTCGTTTAAGTAAATGGAATAGCTTAGCTGATTTTTTTGTGTAGTCGCTGACGTTTCAAATTGTGCGGAAAGTGTCAATTTTCTGTCTTTAAGAATTTTATTTTTTATCTCTTCACCAAGATTCACAAAAAGCGTGCAAAACTCTTCTTTGTTATAAAAAGTATAAGGCGTAGATGTCCTGATATATATTAGGCCATCAAATGCATCGCCAATCATGCCTTTTCCGTCAGCCAGAAATGTTTTTGCGGTTCCTTTTGAAATTTTTATTTCAGGTTTATTAAGGATGGTTTTCAGTGAATCATTCATTAAAAAAAATAGAAATTTATGAGGTGTTAAATCTCCTATAATTGAGCCAAGTTTATGTTTATTTTCAATGATTTTCTCTCTATTGAAAGTCCCTGACAAAAACTGGCCTTTTGCAATTTCGGTTCCGATACTTACATAACCCCGATCATATTTTTCTGACAGGTATTCGCCAAATGATCTGGATGAGTATGAATATGATTCTTGCTCGATTGTTTTTTTGTTGACGTGAAAATTATGCGCCAGTATGATAGCTGTTTTGCCTTTAGTACTATACATCCATTCCAGATTTTCGGATATTATGGCATCTCTCTGCCTGAAAAACTCCAGTGAGTTATTAAGATTTGTAAAAGTCTTACCTGATATCCGGAGAGACCGAAGCATGCAGTCAATTTTAAAATTGAGCGAGTCTGTTTGTCCTTTCGATGCGTTTAAAATTGTACTTAAAGTCTGGATATTTTTATTAAGAGAATCGGTTACATGAGGCTTTGTAAGAGTGTTTTCTTTTAATAAGCTTTTTAGATTATTCAGATAAGGCAAAGCTGAATAGAGCTGATAATATCTACAATGGGTTTCAATAAAATCATAGGTTTTTTGCGGAGTATCTACCCCTGAACCTAACATCCATACCTTATCTCTGAAAGCTTTATTTTCGTTAAATGTACGCAACCATAACAGCAATGACCGAACATCAAAATGAAATAAATTGGCAATTTTATTGATGTCTCCGCTGCCGTTTACCACAAAATCAAAGAATGAATAAGAATCTAACAATGGGGTTTCACCTAAGGCAATGGCCTTAAAATTGGTTTTTGATACAAGACCTTTGGCCAGCATTAGTTGAAAAAGACGGATTTCGTCGGTTCCATGTGTGGCTTCTCCAATGGCTACAATTGACTTATTTCGGGCGAGTTCATAAATAGGCTGTAGTTCATTTAATGAGTCATCAGCAGTCAGAATTTTGTCATTAAGGGGAATAAGGGATTCTTTAAGGGTGTTTATTTCATTTTTGGCAAGAAATGAAGTGTGTTGTGCCTGACTAATCAGTGTATTTAATGACAAGAGAAAGCAAAAGACAGCGAATTGTGGGGGCATTTCGGATGCGTGGAAATAGGTTTTTATAGTAAGGGTATGTTTTAATAGTAAGGTTTAATCAAAGAGCATTATTGTATAGAAATTGATATTTAGTTTTATGGGGATAAAATAATAAGCGGAAAGATTTCAGGGCGGGTCGGTATTTTTAAAACCCTCAGCGACAGAGTCCCTTTGCCCGGCTTAGGGCTTAGGCGCACGGTAGACTCTGTCGGGGCGATAAACTGCTTTGAGTGTGAGTGTGGTGGAGTGAACGAATGAGCGGGCGGCGTTCCGCTGAATGAGCTGGCTGGGGTATTGTTCAATTTTTGGTTGGCTTTGGTTTTTTTTTGGGTGTTTGAAAGGGGTTTATTCCTGATTGGAGGTTTAGCGGTTTAGCTATGCTGAAAGTTGAGAATAAACCTTCTTTTTTGCTATTTTGAGATATTATTAAATTATTTTATTAATTATGGGTTAAAAACCTGTTTTTTTTATTAAAACGTATTGTACTTCACCCTTATGTGCTTTTATTTGTATAAAAAGTTAAAATAAATTGTAATTAAAGCAAAAACCCCCTTTGTTTAGGGGCTTTTTTGTAGGTGGGGGTGGGTGATTGTGATTGTGAAAATTAAAATTTGTAAATTTGATTTTGAGACTTCTTAAAATTTACTCTTAATTTTTTTTTGAAATGAATGGAGATAAAAATTTAAATAAATCAAAGGATAATTTATCTATTGATATGTTTAAATATCTTTATGATATTTATTTTGACGTTGACTGGTTAAAAGATGACAAGGATAGTGCATTTGTTGAATTATGGAACTTGACGGACAATGATATACAAAAAGATTTAATAGAGTTCTTAATAAAAAAATTTGTCGTTATAAATGATGAATTACTTGGTACAGTTGCGGATGGAATTGTTGAACAAATTATTTCTACATGGAGTTTAGAAGCTACAAATACTAAATTGTTTGCTGTTTGTGAAGACAACACACCAGATGGTTCGCAGGCGTTATTACAATTTCTAAAGAATAAATTTAAATATCCTTGGGTAGCTGGAAACTTCTTCAATAATCTAAATGCTGTTGAGGATAATATAACTGACGATGTTAATATAATTCTAATTGATGATTTTATTGGAACTGGGAAAACAATTGAATATAAATATAAAACAGTATTAGAGAAAGTAAGATTATCTGGATGTCAAAATGTAAAAGTAAGAGTTGCAACTATTGGGAAAATGGAGTTTTCAAATGAGAAATTATCACAAGCAGGTATTGATAATTACTCATATTATAATTTCAAGAAAGGAATAAGTGAACTATGGAATGGAGACAATATTGACACTGTTATTGCAGCAATGGAAGATTTAGAAAGAAAATTAAAATCTAAATCTCAAGGAAGAAAATTAAGTAAACATAGATTTGGTTATGAAAGGTCAGAAGCATATTTTTGTTGGGGCCAATTTAATGTACCCAATAATGTTTTTCCAATATTCTGGTGGCCAGAATTAAAAAATGGATTTAGAAGAAAAACCTTATTTTCTCGATTGTAGTGGATACTAAAACTGAAGATAGAATAATTCTAAAGGAAGTTTTCCAAAAAAGTAGTGTTGATTTATACTATTTTCATTCAAAATACCAATTGTCAATAGCACAAATTGTCAAAAGTGTTAAAAAGTATAAGATTTTAGATTTAATTAACGTGATTGACTATAAAATTGAAATAACCGAAAAGGGGAGAAAATGGATTTTTGTTAATCGAGCAAAATTATTCCTAGACCAGGATGCATGTTATTGGAAAGAAATACCTCCTGAATTTTTAGATAAAAACTCTAGTAAAGTTTGAAAGATAATTTAAAATTTTTTTGAAAAGAGATGGGGAAATTAGCATCACTTGGAGGTGTAATCGCCTCTTGATTAAATGCCTACGTTAGCCGTTCCCTGTAACTTTAGTTACAGGGAAGCAGTTTTTCAAACTGCTTGTCTAAATTTATGCTAAATTTAGACAACGAATAAATTGAGTTGTATCACATTCAAAATACAAAAAGTAATTTTCCCATTCTCTTATCATGTCTTATGATTCAGAAGAAAATATTGAACAAAAGCTAAAGATTATAAGGAAATATTCAAAACAGAAAAATCATTATGAGAGTTTATTAAAGGATATTTCCATAATGGAACAAAAAGGTTCTATTCTAATTATCAATAATAAACATTTAGCTGATTTAGTAGGGATTTCTTTTGATGGAATATTGAAAATTATCAACAGCTCGCAATCTTTCTATTATTCATTTTCAATTCCTAAAAAGAATGGAGGGTATAGGGTGATTTCAATGCCTTTTCCATCGCTGATGAAAGTTCAAAGGTGGATTTACGAAAATGTTCTTTTAAAGCATCAAATTCATAAAGTTGCAAAAGGATTTGTTAAAGAATTATCCATAAAAGATAATGCCTCTGAACATTTAGGAAGTAAGGAATTGCTGAAAATGGACATTCAGGACTTTTTTCCTTCAATTTCAAAAAAAAGGATAATATCAATTTTCAAAAGATTGGGATATAACAATAAAGTTTCATACTCTTTGGCCTCTATTTGCTGTCTAAATCAATGTCTTCCTCAGGGAGCTCCAACAAGCCCAACTCTCAGTAATATTATTGCCTACAAATTGGATAATAGAATACAGGGATTAGCTAATAAATTTAATATCATCTACACAAGATATGCGGATGACTTAACTTTTTCTGGAGATACCTTCCCTCCTTTTTTTTATTCGACAATACAAAGAATACTACTAGAAGAAGGGTTTAATGTAAATAAGGATAAAACACGCCTAATCAAGGAAGGAAGACAGAAAATTGTTACAGGAATTTCCATTTCATCAGATAAGATGACAATTCCCAAAATTAAGAAACGTGAGATTCGCCATGCAGTATATTTTATTCTTAAGCGAGGATTGTTTGCGCATCAGCAAGCAATTGGAAACTACGACCCAATTTATATTGATAGAATAATTGGATATTTACACTTTTGGCAATTTGTGGAGCCAGAAAATGAATTTGTTAGAAAATCAATCATTGAAATAAAGACTAATTTAGCTTCATTAGAGGAAGAATTTAAAGTTTATATTGACTCTAATTTGAAGTATTAACTTCATTATGATTGATTCTCAATTCCTCCCCGACATACGTAGCCTCTATATGCCTGTGCAGCCTACTGTGCGGCAGTCGGCGGATGATGTGGTTTATCAGGAGTGGGCGCCGCATGAGCGGCTGCTGCCTTTTGTGTATTGCTACTGGGAACTGAAAACGGTGCAACCCCTGCAAGATTCGTTTGTGTATAGGGTGGTGGCCGATGGCTGTATTGATATTTACTTTGAAATTAACAACCCTGCCGATGCCTACGTAATGGGTTTTTGCAGGCAGTTTACTGAGTTTCCGCTGGGTAATGTGTTTCATTATGTGGGTATCAGGTTTTTGCCTGCGCAGTTTCCGCAGTTGTTTGGGGTGGATGCCGCCGGGCTGAGCAACCGCTACCTGCCGCTGGCTGATGTGCTGCCGCAGATGGCTGGTTTGATGGCTGCTTTACCGCCCGGCATGGCTGGCATGGAAACCCTTCGCCACCGGCTTGATGCTTACCTGCTGCGGCATCTGGCGCATTTTGTACCTGATTTTGATAACCGGCTGTATGGCGCCATTGGGCTAATTCTGCAAAATTGCGGTGTGCTGAATGTTGAAAAAGACCTGGATACGGGTATAAGCGCCAGGCAATTGCGGCGGCTTTTTGAATTTTATGTGGGCGACACCCCCAAGACCTTCGCCCGGGTGGTGCGTTTTCAGCATATTCTGCGGGCCAGGCCTTCTTCTCAAAGCCTGCATAAAAACCCGCTGTTTTTTGATACGGGGTACTACGACCAGGCGCATTTCATAAAAGAATTCAGGAATTTCTACGGGGTTACACCCAGCCGGGCTTTCGGCCGCTGATGATGTCCGTTTTTTACAAGGAATGCTTTTGCCGTCTGCCGAACTTTGTGGGGTAATCAATCAGCATAAACATGAAACGTATCTTTATTTTTGTGTGGCTGCAGGCATTGCTGAACCCTGCGGTTGCGCAAAACCAAACTAACAAACACATGAAACTGAATGCAGGTATTATTACCCGGAAGCTGGCCGAGACCAAGGCTTTTTATACGCGGAATCTGGGCTTTGGGGTTACGTTTGAAAACGAATTTTATCTGCTGATGCACACACCGGGGCAAGAGGCCGAAATCAGTTTTCTGCTGCCTCATCACCCCAGTCAGCAGCCGCTTTTTCAGACGCCTTTTAACGGGCAGGGCGTGTACCTGACCCTTGAGGTGGCCGAGGTTGACCGCGTTTACGAAGAAATGAAGAAAAAGGGGGTGGCTATCAGTGTCGACCTGAGAGATGAACCCTGGGGCGACCGCCACTTTGCCATTGTTGACCCCAACGGCATTGGCATTGATATTGTAACGTATTCGCCGAGATAGGGCGGGGTAAATGTACGCCTGGTCAGATTAGCCAGGCTCTTTTTTATTTGCGCGTTTAGGCGTGCCAATGTTTGAGGATTTTTTTATTTTGCGACCTGAAACAAAACGTTGTGGCTAAAATGAAAACAATTTTGGTGTGCTTTATTTTTTTATTAGGTTCGGCAGTTGTTTTTGGGCAGCCGAATGATGTACCAACTGACTGGCAGGCTGGGGATGTATGGACGTACGAATTAAAAAAGCGTGAGGCTACCAGATGGCAGGAACGGGATGAAAAGAGCCTGATTGTTTTTGAGCTGAAAATAACAGGCAGCAAGCCCGGCAAGGCCGGGAGCTACGAAGCTGAATGGCGGTATTTGTCTATTAATACCCTGCCTGACGAAAACAAATATGACAGTTGCCTGAACCTTGTAAGGAAATTTTTATTGCATACGCCCCTGCGGCTTAGTTTCAGTAAAGATGGTGGGTTTGAAGGATGGACAGACCTGCCCGGCCTCAGGATTGCACTGTTGGCCACCCAAGGGTTGAGTAACCATCAGAAACGGAGCGATGACTGCTTTTATATGCAGGATTTTATACGTAAGTCGCAGGGCGATTCGTCAGATTTTCTGTCTGGGTATGTGCCGGAGGTTAAACAGTTTTTTAAGTCTTTAATGTTATTAAGTGAAGACTCTCACCTGACCCGCGATACCGTTACAGTAATGGAAAACGAGCTGGCGGGTAGGATGGAAATACCCAAAACAATAAACAGAGTAGTGCGCACCTCAGCAGCGGGCTATGAGGTTAGCCTTAACACTGCGCTTTCGCCTGCTGCTTTCAAGCAATTCAAAACGGCCGGTTTTGAAAAAGCATGGATTGAGATGGGTTTGCCGGTAGAATCTATGGCTACAGCCAAAGCGCGGCTGGAGGCATTTCAACCACAAAGAAAAGAGACCATGCTGGCTGTTTTTGAAAAGCCAAATGGAGTAATGAAGCGATTTGTGTATCAGTATGATGAGTACGTGTCGCCCATGGAAGATGACCTGCTGGTTTATGAATTTGTGCGTAAATAGTACTGCCAGCCCCCACACTTTAAACTGTTTGCCGGTTTTGAGCATAATTGTCTCGTTTACCCCTCATTTTGGCGTTTTTGTACCGTTGCCCGGAACTTAAGCCGGGGTATCTTTGCAGGTGTAAACTGAGGGCCAGTTTACTATGCCAACCATAAGTAAGACCAAACCCTACATGAAAAACATAAGCCGCGCCGAATTTATTGCCCTCATGGCCTGTATTGAGTTGCTTACGGCTTTGGCCATTGATATTATGCTACCCACTTTTGCCGATGTGCGCAGGCATTTTGGCCTAAGCAGTGTGTCGGCGGCTACGGCGCGGCTGGTTACGTTCTTTTTTTTGGGACAGGTTTGCCAGTTGATTTTTGGGCCGATGGCTGATAAATACGGCCGCATACCCGTTATGCGCACAGGTTTTGTGTTGTTTATCGGCGCTTGTGTGGGTGGCGCGCTGGCTCCTGATATTATCTGGCTGTCGGCGGCGCGGTTTGTGATGGGCGTGGGGTCGTCGGCTATGTTTGTAAGCGTGCTGGCCTGCGTGCGCGACCGGTTTTCGGGCAACGAAATGGCTCGAACGATGTCGCTGATACTGACTATTTTTCTGATTGCCCCGGTGCTGGCTCCTTTGCTGGGGGCAGCTATTCTGTCGGTTTCTAACTGGCAGGTGGTGTTTCTTACGCCTGCGGCTTTTGCGGTGGTGTTTTTTGTGTGGTCGTTGCGTTTGCCTGAGTCGGCGCCAGCAGAAGGGCGGCAAACAACCGACGTGCTGGCTTTGGTGAAATCGTTCCGCGCTGTTTTCAGCAACCGGCAGTTTGTGCGTTACACCGCCATTACTACGGTATTATTTGCGGCTTTCAGCTCTTATGTAGGTAGTTCTGAACGCATTATCGGCACTATTTATGGGCAGCCGCAATGGTTTGTGTATATATTTGGCAGTATTGGTTTTTGTATGAGCCTGTTTACGTTTATGAATGCCCAGCTGGTTGCAAAATTCGGCGCCAGGCGCACCCTGCGTATGTTGTTGCTGGTATATGTGGCCGGGGCCCTGGTTCTGTTGGCGCTTACGCTTGGTTGGCAGGCACCAGTGCCGCTGTTTGTGCTGTTTGGTATTATTGGTTTGCTGCAGAGTATCAACGTAGCCATTGAGCCCAATAGCAGTTCGCTGGCGCTGGAACCAATGGGCGACAAAGCAGGCATGGCCGCCTCTATTTACGGCACGTCTTATCTGGTTATCGGGGCGTTTCTGGGGTCTGTTATCGACAGCCTGCTGGTAAATTCAACCACCCCGCTGACCATTGCCTACTGCATAGATGGCTGCCTGGCGCTGGGCTTGTTTTTGTGGGGGAGGGGAAAAGCGCCAAGTGCAGATAAGTAAGAGCATAGCGATATTTGAATGAAATTCATCAAATCGGAATACGGCTTCTTTCGGTACAGCTTTAACCTGCCCGATAGAAATTAAATGATGAAAGTATTATCATCACTTCACTGCTTCAACCTCAACAACGGGTGGTTGATGCCGTTGATTTCTTTTCTGATTACTTCGTATTTATCCAGGTTCTCCAGTAGTTTCGATAACGTTTTGTAGCCATACGTACGGGAGTCAAAACTTGGGTCGATTTTTCTTAACGAAAGCCCGATGTTTGATACGTAGGTTTCGTCGTCGGTGGTTGAAATCTCAAAGGCTTTGTCGATAATGGCCTCGTCGAGTTCCTGAAATTTTTTGAGGTGGGTAACGGCCGGGGCTTCTTTTTGTACCACCTTGCTTTGGCGGTCTTTTTTCTTGCTTACCTGTATGGCCTCGGCCATTTCCGATTCGGCTATCAGGTTTTCTGAAAAAGTAAATATATCGCACGAATTAACAAAAGCGGTTGGCGTATTGGTTCTGCCTATACCCATTACAAAGAGGCCTTCTTCACGTATTCTTTTGGCAAGCCCGGTGTAGTCGCTGTCGCTGGAAACAATGCAAAAACCATTGATGCTTTTGCCGTGCAGAATATCCATGGCATCTATAATCAGCGAGCTGTCGGTTGAGTTTTTTCCGGTTGTATAGGCAAACTTCTGAATAGGGTTGATGGAATACTGGTTCAGAACCTCTTTCCAGCTTTTCATGCCGGTGTTGGTCCAGTCGCCGTAGATACGTCTGATGGTGGCCTTTCCGTATTTGGATACCTCAGCCAGAATTTCTTTGATTAATTTTGCCTGAGCGTTGTCGCCATCAATCAGAACCGCAATGTTAAACTTATCTCCGGTCATGTTTTTAGTGTTTTTGTAAGAAATTTTGGTGCAGGTAAGGTATCTTTTGAGGATAGGTGAAGCCAGAAAATCAATTACCCTGCACAAATATATGGTTTCTTATTTATTTTCTGTTTTTATGGCCGGCAAGATGTGGTTTGCAACAGCCAGGAACAAAGATTAATGAGCCTTTTTGAATGCCTGATTGGCGGCGCCTGTTTAATGGCGAACCAATTGGCATAGATTTTTGATTGTATGGGGTATTCACACAATTTAAAATTAAATACTATGAAAACTATTAAGATACTGGGTTTGGGTGTGCTGGCTTTTTTTGCCTTGCAGGCTTGTGAAAAAGAAGAGGAGCTTACTGACGAACCCGTAAGCATTGCAGAACTGACCTGCCCCGGGGCAGTATTTACGGGTTCGGCAACGGCAGGTACTACTTATAATGGTGTGTTTACGGTGCCTTATAATGGCGGCGACGGCAGCACATACGGTTCAAACAACGGGGTGTCGTCAACGGGTGTAATGGGGTTGTCGGCCATATTGGTGCCGGGTACGCTGGCCCAAGGTTCGGGTATGCTTACCTACTCAGTTGCCGGAACCCCCAATACGGGCGGCATAGCATCTTTTGTGATTAATTTTGGCGGACAAACCTGCACGGTGTCTATGGCGGTGGCAGGGGCGCCGGTTGAACCGCAACCTGTAGGGCAATAGCTTGCCCTGAAAAAATATCTTTGCGAGCCTCTGCGTGCAGGGGCTTTTTTTATTACCATAGGCCGCCTTTCAGCAATGAGGTATGCCTGAGGGCTGTTGCTGAATAATATCCCTGAAATGCGCCATAAAAGAGGTTTTTTTGCCTGATGTTGCAGAAACAGTGCCTCCGTGGGCTATGGTACAGCGTTTTTAGCTTTCGGTTTACAAATCAAAAAAACAGAATGTTATGAAAATTGTCAAGATTTTAGGACTGACGCTGATTGCGCTTTTTACTTTACAAGCCTGTGACAAAGACGACGATAACCAGATAATTATCGGGTCGATATCAGGGCTGAAATGCCAGGATGCTGAATTTGCCAGCAGAGCCAAGGCAGGTACAAGCTACACCAGTACATTTAAAGTGCCTTATGCAGAAGGTAATGGAGTAACTTATACCACCAGCTCAGGTATAGCCTCTACTGGTGTTACGGGGTTGTCGGCTACGCTTGCGCCCGGCACACTGGCAGTAAATGGCGGCCATTTAACATTTAATGTTACCGGTACACCAGCTATGGCAGGTACGGCTTCATTTTTGGTTAACTTTGGTGGACAGAGTTGTACGGTGTCTATGCCGGTAGATTCGGCCTCTACTAACCCGTAAGGTTTTGGAGTGTCCAAATCAATTTATAGTAAAGGACACTTGCTATAAAACGCCAAAACGCCGCTGAATGAGCATTCAACGGCGTTTTGGCGTTTTTCACCTGTTGGTTTTATACGGCAGCGGGGTAGTCTGTAAAGCCTGCGGCATCTGCTGTATAAAAAGTATTGGTATCTGGTTGTGCCAGCTCAATATCGTTAGCCAGGCGATGTAGTAAATCAGGGTTGGCGATAAACGGAGTACCGAACGATATCAGGTCAGCCTCATTATTGGCCAGTGCCAGATTCCCTCGTTCTTTGGTATAACCTGCATTAAGTATCAAGGCCGGTTTAAAACTGGTTCTGATGCTTTGCAGCAATGCACGGCCCTCTTCGGTGGCGCGTGATGCGTAGTCTATCAGGTGCAGATACGCCAGCTCAAGTTTGTTCAGCTCAGTAGCCAGGTAATCATATAACGCGGCGGTATCATCATAAGCAGGCATATTGTTAAACGTGTTATAGGGCGACAACCGGATGGCGGTTTTGTCGGCTCCTATTCGCTCTACTACTGCCCGGGCGGTTTCAATCACAAATCTGGCTCTGTTTTCTATGCTGCCGCCGTATTCGTCGGTACGTTGGTTGGTGCCTGCATTGAGAAACTGCTCAAGCAGATACCCATTGGCGCCGTGCAGTTCTACGCCGTCGAAACCTGCTTCAATGGCATTGGCGGCGGCCTGTGCAAACTCTTCGATGGTAGCTTTGATTTCGTCAGCCGTCATGGCTTTGGGTGTTTCGGTCGTTTGCATACCCTGGGTGTCGGTCCACATGGGGCTGTCGGCATTAATGGCCGACGGCGCAAGTAACTGCGCACCGGCAGGTAAATTGGCCGAATGGCCCACACGACCTGTGTGCATCAGCTGCATAAATAGCTGGCCTCCGGCTGCATGAACGGCCTGTGTTACGGTTTTCCAGCTTTCGGTTTGTTCGGGGCTGAATATCCCCGGTATGCGGGCATAGCCTAATCCGTTAGGGCTGGGGGCTACCCCCTCAGTAATAATCAGCCCGGCTGTGCTTCTCTGGGCGTAATATGTGGCTATTAGCGGATTGGCCAGGTTGCCTATGGCGCGGCAGCGTGTCATAGGCGCCATTACAATTCTATTTTTCAGGTTTAGTTTACCCTTTAAAGGAGTAAATAAATTTATTGTTTCAGACATGAACCTAATGGTTTAAAATTTATGTTGCAAAATTGCAATAAATGAAATTGAGAGTCAATTAGTCAGAAAAACATGACCACTACTACTGCCGAAATTAAGACTAATCTGGTTTGCCCTCTGGAAGGAGGCGTGCCTGTGTGCCCTACACAGGATGTATTAAAATTGCTGACCAGCAAATGGACGTTGCAGGTGCTGTTTATTTTGCATGTAACGGGGAAATCGCGCTTTAGCGAGTTTCTGCGCCGTATTCATGGCTCTAATAAACAAACGCTGTCTGTTGCACTGAAAGATTTAACCCAAAACGGTTATATTCTGAAAAACACCATTCAACTGAAACCCCTGCATATTGAATATTGCCTGACCGACAAAGGCAAGCAGCTTATACCTTTGCTGCGGCAGTTTGAAGCCTTTAATTAAAGCCGCTAAAAAAACAAAAGCCATGTGAAGGTATCACATGACTTCGGTTCTGCAAACAATATTTTCTTAATCCGGGTTTTTATCGGCGTGCTTTGAAGGCGGCCAATGCTTTTTTGAAACTTTCAGCCTGTTTTGGTGTTAATTCTTTTCTGGCGCCAGTTGTATTCTCCATATAAAGTGCCACCAGTCCTAAATCTTCGTCTACAACCATAACAGCAAGGTATTTGTTATTGTCAGAGAAAAAGTAGATTTCAGAACCATCAACTCCGCTAACTGGGTAGCGTTCTTTCATGTAGGTTGTGGCTTCTTTTACTACTGCTGAGGTAGACTGAAAAAGTACTGCAGCATACTCCAACTTATTGTTGGAAAATGTATAAGCAACATTTTCTATTTTGCTGTTTTCACCGGTGTAAAGAAGTCCTTCGGCGGCTTCTTCTTCCAGTTTTCGTTTTTCTTTTGATTTTACACTTGCTTTAGACAAGCCGAAATCAACTACCGGTTCGGCAAAGAATGTAGTGTATGGAAAAATTTCTATAGATGCGCTTACAGAACCATCGCTGGTTGATGCTGTAACATCTGTTTTGCCAATTTTGCGGGCTTTAAAATTACCGTTGTTATCGACAGTGCCAACTTTGGTGTCGCTGCTTTTCCAGGTAATGCCTGAAACGCTATTGCCGCCTTTTTTTACTGTAAATTGGTGGGTGCCGTCATATTTTAACTGACCATTCGGCTGGTTGATAGTCATGGGGTCTTCTTTAGAGCAGGCAGCAAGGCATAAACCTATGAAAAGGATAGTGAGTTTTTTCATAAATGTGACAAATGATTTTTTTGTAATACGTGGTTTAAATTATTATGGTTTGGATTAAGAAAATCTTGTTGTCAGTTGGTGATATTTTACAGCGAGTTCTGCTGAGTTTTACAGTTAATTCTGATTTAAACTTTACTTCTAAGGATTCTTAAGAATTTGTTTTAATAAAACCTACTGTACTTATATGCCCTGTTGTTACTTTTTACGCAAAAAGTAACCAAAACTAGCCGTTCGCCTCAATAGAAAATGATGTTTATAGGACTTTAATTTTTAGTTGTTATTTAATCTCTCAGAGATATTTCTACAATTTGGCGCTTTGAATTTTAATAGAGATTAATGCTCTCTTTTTATTTGGCTGAGTAAATTATTGTTAAGTCTTCGTCTTGGGTTTGCGTTAATGATACAGTAAACAGCTGTTCATCAGGGTAGTAAACTTCGGTGTTACCATTTTTTACCATAACCGGGTATCTTTCTTTTAAGAATGTGACTACTTCATTCCTGAAAATACTGTAAGGGATGCTAACCATACACTTGATCATCTTCCCGTTTTCAAAGTAATACACAAGGCTGCATGGCAGACCCTTGATGCCATTGGAGTATTGAAGCGTTTCAGTACTCTCTTTTTGAAATATTCTTTTCTCTTTGGCCTTTATGGCAGCTTTTGTGGCATAAAAATCAAGAACAGGGTCCTGAATAGACCTGTCATAGGTAACCACTTCTACATCGGCCTGATAAATGGCATCTTTAGTGTAGGCCGATACCACGCTTTTGCCCAGCTTGCGCGCATGAAATGTGCCGCTAACATCAATGGTACCGACTTTTTCGTCGCGCGATTTCCAGATAATCTTTGCGTTATCAATGGGCATAGTGCCATACTTTAGCACAAACTGATGTTTGCCGTCATGGTTGAGTTCAATTTTGGTGTCAGACAACGTGGTTTCAGGTTCTTCTTCGCCAATACATGAGACAACAGCAAAGGATATGAAAAGTATGGTTAGCTTTTTCATCAGATGTACACTGGGAAAAGTATGGGGCTTTGAACCTAAAAGTCTACAGCTACAAATTATATAAACGAACGACAGGTGATTGAAGCTATATTGTGTGGCTTTCTGTGGTAAATATAAAAAGATTAGTGCAGTGGTGCAAAAAAAATAATTTAACGGTACTTTTTGTAAATAATAAGCACTGAAAGGCGACCAACTCTGCCTGTTGCCCGCCTTCAGTTTTTAATACCACCAGTGATATTAATGTTATTTTTGCCAGTTATAGCTTTGTACAAGACTTAATACCTTACCTGCCTGCGCATCGCTATTGGCTATGCGGCGACCATTGACGGTTTGAGGAAGGTAGGTAACCGCCAAACCTGCGGCGGCCTGTTCATTAATAAGGGCTGCAAATTGCTCGGTGTCTGCCAAGTAGCCTGATAAATCACCACGGGTAATGGCTTCGGGATAGCGTTCGCGCAGAAAAGTGTTTACCTCTTTCTTGAACGATTTGTCGGTAAAGAACACGCCACAGCCAATTAGTTGGTCTTTTTCAAAAAAGTAAATCAACCTTTCTGCTTTGGTGTTACCGATGTGGTAAACCAGCATGATTCCGTCGTCGCTTACCAGCTCACGCTTTTCTTTTGCTTTGATAGATTGCTTTGAAGAGTAGAAGTCCAGCACGGGTTCTGAATAAGTGTTGTAATAGGGCTCAATTTCAACTTCAGCCTTGAAAGACCCATTCTGAGTAGCGGCGGTAACTTCTGTAATGCCGATTTTACGGCCTTCGAATTTACCTGATTTGTTGATGTTACCAACTTTGGTGTCGGCACTTTGCCAGGTAATTTCACTGCTTGAGACAATAGAATTGCCTCTTTTCACAACAAATTGATGCGAGCCATCATACTTCAATTGAACGTTGGTGTCGTCCATGATGGTCAAAGGTTCTTCAACAGTAGTGCATGCAACGCATAGCACCAACAGCATTGGTGAAAATCTTTTCATAAGATTTACTAAAGGGAGGTTAATTAAAACAATCTACAGCAGATTATTTTTACTTTTTGTTTGTAATTATTAGTGAAAACACGATTTTTCTATGCCCTTTAAAATTGCTTTTCAAAGTTAATAGAAGGTAACCGCAAATCTATGATAAATTTATTAAACGGTAAGTGTTTTTTAAAAAAAAATATGATGGCTATCATATTAAAAACTGCTTCAGGTAATATTCTGAGGCCGATTTTGTTTTTTTGGGCTGTGGCAGGTCTGTTATTGTATCCGCTAAATGCGGGTACGGGTATGGGAAGTTTTGGGCTTAAAAAAAATGGGAGGGTATTCAGTTTATAATACTGTTTTCATCATCATTTTATTGTTTTCAATACGAATAAATTCTTTAACCATTCCGAAAATGGCATGGTATTTCATGGTTGTGTAACTGTCGGGAACAGAAACCTTATAGTTGTGGTGGCTTTTCAGGATAGAACAAAAGCATTCTAAGTGATTTTTCTCCAGGTTTTTTACCATTTCTTCTGTCTGTGGGGTAGAGGCCTGCAGTTGCTCTTGCATGAAGAGATGAAATACCTTGTCATGCTTTTTACATACCTCAATGGTTTGTTTGAAAAATAACTCGAGTGTTTCGGTTAGCCCCCGGCCGTTGTCGACCGGAGGATGAACCGTGTCAAAACTTTTCTGGAGTTGTTGTAGCACAGCCAGATACAGGTTTTCTTTGCTCTGAAAATAATAATTGACCATTGCATTATTAACTGTGGCCTCTGCCGCAATATTGCGGATGGTGGTGGCATGGTATCCTTTACGGAAGAATAAATCTTCAGCCGCTTTCAGTATCTGTGCTTTGGTATTCATATTAAGGTTTTGTTGTGGTTGGTTATGCCTTGGCTTATTGCCTGCATCGGCATTCAGATAGATAATGTCATTGCGCTTGGTATGCTTTGCCAGACTATGAAAACCATTTTTAAAAGCATCAGGTAAGCCTGTATCCTTTTATTGAATTTCCTCTTATGATTTTTCTTAAAAGAACAATTCTCTTGAAATGAAACTTACCATAGCTATGTGTGGCAATGATTATCAGAACCGGAATAATAAGCCAGCACATAGACCCCAGCACGATTTTTCCGGAGGCCATCAGGGCATTCAGGCTTATGTTCTGGTAAATGGCCATTCCGTTCGGGAAATCCCCCGTATCAAGATAAGCCGAAATGTCGGTTAGGCTTTGCCATTGTGCCTGATAACCGGCCCAGCCTATAATGGCACCACCAATGGCAGTGGCAAGAAAAGCTCTGATAACAATTAATATGCCCATTATACCTAATAATTGCTGCATAGACAGGTTCAACGAGGTGTAAAACCATATTCCGATAAAAAGTATGCCCATACCCAGGCCTTTCAGAAACATGGCGAATGCCAGATAACGGATGTCGGCATACGGCTGTATGATGAGATACAAGAGCAGGGTATGCAGGAAGAAAGATACAAAACCTGCTGCTATGTAGTATTTGATATACCAATTGTTTTTGAAGCCAAAGTAGGCCATTATTCCGGACACCACAATGCCTGGTATCATCCAGAGGTTCAGCTGTGCGTTGATAAGGTTGTTGTATCCAAGAACAGCCATTGAATATTGAGAGTAAATGCTTGAACTTGCCAGATACGCACCCAGAAAAAGTAATAGAATTATAGAATGGCTTACGTTTTTCTTCATTAATGCACTGAAATCAATGAGTTTTCTTTTCAGGAACTGCTGCCTGTAAATAAGGGCCACAAAAAGCAAAACACCGGCTATTAATGTACCCACGATAGAGGGAGAAATAAACCAGCCCTGCTGTTTCATGAAGACAAGGGAATAATTGAAACACATTAATGAAACCGCCAATAGAGCCAATGACAGCCAGTCTACCTGGTATAATGGCATTTTGAAACTGAACCTTTGGTTATGCTGGAATATGAGCGACAAGGCTGCAATGCACAGCATTATGGCCGACATAAGAAAATAAGGCGCCTGCCAACTGCCATTGAATACCAATGAAGCAAAGGTATAGGCCGAAAGCTGACCAAAGCCGATAGACAAAGGATAAAATATGGCGTAAAACTTGCCTCTGTCGCCGGTGGGCGCTATCATAAACATCACGGGCAGAATCATTTCAATAATGGGCAAAAATTTTATGAATCCAATCATGAAGCTGCAGCCGATTAACACCAGGGGGTTGTCGGTGGTGGCGCACATATAAGATAACACTGCCAGCAGAATGGCGCTGGTGGTAATAATTTCTTTGCTTCTGAAACGCATTTTTAAGCGCATGGCTATCGGGAATATACCACCCATGCCTATTGTGCCTGCATTGTTGGCCATAGAAATGTATTCGGTGTAAGTTGCCAGGGCCCCAGTTACGTCTGTGAGCGTGGTTGGGTACACCCCCGAAATGGTCATCATCGGAAATAGAAAGACCAATATAAGTATCAGCATAACCGGCTTGGGAACCCAGCTTGCAAACGGACCTTTGTTATACATGGTTTGTTTCTTGTAAGACATTGGCAGTAATTACCTGCCGGTTAATTTAAGGTTACTTCTACATTCATACCTGCCCGAAGCTGTTTAAGGTCGGCGGGATGGTTGTTGGCGGTAAATTCAATTCTTACCGGTATCCGCTGCTGAACTTTTACAAAATTACCTGTTGAATTATCCAGCGGCACGGCTGCATACTTTGCCCCGGTTGCTCCGGAAATGGCCACTATTTTTCCTTCAAAGACTTTGCCTCCTAGTGCGTCGGCCTTTATAGTTGCCAATCCGCCTATTTTAACGTTCCCCATTTGTTTTTCGCGGTAATTGGCTGTAATCCAGATATGATCAATATCAACGATGGTGGCTACCTGCTGGCTGGGGTTGAGCAACTGCCCGGTATTGACGGTTCTTCTGCCCATGATACCATCATGCGGAGCCGTAATAATGGTGTATGAAAGATTGAGTTTTGCCATTTGCAAGGCACTGGCTGTCCGTTTGATTTCGGCATCGTTCATGCCAAGCCGGGATTGTACCTCGTTTACCGATAATTCGCTGGACGTTCTGGTGTTGATTGCAGACTGGTACTGCGATATCTGTGCTTCCAGTTGTGCTTTCTGTGCCTGATATTCGCTATTTATCTGGTCGAACTGCTGTTGGGTTACGGCTTCGTCTTTTAATAACCTTTGGTAACGTTTAAAGTTCTGTTCTGTATTCCACAACCGGGCTTTAGATGCTTCAATGTTGGCTTTGGCGGCATCGACATTTGCCACCACTGTTTTTACGTTGTTGGCCACCGTTTTAATGGTGTTAGAGGTGGCATTGCGTGAAGCCAGCGCAGCCATGTAGGCGGCTTCTGCCTGCCCCAGCTGGGTTTGTATCTCGCGGTCGTCGAGTATGAGCAGGGTATCGCCTTTTTTTACGTACTGGTGCTCAATAAAACGGATTTCTTTTATGTAGGCAGACACCCTGGTATTGACAGGGTTTATGAACGCCTCCACCTGTGCCGCATTGGTGTAGTTGTCTTCACCAACACTAACGTACGACTTTGCAACATAATACAAGCCTGCCAGTACCAGCGCCAGCACAAGCATATTTACTATAAATGCGCCTCTTTTTTTAGTTTTATGCTTTGCTTTATGTGCGGTTGCTTTGGGTGCAGCGGCCTGTTGCACGGCTGCGGGTTGTTGGGTTTCTGTGGTTGTATTAGCTTTATTTTGTGACATCTTCTTTGTTTCTTTTGATTTTGCTGTTAAATATTTTACAGTTTGCCGCTTTCTTTCAGTAGCTTATAATAGGCATAAATGATGTTTATTTCAGAATTAACATATTGCAGCCCGGCATCCAGTTTCTGGTTACTGGCATCAATGAGATCCAGTAAAATGGCCAGTTGGTTGTTGTATTTACTCTCCATGATGCGGTAGTTTTCGTCGGCCAGGTTTTTGTTGGTTGCCAGTGTGTTATTCTGCGTCAGGGCTTCATTGTACTTAATGTAAGCGGCATTAATGGCAACGTCTATCATCAGCCGGGCTTCGTTTGCCTGTGCCAGGGCTTTGTCTTTTTCAAACTGTATCTGTTTTATTTTCTTTGGGGTTTTGTATAAAGCATCAATATTGAAGTTGAGCGACAAGCCCGCGCTCCATCCGTTGTAGTACATATCACGGGCAGGCAGAGAAGTGGTTATCGGGCGCGCCAAACGGTTTCCGGCAAAGGCCGACAGTGCGGGCATCAGCTCTGCTCTGGTAATATTTTCTGAGGTTCTGACCATTTCAACGGCTTTTTGGGTCATGAGCACCATAGGATGATTCACTGCCTCATTGCGGTAATTGTCTGGCGCCAGAATTTGCGGTCTTGCAGTCAGCAGGGCTTCGTCGGGTATTATTTGTGTCTGGTCTGTTAAACCCAAGGCGGTGGTTAGCTGCCTGTTGAGTATCTGCCGGTTGTTTTCTAATACCTGCAGGGCAAGCCTGAGATTAGATAATTGCAACTGCCCGCGGATAACATCATTGCGCGTAACCATGCCTTCGCCGAAAAACCTGTTGATGTTTAGCAGCCTTTGTTCGGCAAGTATGATGTTCTGTTCATAAATCTTTTTTTGATTGATGAGCTTATACAAGTCCAGATAGTATCCTAAAACCAGAAGTTTGATGTTTTGCTCGTTGCCTTTGTAGCTCAGTTCGGTTAGTTCTTTTCGTTGTTTTTGTGCCTCAATACCATTGCGTACCATGCCTCCGCGCCAGATAAGCTGGCTGGCATCTACCGAAAAAGTATTACCCAGGTGCGGCATATTTATGCGGGTATTATCGGATAAATCTTTTGTGATGATTTGGGCATCGCCCAGATAATAGCCCTGCAAAGCTGTGCTGATGGTGGGCAACATGGCATTTTTTGCTACCTCTATGCCCTGTTTTGCGATATAAATATCGGTTTTTGATACAGCCAGGCTCGGGTGGTTTTCTTCAACCAAGGCAAGCAGGCTGGCTATCGAAATTTTTCTTTCTACCAGTTGGGCATGGGCAGGCTGTAATGAGGATAGTGAAATGGCCAGCAGTAATAAAATGTTGTATCGTTTGCGTTTCATTAATTTACACTTGTTTTTACAGTGCAAAGATTCAATCAAACGCTTGATTAAAAAAGGTCGTAAAAACACAAAAAGAAGTCCGGATGGTATCAAATGGGCTGAATTGCATTGAAAAGCGGCCACCAGCTATACTATATTGCTGAGCTGATTCTGTTTTCTGAAGTTTCTGGGGCTTAAACCCGTATGTTTTTTGAAAAACTTGCCGAACGCATATTGGTCAGAGTATCCGAGCGTGTCAGTAATCATACTTATGGTAGCTTTGGAGTTGAGCAATGCTATTTTTGCTTCATTGACCAGGATATCGGCAATAAACGTGGTAGGCGGTACGCCGGTTATTTCGCGTACACAATTGGATAGGTATTTAACAGAAATTGACAGTTGGTCGGCATAGAACCGCAGTTCTTTTTGTTCTTTAAAATGTAGAGAAACCAGGTTGAAAAATTTAATTGTAATTTCTTCTTTCCGGGAGCTGTTTTTAAAATCAAAATCTTTTTTTTCAATTAACAGACCCGTGATCATATAGACGACAGACGTAACCAGGCCAGTAATGATTTCTGCTTTAAAAAATCGGTGAGTATCTGCGTAAAGGTAGTTGTAGATTTGTTTGGCAATGCTTAAAAGGGAATCAAATTCACTTTTCTCGACTTTTATTACATCGCCTTTCCATTCAAAATTGGCTAACCGGTAAACATCATACAAACTAAAGTTAAAATTGATTCTGGCACGAAGTACCTCCCTGTCAAGTACCAGTATATATACTTTCAGGTTTTGAGAGTGTTCTTTCAGCCGGTAAACTTTTAGCGGAGAAACCACAAGAATACTGTTTTCCTGGTATATGTTCAACACCCCAGAGAGTTCTATTTCTAAAGTTCCCTGATATATGATAAACAGTGCATAGTTGCTAGGCCTGAAAGAAACACTCTTATTTTTGTTTTTAAAGATGTTTTCTTCAGTTAAAATCTTGATCATGCTTCAGCATTGAAAATTAGAAAAATCAGAGAATCAAACACAAAATGCCGGTGGAGCGGCAGGTAATTCTACACTTTATTCTGTTAGCATGGCAATTTCCGGTTTGTTTCTGTTTAAGGTAAACAAGGGTAGCTATATTTTTTTTTGCAGTTGCAGGTCTGCTACTGCTTTTTCAATCCGCCGCGTGCGGGTCTCGGCAGTTTTGGCCTGTTCAATTGAGCCAATGTAAAACTTCTTGTTGCTGTTAGAAAGCCCCTCAAAAAACTGTGCGGCGATGGGGTTGGCATCTAATGCAGCCCGGAAATCGGCCGGAACCTCAACCACCCTTGGCTGGGTGTCGGCCTCAAGGGTTATTTCTATAATGTCTCCTGCTTTTATGCCTGCTTTTTCTCTTACGTCGGCATTGACAGGCAGCATAAATGCGCCGCCCATTACAGCTACTGTACTGCGGTAAGTGTGGCCATTAATGGTAACTTTTACGGGTGGGCGCTTGCTTGTGCCCAGTTGTTCTACCACGTGCGTTGGCACTTCAATGCCTGTGGCTGTTTTTTGCGCCAGCAGCAGCTCGGTAGTAAATGATATTTTTTCGGGTGCCATTTAATTAAGCGGGTTTTATTTACAAAGTAAATGTAAATTAATAAAAATAGATAAACCAAAAGACGACAAAATACGGGGTTATGTACGACAATTAAAATTGCCCTGCAGCGGCAAAGAGAATGAATTAAAAATTGAGAGGTGGTTTCAGGACGGGTTACGGTGGTTATTGTTCAGCAATGAAGCTGGCAAAGGAATCTATCCAGGTTGGGTGAATTTGACTTGACAGGCGGAACTAAAAGCCAGTTGATGAGGCATTTGGCCTAAATAGGAAAAGGCGGTACAAAATTCTGTCGGGGTATTTACTTTGAATTAATTTATTAGTAATATACCTTTGTAGTAGAATAGTAACACTGTCTGTGAAAAAAAGGGTGTTGGGTGTATCACTGCTGTTTTCTTATTAAACCCAACTCTGCATTTTTAAGCTGCTTCAATTTATTTGAGTGTCAGGAACATATAGTGTCTCCTTTATGTCTCGTTGTCGGTTAGTTTTGAGTGAAACGACCGCCGCGGGAAAGCCATATCCTATGGAGTAACCCCGAAAGAAAAGTAAAAAATTAAAACAACTGTCAATTATGCTGAAAAAATCACTCCCTCTAATCCTGGTTGTACTCACTTTTGCTTGTAAAAAAGATGTAAAACCCAAAAACCCGTATGTTGGCACGAGTTGGACAGCCACAGACGACATCGCCGAATTTTTGTACGGCCCCACCTGCACTACTACTATCGAGTTTATGTCTGGTGATAAATGCCAGCAAATCGATATCCGCAAAACGAAAGGTTTTGGCTCGGGTACTAACACCCAGCAAGGTACTTACTACGTAAAGAATGACTCTGTTTACTGGAAGATTGACAAAACCCAGATTGGTGGAATTGCCGTTGGCGGCGTGCTGAATACCAACATGGGCAAAGTAGCTGGCGGAAAAAGAGTTTATACCCGAGACAAGTAAGGCATTGCCCCTTGTGCATTGACGGCAAATGGGCGAGGGGCAATTATTTTTGCCTGAATGTGCTGCCGGGTAGCTTTTTATGATTATTTACTACATTAAACCGGTAAGCGAATTTTAACTGATTATCAGGTATTATATCTGGTGCATTTGGCTTGCTGCGTGCATGGGCTGTGTTTTTTTATGCGTTCTAAGAACGCCATCTAAGGGGATTAGGTTTTTGAGGGGGAATGGGGGGGGGACATAATCAATGATTTTACTCACAGTTTACAGGTGTAGCAAAGGCCCCAAGCCGCACGCAGTGCGGCTCTACCCGAATCAACTCTACCCGAATCAACTCTACCCGAATCAACTCTACCCGAATCAACTCTACCCGAATCAACTCTACCCGAATCAACTCTACCCGAATCAGCAAATCAATAATCAACTGATAGTTACTTCAAAAAAATCACTCGCATTGCATCTTATTTGCACTTATCTTATTTAGTTTTGTATGTTTCCATAAGTGTTGATTCATGAAAAAAACTACCAGAAAAATCGTGTATATCGTACTTGCGCTTCTAGTGGTTATCCTGCTGGCCGGGGTGGCGCTGGCTTATCTGCCTGCTGAATCTAAGACCAATCATAAGGGTATTTCGCCTGCCGAGGCTGCGTCTTTAAGAAAGGGTTATACGGCCCCGCATGAGCTGCTGACTGCCACCGACGGTGAAACGCTGTTTATGAGGCGATGGAACCCGGATAGCATTGTGCCTGCCAAAAAAGACCTGGCAGTGCTTATTTTTCATGGCATTACGGCGCATAGCGGTGCGTATGACCTGGCCGGAAAAACGCTGGCAGCCGGGGGCTATACCACTTTCGGGCTTGATTACCGCGGGCATGGGTTATCTGGTGGTAACAGAGCCGATGCGCCTAATAAAGACCGATACATTGCTGATTTGGTAGAGGCTATTCAATTTGTAAAAGGGCTGGGGTTTGCTAAGGTGTTGGTAATGGGGCATAGCCTGGGGGTGGTGTCGGCTATTGTTTCGGCCAATGCGGCATCTCAGGAAATGGCAGGTTTAATATTGCTTTCGGCGGCTTATGAGCGCAAAAAAGAGGGCGAGGTAGTGCAGCCGTCGTTACTGCAAAAGGCCCGGATTGTGGCCAGCTCTATTTTACGGCCGTCGCACCAGGCGGTGGAATACTACCGCGAGGGCATGACGGTTGCCCAAGACCCGCTGTATAATTATGCCTACACGCTGCGGTTTGTAACCATGATACCCGTAAAAGAACTGAAAATAGAAAAAGACCTGCACCTGCCGATAATGGTAGGCATTGGCGATAAAGACGAGCTGTTTACGGTAGAAAAAGCCAGAGAGTTTTATGATACCATACCCGGCAAACAGAAAGCATTTGTGGTGCTGAAAGATACGTATCATGCCAAAATTCCGGTTGAGGCATGGGAGAAGTGTGTCAGCTGGCTGGATATGTCGTTCGTGAAGTAGGGACTGGATTTGCGATAGAATTTGGTAGAGCCACATTGCATGTGGCTCCAGGCCTGACTGTTCAGCGGCTCTCAATATTGATTAAATGAATGGCATGTTAATTCATTTATTGTATGATGTTGTCCCCTGAAGACGGATGCAATCCGTCTCTACCAATTTCTTATAAAATATTCTAACCTTACTTTGCCGAATAAATCGCCGTCAAATAGTCTTTTACTGAACCCGGTTTTCTGCCTAATAATGTATCCAAATCGGTTTCGGTTGAATCAAACTCTCCTTGTTTAAAGGCTTCGGCAAAACCTACCGATATGGCCACTACCTCTTCAGGCAAACCTGCGCCGCTTAGCACTTGTTTATAAACGGCCGATTCCGGACTTACGTAGCCTAACTCTTTACCTGCTGCTTCGCCTATGAAACGGGCAATGTCATGAAAAGTAACGGTTTCGGTGTTTGAAATACGGTAATCCTGGTTTTCGTGGCCGGTGCCTGTCAGTACGTTGGCGGTGGCTTCGGCCATGTCGCTTCTTAATGTAAAGGCCACCGGGGTATCGCCGGCAGGGAAAAACACGCCTGTTTCGGTAACATTAGGCCCCAGAAACATGGGCAGGATATCGGCATAAATATTATTGCGAAGAATAGTATAGGTGATGCCGCTCTCTTTCAGTGCATTTTCGGTAAACAAGTGCGATTGCGCCACCAAAGCAATGGGCGATGTTTCGGTTTCGTTTTTACGTATAAAACTGGTGTACACCACATGGCCTACGCCTGCTTCTTTGGCCGCCTTTACTACGTTTTCGTGTTGTTTAATGCGGTTCACTACGTCGCTGCCTGACACAAACAAGAGTTTGTCTACGCCCTTGAAGGCCTCAACCAGAGAGCCGTAGTTGTCATAATCACCGGTTACGATACGCACACCTTTGGCTTTTAAGTCGCCTGCTTTGGCTTCGTCTCTTACCAATGCGGCTATTTCGTTGGCTGGTGTGCCTTTTTTTAAAAGGAAGTCGATAGTTGTGGCACCGAATTGTCCGGTTGCGCCTGTTACTAAAATCATGTTCTTGAAAATTTTCTTTATAAAATAATTATGTTGCTGCAAAAGTATATATATTTGCTATATAAAATATAGTGATATACTTTTGTATAGTGCTATACAAAAGTATAGTAAAGAAAAAAATCAGGAAATGGTACCTACAACAATAATGGATTTTGCCGATGTAAAAGCCTGCCCCGAGCAGTTTGTGCTGGCGCTAAACGACACCCTGAATGTATTGACCGGAAAATGGAAGATGCCTATTCTGGGTTCTTTGCTGTTTGGCATTAAACGATTTACGGAGATTCAGCGGAATATACCCAAAATTACACCCCGTATGCTTTCTAAAGAACTGAAAGAACTGGAGCTGAACGGCATGGTGAAGCGGGTGGTGTATGATGCCACCCCGGTGCTGGTAGAATATGAGTTGACGGAGTCTGCACGTAAGTTGTCAGACGTGATTGACAGTATGCTGATGTGGGGGCTGAACCACCGCCGGGCTACCATGACCAACAACTAGGTGCCGGAAGTTTTTCTTCTGCACTTTGTAGGGTGCTGTATCATTTATATACAAACTTGTAAGTAACCAGGTTGTCTTCGTACACTTCAACGGGGTAGCCATCGGTGCTGTAACTGAATGTACGTTCAAAACTGACTTTCCCGGTGGCCTTAATGACATTGTTAGGGCTTTTGTTGAAGGCGCTTATCCATTGCGGGCGATGGTTGATTTTATAATATGGATTGATTTTGTCGTCATAAGTATAATAAGTTGATGCTCCGCCGGGGTCGGTTTGTTTGATAAGATTGCCCCTGGTATCATACTCATAAGTGGTCACGTAAGCGCTGCCGTTACTGACAACCGCCTGCTTTACTACCTGCCCTTTGGCGTTGTACGTGTATTCGGTAGTTGAGCTGGCTCTCATTACTTTCAGCAACTGCCCGGCGTTGTTATACTCAAATGTTTCTTCTGATTTCATGCCTGCCGCCGGGTCACACAAAGCCATACTACTTGAATACAGACTACGGAGTGTGGTAAGCAGCCGCGATACCCTTCCATTTTTATATTCGTAGGTGTATTCGTCGGTTGGGTTGGTTTCGCAGCCAATAAACAGGTTTTCTTTTACCAGTAAATGGTTATTGTATTCAAATTTCTGGTTGGGTTTGTTGTTGGCTGTAAGCGCTACCAGTTTTTTTTCTCCGGCTAAAGGATTTGGCTCAGCTGAGGGTTTGGCGCAACCAAGAGCCAGTGAAATAACAGAAAAGACAAAAAGCTTTTTCATGGTGGTTACCGAATTTGTATGAATACGTTTATTGCGCTAAACAAATTTAATAAAAACCAATAGAAGTGGCTTGAAAACTTGCGTTTTAGTGATTTATCGGTTGGGAATTTTTACTTGCGAATAACAGGAGGTTGATTTAATTGAGTATTACCACTTCCCCCAAAGCCAACCGATGAAAAATCGGCTGGCTTTGGGTACTCCTCCTTGAAAAAGGAGGGGAACTTGTGGGAGAAATTTAGCGTAGGTTTTGAGGAATGCTACCTCCCCAAACGCTCTAATACTTTTTTGCCACCGTTATTATTGGGGTTGAGTTCAACCGATTTCCGGTACATCCTGATGGCCTCTTCTTTCCGGCCGAGTTTCAGCAGGGCTTCACCCAGGCTGTCATACACATTCCAGCTTTCAGGATACAGATGGGCGTTTAGCTGAAAGAGTGCAAGGGCATCGGCCGTTCGGTCAGATGACATGACGCGATAGGCCCAGTCGTTCAGTTCGTTTTCATCGGGTTTGAAGGTCGGGTCTTTTTTACGGATGTCGGCCACTGTTTCTATGGCTTGGTTGTAGCCACGTTTATTGAGTTCAATTCTTAAGGTAGTAATGGGGTCGGCCGCCGGAATATCAGGGTTGTAGATACCTGCCAGTTCTTCCAGAAAGTTTTCGGGCGATGCACCACCCAGATTAGTAAGTACAATAACGGCCAGGTTATCATCAGGATATACCAGAAAGGCAGAACGGCTACCGCCTGTCATGCCAAAGGCGCGGTGGCGCGGCCGCCATTTGTTAACACCCCAACCCATAGCCCATTGGGTCGGCTGGCCGTTGTTGAAGGTAGCGGGTGTCCAGAGGGCGTTCAGTGTTTCTTTATTTTTAAATAATTTGCCTTGTTGCAGGGCAATTATCCAGTGGGCCATGTCTTCGGCGGTGCTGTTAAGGCCTGAGCCTGTTCTGCGTGCAGGCATAAATTCTACATAATTGTTGGTCAGTCGGGGTTCAGGTAAGGGTATGCCATCTATTGCCTTTTTGAAGCTGTAAGTAGGGGCAAAATGAGGGATGATGTCGCGCGAGTCGCCAAATAGCGTATTCGGCATGCCCACTACATTAAACTGCATTTCCTGAAATACCTGCGCAAATGGCTTGCCTCGTAGCTTGTCTATTACCTTGCCCAGCAGCACATAATTGGTCTGGTTGTAACTGAACTGTGTACCGGTGGGCGAGTCCATCGGCAGGGTTTGGATTTTCTTCCAGCTTGCGGCTTCATTGGCCTGGCCTGCGTTGCTTTCCAGACGAAGGATATCTGGCAGACCCGAAATGTGGGTCAATAACTGCTTAATGGTAATGGGTTGCCAGAGCGCAGGCAGGCTGTCAACAAAGTTAGAGATAGGAGCAGAGAGGCTCAGTTTGCCTTCTTCAACCAATTGCATAATGGCTACACCTGTAAAGGCTTTGGTACAGGAGTTAATGGCAAAGATGGACTGGTTATCTACGGCCACATTATCTTGCAGATTGGCCATGCCATAGGCTTTACTGAACACAATTTTGCCATTCTGCACCACGGCGGCTTGCAGGCCGGGTATTTTCAGGTCTTTCATCTGCCTGAGCAGAAAAGCCTCTGTTTGTTTTTCTTTCGATTGCGCGTTGGCCAACTGGCTGATTAAAAGTAATAAAGTAAGTAGCTTCTTCATGAAAATGTAAGGTGATTTTCATGGGGAAACTCAGGCTGTGGCAAAAGGTTACAGCGTTTTTTAGAATTGTGAAACTTAGTGCGCACTTGGTGTACTTTGTGGCAAAGAAAAATAGCCACGATGTACACCGGGTAACACGATGTTTTACAGTTATTTATTTAGAAACTCACCTGCAAAAACACTTTGGCATTGAAGGGTGTGCCGGGTGTGAAGTGGATTTCTTCTACCGGTTCGGCTTCGTTTTTCAGGCGGCTTTCGGTGGCAAACTGGGTTTCTTTCCAACGGGTGTTGAAGAGGTTTTGTATCGTAACGCCCAGTGTGTATTTGCCTTTGGTGTAGCTGGCCAGGGCATCGGTTACAAAATAGCCTTTGGCTACTATGCTGCCATCTTCATTGGCGGGGCGGTCGGCCACGTAACGGTAGCGCAGGCTTCCGCTGAAACCGCTTTTGTTTTTGATTGTAAGCCCGCCAATGCTGGTAAACTTAACGGCCAGTGGCAGGTAGTTTTGTCCTTCGACTTCGCCCACTGCGCGTGGTTTTGCCCAGTTGGCGTCAAAATCAACAAATAGACTGCGGGTTAGCTGGTAGCGCGCCGATACATCAAAGCCGGTTCTGACTGACTGTCCCGACGGCTCCACTACTCCGGCATCGCCTACGTACACAAATTCCTGCTGCATCCACAAATACCAGTAAGCCGCGTTGATGAGCATTTTCGGGAAGGGCTTCCAGGTAGTGCCGAGGTCTGCACCGTAGGCAGGGGGTAAAATCTCAAGACCATTTTGTGCTACTACGGCACGGGTGTCGTTCGAGTGGAAACCCTTGCCCAAGTTCAGATAAAACTGCAGGTTTTTGTTTTGGGTATAATACAGATTCAACTTGGGCGATACAATAGAGGCACTGGCTTTGGCGGTGGTGTTGTTTTGCAGGTGGTCGAGGTACTGATTATGGAAAAAATCAAATCGGATACCGACAGTTGCCGACAGGCGGTTGCTTAGCTGAATGCTCTCGTCGGCATAAATGCCCAGATTGGCTTCGTTTACGTCGCCCAGTTTGATGGCTTTCAGCAGCCGGGTACGGTTTAAGGTATGCGAAAGCTCAGAATCGTGGGTTATATCGTGGCGGTAATTAAGGCCGGCGTTAAACGTAGCTTGTTTCTGGCCAATGCCATGCGCAATAGAGTAATGGCTGTTGTATCCCCAAAGGTTGCGGGCTTCTTTTTGCTTAATCTGGTCGCCGTTTGTGGGGTCTTCCAGAAAAAAAGTAAAGTTTGAATACAGCTCAAAATTATAGTTTGAATAGAAAAACTGGTTTTTCCAGACATGATTGTGCCTCGTAAGTGTAACCAGTTCTGCATTCAGATTGGTACGGCTGGTTTGGCCTCCCTCGTTCGGGTCAATGGCTCCGAAAAAGCCGATTTGTCCGCTTTCAACCGCCCTGTCGGGTATCTGGCCTGATGCCAGCCATTTGCTCCAGAAGGTGGAAGCCGTCAAGCTGAGGTTGGTATTGGCGCTTAAATGACCGTGATATTTACCCACCAAATTGAGGCGTTTAAAATGTTGCGGGGCTTCAAAATAAGCATCAGAATAATTGTATTCTCCGGCCAGATAGGCGTTCTGGTCGGCCTTTTTCAGTACATTGGCACCACCTACCAATCGGTAAGTATTGAATTGTCCGGCTTCTGCCTTCACGAAATTCTGCTCCAAAACCGACTTGGTGCGGAAATTAGCCCAGCCAGCCGTGCTGAAATTGCCTTTGTCGGCATCATATAAACCTTTTTTGAAATCAACCCCCTCAATGAGTTCGGGGATAATGAAATGCGCATCGGCATAGCCTTGTCCGTGGGCATGAGAAACCATGTTGATAGGCATGCCGTCGACGGTGAGGCGGATGTCGGTACCGTGGTCGAGGTCAAAGCCCCGCAGGAAAATCTGTTCGGCTTTGCCGCCTCCGGCGTGCTGCCCGATAACCACGCCCGGAATAATGCGTAGCACTTCCTGCGAATTATTGATGTTACGGAGGCGGATATCCAGCCCCGAAATAACCTGTTGATGCTGTGGGTTGGTGGCTGATACCTGCACTTCGTTCAGCGATACCTCGGTGTCGGTTAGTATAAAATTTATTACCGTGGCTTCGTCGGCTTTTACTTCGGCGGTGTGGGTCTGGGCGGTGTAGCCAATGAATGACACCTCGAGGGTATAAGTGGCCGGTGACAGATTGTTAATCTGGAAATAGCCTGCTTCGTCGGTTATGACACCGCGACTAAGGCCTGTTAAAACGATGTTGGCTCCGCGAACGGGTTGTCTGGTGCGGGCGTCTGTTACCTTGCCCACAATAGTACCCAAATGGGCAAAGGCGGTTGTAGCCGTTAATAGTTGTAAGAATAGTAGACGTTTAAGGAACTTCATAAGTTGTTTGTGTGATGAAAATGGGGGATGCCATCGGAATACAAAGATAAATACTTATATTGAATCTTGATGGGCTATTGAGTGGGAAAGTAAAAAACCTAACCCCCGACCCTCCCAGTGTGGGTCGCTCCAATAATGAAGAGGGGAGCAAGAAAGTATAAAAAGTCAAAATAATTTTTTAATTCCCTTTTAGGGCGGTCCGACGTTTCGGCTAGGGGCGGCATAATGAAAATTGCATTAGCACAAGCACGCGCCGTGAAGGAGGGCGATAAAGCTATTGTGCATTAGCCAGCTATTGCCAAGTATTACGGCAATCCTTTGTTGATGGTAAATTGTGTGGCGCAGTTGGATGGGAAAGGAGGTGTTTTGGAGGTGGCGGTGTAGCGTTTATTGAATTTGGTAGAGCCGAATTGAATGCGGCTCATCGACGAATTTGGTTATCCCGAATAGTTTCTTGTATGTTCTGCACCTGAAAACATTTTCACTAAATTGACAGTCCTCTGAAGACGCACGCAGTGCGTCTCTACTGGTAGATATCAATACATTTTAAAGCCCGAATATTTTTCCAAAATCATGCTTATAATATAAGCATAAATGTTTATATTTGGTGTAAATTAAATCTGCATGACTGAGAAAGAATACTACCAACTACGGTCGACAACCGGGCGTGACAGGGTATTCAGAACCCCGAAAGCCCTGATTGAAGCCTGCAATGAATATTTCAGATGGTGCTCAGATAATCCGCTGCTGGAAGAGAAGGTTTTTCAGCATCAGGGGCGGCCTGTTTCTGCTGATATCAGGCGTATGCGCCCGTTTACGCTTGAGGGGCTCTGCAATTTTATCGACATCAGCCTGGGTACTTTTAAAACTTATGAAGCACGCCAGGAATTTGCCTCTACCACCGCCCGTATACGGCAGATAATTGATAATCAGCAGTTTGAGGGGGTGGCTTCGGGGCTGCTCAATGCCAATATAATAGCCCGCAAACTGGGCTTGGTTGATAAAAAAGACCATACGTCGGGCGGAGAAACTATAAACAGAGGTTTTTTTGATTTTCTGAAGGAAACATCAGCGAGGGATGAAGATGAATGAAAACTATGAACTGGCCGCCAAGGCCAAAATCATAGAGTGGCGACAGGATTGGTGTTTATTTGCGCGTGAAGCGCTGGGTGTGCATCTGGATACCGAACAGGAGGCCATCCTGCGGTCGGTGCAGGTGAATCCGCGCACCAGTGTGGCTTCGGGTACAGCCCGGGGTAAAGACTTTGTGGCGGCTGTGGCGGCTGTCTGCTTTATGTACCTGACCCCCAAATGGAACGAAAAAGGTGAGCTGATTGCCAACACAAAGGTGGCTATGACAGCCCCCACCGAACGGCAGGTGAAGAACATCTGTGTGCCGGAGGTGGCCCGCTTGTTTAACCGTGCGCGCAGCCGGGGCATTGAGTTGCCCGGCAAGTTGACGGCCTTTGATATACGCACAGACCACGAAGAGTGGTTTCTGACGGCTTTCAGGGCTGACCCTCACCGGCATGAGTCGTGGTCGGGTTTTCATGCGGTTAATACCATGTTTGTGGTTACGGAGGCATCAGGGATTCTGGATGATACTTTTGCGGCCATTGAGGGCAATTTGCAGGGAAACTCACGGATGCTGATTGTGTTTAACCCCAATACCACTATTGGCTATGCTGCCCGCAGCCAGAAAGGCGAACGTTGGGCGAAGTTCAGGCTTAATTCTTTAACTGCCCCCAATGTGGTGCAAAAGCGGGTGATTATACCCGGGCAGGTAGATTACCCCTGGGTAAAAGACAAGATTGAAAACTGGTGCAGCATTATTCAGGAGGGAGATTACAACGAAACACTCGACGATTTTCAGTTTGAGGGGATATGGTACAGGCCGGAAGATAATTTCCGTAAGAAAGTACTGGGGCGGTTTCCGAAAGTAGCGGAAGACAGCCTGATTCCGGAAATATGGATTGAACTGGCACAGAAAAGATGGGCGGAGTATCATCAGTCGCATGGGTTGGAGAGCAATTATCCGGAGCCATTACGTCTGGGCGTTGATGTAGCCGGTATGGGGCGCGACAGCACCGTATTTTGCTACCGTTACGGTCCTATTGTAAAGCAATTTACCATGGCCAACAGCGGCGGCACCGCCGACCACATGGTGGTGGCCGGAAAAATTGTGTCGGTATTACAGCAGGATACCCACGCCCTGAGCCTGATAGATACCATTGGCGAGGGGGCAGGGGTGTATGCACGTATAGCAGAGCTGGGGTTTAAAGCCAGAGCTTTGTCTTGCAAGTATAGCGAGGCCGCCAGTGATGCCAGAGGAGAAAAACTGACCGACCAGACCGGCCAGTACACTTTTGCCAATATGCGGGCGTATTTGTTCTGGGCGGTGCGCGACTGGCTGAACCCAAAGAATAACCAGCAGGCAATGTTGCCGCCGGGTTTCGGGCTGACGGAGGAGGCAACAGAGATACGGTGGAGGTTTCAGAGCAATGGGGCGGTTATCATAGAGCCCAAAGAAGAAATCAGGAAACGCCTCGGCAGAAGCACCGATGCTTTTGATGCCCTGGCCAATACGTTTTATCCGGTGAGGGTGAGCAGGCGGGTGAAGAATCTGGGGAATTTATTTTAATACAGCCCATAGCCGAAACGTCGGACCGCCCTAAAGGGGAATGAAAAACAGAGTATCGGCACCCAGAATGACCATCACACTTCCACAATGCCAAACTTTCGTTCAGGCGATTGGGTGTCTTGCAGATAAAAGGCTGTTGGAGTAGCGCCTGTAAATTCTTTGTAGTCGCGCACCAGATGCTGGTAGTCGTAATAACCGCAGTCGAGCGCAATACTCAGCCAATCTTTATCGGGGTAGGCGTTTTTCATCCGGAAGGCTTTGTCGAACCGGATGATGCGGGCAAAGTACTTGGGGTTAATGCCCATGCGTTCGTTGAAGTTGCGTTCCAGTTGTTTGGCGCTGAGGCAGGCTTCTTTGGCCAGTTTGTCCAGCGTGTAACCAGCCGGGTTTTCAAGCATCACCAAACCCAGCTTATCGATAGGGCGCAGCTGGTAGGTGGATTTGATAAGCAAAGACATGAGGTAATTTTCAACAGCCGGAATCATGGCAGGATAATGGCTGATATTGGCCAGTTGTTCGTTCAGTCTGCCCAATTCAGCGCCCAGAACGGCTTCAGCGTCCAGGTATTGATTGGTAAGATGGAAACTTGGAATACCCGTGAGGCGGTAAAACCCACCCGGTTGAAAAACCACCTGTATCAGCAGAAATTCTTGTCCGACCTGCCTTTGGCTAACCACGCTTTGCTGGCCTATAATCGCCGATTTTACCGATGGTAAGGGCTTGCCGTTGGCATAGGTTACCTGCTCGGGGTCTCGCGGATAAAACGCCAGTGTTATTTCGGGGCGCGGAGGGTAAGCCTTTACCGGAGCCGTATCGGTAAATGAAAAATTCAGAAACCGATACACCCTTACGTGCTGCCTCAGCGCAAACCCCGGCAGTATGTCATAAAAAAATGGCATGGCTTGCAAACATGGGTATGTTAACAAAGATAAGCATTTTTTATAAAGAAATGGGCGGGCCCAGTACTTTCATGCCGTGTTCGTGGTGCAATTTGTCTATGGCCTCGCGGGTGGGTGGCCCCTGGGCGGCAGATACTTTTTTAAAAAATTCTTCCAGTTTACCGGCAGGGTTCAGGAAGTAAATCATTTTGCCTTTGTCGGTCAGTTGCAGCCAGGTGTGAGGTATATTTCGGGGCAGAAAAATGGTGTCACCCGCTTTCAGGGTTGAGCGTTCGTCGCCCACCTGGAAGAGGTATTCGCCCTCTATCACATAAAAGGTTTCATCCTGATAGAGATGCACATGCAATGAGGGCCCGGTTTTCTGGTAGCCTGTGTATTCAAATACCGAAAGCTCGCCGTCGGTGTCTTTGGCAGATATTTTAACATCGTTGGGGTTTACGCCTTTAAATGGCGTGGGCTGGTTGAAGCGGTCTTTACCGGCCTGCACTGTAAAACTTTTGGCGGCGCGGTCTTTAATGGTTGAAGGAACGGCCATCAAAGGCATAGATGCCAGAGAAGTACGGATGAAGTTTCTGCGTTGCATATCAGATGCTGTTTTAGGTTCAATATACCAGCAAAGATGGTTGGTTGAAACGAATGGTTAGTGGTAAGAAATGGACATTTTACCAAAGCCTGTTGAAAGATTAGAAATATTGCCACTATGAACACAACTAACACAAAGTATCACAATTTTAAATCGTGAAACATGGTGTATCCTTAGCGTACCTTGTGGCTGTAGTTTCTCACAATTTTATTCTCATAAATATGCTTATATTATAAGTACAAAATAGTATATTTACTAAAAAAACACAACTAAATGAAAGTATTTGAAATTGCTGAGACTGACGACATTGAAGCGTTGGTGAAGTTCTTGAAAGGCGCTGTGAGCCAACCCGATATTGAGAAACTGAAAGCGCAGTATCAGGTGGCTGAACACCCGGTATTTGATTTGCACAAACGCCCCGACCGCAGGGTGCTGAAAGAAGACGGCAGCTTTGACCGCTGGGATTCGGTGAATAGGCTCGGGCTGCCTATCCAGAAAAAAATTGTGGGGGCATCGGTGGCATTTCTGTTCGGGAATCCGGTAAAACTGGTTTGTCAGACTAAAAATGAGGCCGAGGCACAGGCGCTTGGTCTGGTAAAAAAAGTGCTGCAGGCCAATAAGATGGATAGTTTTAACCGCAAAATTGCCCGCGATTTGCTGAGAGCTACGGCCGTGGCCGAGGTTTGGTTTATAAGCGGCGAAAGCACCGACCGCAAGCATAATGACTACGGCTTTGAAACGCCTTACCGGATAAAGGTGCTGAAACTAAGCCCCTGGGACGGCGACGCGCTTTACCCTTGCTTTAATAGCTATGGCGATCTGGTGGCGTTTTCGCGTGCGTATAGCCTTTACCGTGAGAATAAGGAAGTGGTGTTTTTTGAGGTGTTTACCGACGAAGAATATAAACGCTTTGAAAAGACCGGCGACGGCTGGCTGGAAAGGGAGTCGGCGGTGAATAGCATCGGGAAGATTCCGGTTGTTTTTGCGCAGGAAGAACAGGCCGACTGGGCAGATGTGCAAACGGCTATTGAGCGGTTAGAGCATTTGCTCAGCAATTTTGCCGATACCAACGACTACCACGGTAACCCCAAGATTTTTATTGAGGGCGAAATTGAGGGCTTTGTGAAAAAAGGAGAATCGGGGGCGATTATACAGGGCGAGAAGGGCTCTAAGGCCTCATACCTGAGCTGGGACCACGCGCCGGAGTCTATCAGACTGGAGATTGAAACGCTCTTTAAGGTGATTTATTCTTTCACCCAAACACCGGATATTTCGTTCGATACTTTGAAAGACTTAAAACAGGGGATATCGGGCGTGGCTTTGGAAATGCTGTTTATGGATGCCCACCTGAAAGTGCAGGAAAAACGCGAGATTTTTGATGAATATCTGCAACGCCGCCTGAGCCTGGTAAAAGCACATATTGCCTGGCTGAAACCTGAACTGAAAACTACGCTGGGGGCAATGGATATCCGTCCGGAGATTACGCCTTACCTGATAAATGACCTGGACAGCCTGGTGCGGAACATGAAAAGCGCCGTGGGCGGCAAGGCTATTCTATCGCAGAAAACGGCCATCGAGAAATCGGGCCTTGTGGCTAATGCAGAGTTGGAATGGGAGCGGATTAAGAGTGAGGAAGGGGTAGGGAAGTAAAACAACCCCACACCCCAACCCCTCTCCGTGCGATGGTCGCCCGCTGGCGTGGGGTTTTCTTCTACCGCACCCTTTCCCTTTCTTCGTCAATCGTATTCCTGTTAATGCTCTTGGTGTTTTTACCGAAACTGCGGGAGTAGGTCAGGCGGATGACTCTGTAAAAGGCGGTTTCGTCTTTGTAGTTAGATTGGCTTCTGATGTTAAAAGCAATGGGCGCAACGCTGCCGATGTGGGTGTAAATGGAAAAAGTCTGGAAGAGGTCGGGTAGTGATAGTTGAAATGTACCTTTGTCGCCTTTCAGTTTTTTGGCAATACCCAGATTTACCACGCCGAAGCCTTTCAACTTGTTGGCTCCGTCAAGAAAGGCAAAGTTCTGCCAGCCCGAGAGTTCAACTTCAAAGTTTAGGGGCAGGCTGATGGTCTGCGAGAAGTTCAGGTTCTGGTACACATACGTTTCTGTGGCGGGGCGCAAGGTGTACGATATTTTGTATCGGCGCAGGGCGGTGATGCTGCCGAGGTTTAATTTCCATCCTTTAGTTAACTGTATCGGTGCGTTCAGGTTGAGGGTGATACTTTTCTGGTAATCAAGGTTTTGGGGTGATGACACGCCGATGTCGTTCTGTGGGTTGGCTGTAATCTGGTAACGCAGTATCGGGTGCAAATAGTACTGAAAAGTTAGTCCGGCGCTGTAGCCTTTGTAGCTGTATTCCGCCTTCAGCGCATCGGTGAGGGTTGGTTTTAGTAGCGGATTCCCCGAAAAAACAAAGGTGGCATCGTTATAAAACAGGTTAGAGATTAAATCGGTATAGGCAGGGCGGCTGATGCGCCTGCTGTAATTAAAGCTGAGGTTGGTATGTGCATTGGGCGCGTAAGTGTATAGTACAGACGGGAAAAACTGCGCAATAGTAAAGGCCTCATGGCTGGTGCTGATGTCGCGCTGCCAGTATTCATACCGTATGCCTGCCTGCAGGTTTGCCTTCGGGTTGAGCGTAAAACGGCTTTGCGCATAGGCGGCCAGAATCTGCTCGTTGCCGTGAATATTACTTTGGGTGCGGGGGTCAATTTCCCAGGCATCGCTCACTTTGCGTTCTACGTTGCTATCGTTGGCGTTGCGGGCATAACTGGCTTTCAGCCCTGTTTCCAGCCTTATTTTGGGTGAAACATCAAGCATATAATCAGCCTTGAAAACCCCTACCTGAATGGTTGAGTGGCTTTGGCCCCGGTTACCATAGTTGAAAATAGGGTTAGTGGGGGGGATGTCGGTTCCGGATTCGTTGTAATACCGGTACGTAACCAGCGTAGGGCTGTTGTTCCGGTAGCCGATATAACTGGCATCAATGTTCAATTGCGCGCGTGCTGAAAACTTGTGGTTGATGTAGACCGACGAAATGAGATTCTGCAACTGAGACGTGCCGTCTGATAGCCCTGTTGAACCCAGAAAACTGCTGTCGGGCATGATTCTGTCGCCCAGAATGGCTACCCGGTTATGACTTTTGGAAGCCGAAAAGGTGAGCTCGGCACCGATGGTGGTATGTGCGGCAGGGCGGTATTCGGCAGCCAGATTCAGGTTATGCGATTGCTGGTTGCGGTCGGTTAATCCCCCGAACTCAGTACTATTTAAGCCGCCCATAAACGGAAAGTCTGCTGTGCCATGCCCGCGGTAGCCCGAGTAACTATGGTTATGCCCAAACGCATAAGCCGCATTAAGACTGGCTTTTTTGAAACCGCGCGACAGGCTAAGGGCTGTTTGCGCTTTCTCGCGGTAGCCGTATCCGGCAGTGGCCGACAGGTTGATGCGTGTGCCTTCGTTTTCATTCTTTTTGAATACGATGTTGATGATACCCGCGCCGCCGTCGGCATCATATTGAGCCGCTGGCGAGGTTATCAGCTCTATTTTTTCGATGTTGTCGGCAGGGGTGCTTTCCAGCAGCGCCATGAGTTCGTCCATGGCCATCTGGATACGCCGGCCATTGAATAAGACGGTTACACCGGCTTGTCCGTTCAGGCTGAACTGGTTATTGCGGCGGTCGGATATCACACCGGGTAGCCGTTCTAACACCTGCAAGGCATTGCTGCCTTTGGTCATGAGGCTGCTTTGGATGTTGATCATCTTGCCGATGGGCGTATGCTGAATCAGTTCTTTGCGTGCCGATATCGTTACTTCGTTGAGGGTGTTGTTTTCGTCTGCCAATTGAATAACAGGCATGGCCAATGGGGTATCAGCGAAACTGAAACCGGGCGATTGATAGGTATGATAGCCGATACTGCTGATACGCAGGAAGAACGTACCCTTTTGGGTGGGGTTCAGGCGGAAGCCTCCGTTTTCGTCAGTTGTGGTGCCGCTTATGATGGTTGAGTCCTGCGCCGAAAGCAATAACACGTTGGCAAACGGAACGGCTTCGGCTTTGGTGTTGAGTACCCTGCCCGTGATTTGTGCCAGCAGCGGATAAGACAGAAGGCCTGATAGGGTCAGCAATAGCGTTTTCATAATGTCTTGAATTTTATTCAAGTTTAGAAAACTGCTGCCCAGGATTTATTGGGAATTGACGAACTGCAGGTGGAGGTTGATGAAATGTAGCCCCCAGCCGATATGGATGGCCACCCTGAAGGGGGGGTAAAAGGCAAAGTCTAAAGTCTTAGATTGTGCTACTTTGAGTACTTAGCGTACATTGTGGCTATAACATTTTGCCGCTAGGTACACTAAGGTAACACGATGTTTCAGTATTAGTATTTGCGGCGAACTGGAAGTTCGCGCCACATGGGCAAATATTCAGCAACCGCAAAATAAAAATAACTTGTATGGTTGGGGTTGCGTATAGATATTTAGGTAATTATGTTCTCTTCGCTATGTAACTCATGCTTTGCAATGAAAACTCAAACCACCTGCCTTGTATTTGCATTTTTCTTTTTGTGGTCGGCTGCTCTTTTTGGTCAGCAACCTGTAAATGCTAATACCAAAAAGATTCTGGAGATTAAAGATTGGAAGTCTTTTTCGCAGAAATATCCGACCTTGCTGGATACTTCCAGATTCATCGCATTCGCGTATGTAAAAAATGAGGCAGACGATATTGTCAGTATCCAAAGGCAGGATACGGTGGTATCGAAGAAAGCCGTGCAGGAAATTTTAAAATATAATCAGAACAAAGGCAAGTATGAACTCGGGTTTACGCTGATTGAAAAAAGCAGTGTTTTGCAGGATGGGAAGCTAAGCTACGACAAGGTATTGCAGGAAATTAAAGCCCAGACCATGACGGTGTATCAGGATGTGCCGGCAATCAGGCCTCCGAACTATGTGCCGTCGCCTGTAACGCCGGTTGCTAATGATGCCAGTCAGCTTGATGCAAAATTGAATGAGCTGAAAACCAGAATTGATAGTTTATGGAAGAAAGTTTACCCGACCAGAAATCCATCTGAATGGCGGAATCTCGAAAACCAGTTGTGTATAACCAAAGCAGAAAGGGTTAAATACCGAACAAACATGATTGGATTACTGACCAAATTAAAAGATGGCCAATGAAAACTACCTTTTTCTTTTTTGCTTTCCTGTGTGTAATGGGGTTGCAAAGCTGCTTTGCTCAGGATACCACAGTTAAATCATTAGAGGCACTTTACAAGCAGTATGTGGCATCAAAGCCTGATTCTGTTTTAGAGCCTGCGGCATTAGATTCGCTAGATTCTGCTATTAAGGTGGCTACCAAAAAACTTCAATTTGAGTCACTGAAGGTCGCGCATGATCATTATGTCCAGCAATTGGCCTATACACAGAAGGTGTTTGATTTTCAGGCGTTGTCGTCCAGGATTATCTTTACCTTTGTGCTGCTGATTGTATTCTGCGGCCTGGCATTTGCTGCCATACAGTTTTATAAGTCGATGAAAGTGGTTAATAAGGAAGACCCAACCAATGTTGAGATTTCGCTCAGCGGGGTAAAGGTAAGTTCTTCTATACTTGGGGTTATTATACTGGTAATATCGCTGGCGTTTTTTTATTTGTACCTCATTTATGTGTATCCGATAAAACAGGTAGATACCGAGCCGAAGGGGCGCCCGCAGGAGGTGAAAAAATAAGGGCTACCCGAGCCGCACAAAGGGCTACTTTTCATCCATATCATTGGTTTCTATTTCAGACGTTTCGTGCCCGGGCGGGGTTTTGGGGTCTGTTTGCGTATAGCTAAAACCGTCAGCGACGGGCTTGGGGGCTTCGTCGGGCAGGTCTTCGTCTTCCAGATTTTCATCGGCCAGTTGTTCTTCATCTGCTATGGCTCCGCTGTTGTAAGAAGTGCCATACCCGGGATTCAGAAAAAAGTTTAGAAATCTGAATTGATACATCAGCGCCGGAGCCAGGGCCAAAAATTGTTGACTTTTCATGGTTGGGTTAATTGATTAAAGTCTGAGACAAAAAACTATACCAGCGGTTTAGTGTTTCAGGGTATCGGGCGGCAGCAATGTGGCGAGTAGCAATACAGTTTATGTTTATCTGTAAAATATCTGTACTTTTGCGGCAGTAGTTTTCTTCTATAAACAGTAAAAAGAACAGAATATGTCTGAGTTTCCGCCTTGTCCGAAATGTAAATGTGAGTATGTGTATCCGAGCGATGGTCTGCTGATATGCCCTGAATGTTTTTATGAGTGGAACCCTGAAGAGGCAGAAGTTGAAGAGGGCGCAGCAAAAATACTGGATGCCAACGGCAACGAGCTGAAAGACGGCGACACCGTAGTAATAGTAAAAGACCTACCCGTAAAAGGAGCGCCTAAAGCCTTAAAAGCCGGCACGAAAGTAAAGAATATACGCCTTACCGACGGCGACCATAACATTGACTGCAAGATTGACGGCTTTGGCGCCATGAGCCTGAAGTCGGAGTTTGTGCGCAAGGCGTAGGCTTTGGCACACCTGAAAGAATGAACGGGCTGACTCAGAACCTTCTGTGTTTTTTTGAGCCAGCCCCAGACAGGTTCAGATAAACACCTGCCACAACGGCGGCAGTTATCAGGATGGATGCGCCGATTAAGTCTAAAACCTTAGTTTTATAAAGTAATATACTTAGCAAAAGCAAAAGCGAAGGGATGATTCTGATTGGGGTTTTCATAGCTGGATTTTATAAATTTGGTTATTTAAAGGTAATTAGGGTGTTTTTTTACGAAAAGCTATTGATTTCAATTTCTTAGTGGTGCGATTAATGGCGTGCTTTCAAGCATTATTTCGTTTTTAATAAAAACAGTTTCAATTCCTGCATGGTGCGATTAATGGGATATATGATTTTCATTATTGCCGCCAGTGTATTTAGTTTCAATTCCTACATGGTGCGATTAAAAGCGTGACCCTCCAAATGCTCCTATTAAGGATTTAACATTATAATATATATAATAGGCGCTAAATTTTAGCGCCTATTCTTAAATATTTCTTAAATACATAAATGACTGAGGAGGTGTTTTTATATGCAAATCATCTTTTAAACATAATGGCTTGTCATACTTTGTTATTGATTTTATTTTGATTGCATAACCATTTTTTTTGTTTGTAAAATAGAGGTCAAAAAAATCTTTTGTGATTCCTGCGAACTCTTCAGTTCTTTTCCACAAGTCTTCCGGTTCATTAAATAGAATATTCTCAATTTCAAACTCACCTATTACCTTCTGCATAGGTGAAGATGCATAAACAACAATTCGGGTTACATTTTTATTTTTGAAAATTGCCTTGCGAAATTCAAACTTCTTTGTTCCTGCAAAGATTTTGTTTGCATACTCTGGTTTAATTGATAATAAGACTTTCATTTACCCCTCCTGCTTTTAAAGTTTTAAAAAATTGCTCGTTAGGTATTTCAAAAAAACTCCATCTAATATCTGAGTTATAATTAAGATTAGTTATGAGAGTGCCTCTTGTAATCCTTTTTTGAAATGCAGCATTATATGTCATTTTTATTACAAATAAACTAGTTTTTTTAAACCAGTTCAATAATTCAGACTCTTTAAAAACACTATAAGGTCTACAATAGTTTAAAAATTCCTGTGTGCTTTTAAAATCTGATTTTCTCTTGACCTCTTCAACAGAGCAGACTGAAGTTACTACTGATCTATAAAATGCTGATCCCTGACCATCTGAAGTCCTATAAATTAAGATTGAATCCCCATTTTTTAAGGCACTTACATCCATAAAGCAAATATATACCTTATGAATGCTATTTGTATGAGATACATCCTCTATTTCCGAAAAACTCTCATTATTAAGAATTGAATCTGGGAATAACCTTGTGTGATATTCTGGATAAATAGATAGTAAATATTTCTTTGAATCTCGCCTGAATCTAGGATAATCTAGTAAAACACTATTCTGATAATTATTAAGGTCTTTAAGGAATACTAACTCTGTACCATTATGAGTAGTTTTAGTAGCGGCTTGCTGAAAACCATACTTTTCAAAGAGATTTACTAAGGCCTTATGTTTATCAAATATTGTAACATATATTTCGGCAATGGCATTGGTCAAGGTGAAGTCAAGAATTTTCTTTATGAATCTTTCACCCAATCTCGTTCCATGAGGATTAACTTTGAATGTGCCAACTTTAACCCTTCTCTTTTTATTAAGGACAGGTTCAACATCGACAACTGGATCATCTTCTACTTTTAAATAGAGAAATGCTTCTAGTTGGCCATTGTCTGTTAGTATATATGCCTCGGAGCCATCTTTAGATTTTTTTAGAAACCAAGCTTCAAATTCCGAATAATCAGATTTGAGACTATCAAAAAAAGGGTCATTTAGATTGATTTGTGAAAAAGGTTTAATTTGGATTTGATTTTCCATAATACAACAGCAAACTTGTCTAGTTTTATGATTTTGCAATTTTTGTAATTATTTTAATATTTTATAATAAATTGTTGTTTTTATTTTTCGGTTATAATTTCATGCGCATAACATGATATTCAAGATTTTTAATTATCCCCGCCTGCATTTCATCATTTATTTAATACCGTACGTCAATGAGGGTTTGGGGGGTGGGAGATTATCTGTATCTTAGTTGTGCTTATCGTTAAGGCTTTATTGATGCAAAACTGGTTTTTCAGATATAAACTCCATCATATTCCGTTCTGGATAGGGTATCATCTGCTCTGGATGCTCATTAATGTGGGTAACCTGCACGACGCCTTCGCGTATCTTTTTCTGGGGCCGCTACCGGTTAAGTTTCTGGGTTATATTGTTTTTCAGGCACTCGGAGCCTATTTTAATCTGTATTATCTTATCCCGCGGTTTTTGTACGTGGGGGCTTACCGCACTTATATTGCGCTGGTTATTGTTACTATTCTGGTTTGTTCGGCACTGATTACGGGCGGGTATTATCTGGCTCCGTATTTCTCGGGTCTCAGTTTTTATCAGATGTTTGGTCGCCCGCCATCCGACTACCCGTTTATTTTCGCTATCAATGCGCTGCCGTCAACAGCGGCCAGCATGACTTTGGCCATGAGTGTAAAGCTGGGCAAAAACTGGCTGGAAGCCGAGAAGAAAAGGCTCACGCTTGAAAAAGATAACCTGGAAACAGAACTGAAATACCTGAAATCGCAGATTAACCCGCACTTTTTGTTCAATACCATTAATTCTATTTTTGTGCTGATACACAAAAACCCCGACGCGGCGTCGGAGTCGCTCGCTTCGTTTTCAGATATGCTGCGGTATCAGCTTTATGAATGCAACGACGAGGAGATTCCGCTCAGCAAAGAGCTGCATTTTGTAGAGAATTTTATTGAACTGGAGTCGCTGAGGCTGAACGAGAACCAGACCGATCTGCAGTTTGAGATTAACCACGCATCGGCGCAGGGCATTTGCATTGCTCCGTTTATGTTGCTGCCTTTTGTTGAGAACGCCTTCAAGCATGTGTCGAAGGGCAAAGGGCGGCCACATTTTATCAGGATGTGCCTGGCAGTAAAGGGGCATCAGACCCTTGAAATGCAGATTGAAAACAGCAGAAATGATGCGCCTGCCACTGCACATGGGATAGGCTTAAAGAATGTGGAACGGCGGCTGAATCTGGTGTATCCGCATCGGCATAAATTATGGATTGCTACTGACAAACAAACGTATCAGGTAAACCTGACCATAGATTTGAAATGAAACTCAGGTGTGTCATTGTTGACGACGAACCACTGGCAGGCGAAGGCCTGCTGAAATACATTGAGGTAATTGATTACCTTGAGGCTGTGGCTGTGGCCGAGAATCCGCTGGAGCTGAACAAAATACTGGAAAATGAGACCATAGACCTGATTTTTATGGATATTCAGATGCCCTACATGACGGGGCTGGACTTCCTGAAAATTAAACCTAAGCTACCTATGGTGATTATTACTACTGCCTACCCCAACTATGCGCTGGAGGGGTTTCAGTTTGATGCCGTTGATTACCTGCTGAAACCCATTACTTTTAACCGTTTCTACAAGGCTACCAACAAGGCGCGTGAACTGCATGAGTTGAAGAACAGAAAGGCCGGAAACCACACCGTAAGCGCCGAGCCGGACTACCTGTTTATTAAGTGCGAAAGTAAGTATGAGAAGATACTGATTGACGAGATTCTGTTTGTGCAGGCGCTGCAAAATTATGTGATGATATACACCAGCCGGGGTAAGTACATGACACTGCTGCCCCTGAAAGCGGTGGAGGAATACCTGGACCCACACAGGTTTTTGCGGGTGCATAAGTCTTATCTGGTGGCGAGGGCCAAAATAGCGAGCATTGAAAACAACGACCTGACGATTGGGGGGCATCTGATACCTGTAAGCCGCACCATGCGCGAGCAGGTGATTGAGCTGGTGGTGAAGAGGAGGCTTTTGAGTAAATAACGAATTAGTGAATTGGTGAATGAGTGAGTTAGCGGGCGGCGTTCCGTTGAATTAGTGGGCGGCGTTGCGGTGAATTAGTGGGCGGCGTTCCGCTGAATTAGTGAATGAATGAGCGGGCGGCGTTACGGTGAATGAGCGGCTACTGTTGCGTTGAATGGCTGGGCAGATTTGTTTTTATTGAGATACTATGTGTTTATAGTGTACATGGTGGCTATCCGTTCTTTTGCCACTATGTACACTATGTGCCTGATGTTGCACAATTGTTTTTATGCTTCTGCCAGAGCCTTCTTTAAAGTTCTATGTTTTGCTTTGAATGATATGGGGTGAATCAGAGTTTGTATCGAAGCCCCAGGTTGATAAGGCCATTGTAGCCCACTGAGGTTTCGCCGTAGACCGAGAGATTACCGCCTATTTCAATACCCACCGGCACTACGTTGAATGCAAAAAAAGTATGGTTGTCTTTGGTGTTCTGGAATTTCTGCGACGCAAACGAAATACCTGCCCCAACGCCAGAGTACAGGCGCAACAATGATTTGTTATACCAGTGGTAGTCTATCCGCGGAATAAAGCTGAGGTAACTGCCACGGCTGTCGCCCAGAAACTCGTTATTGCTGGTGTTGTACACTTTTTTCGAGAAACGCTCGCTCACTACATCAATACCCAGTTTTACCCGGCCTGTGCCTGCGGTTTTTACGCCCAGCACCAGAGCGCCTGTAAAGCTGGCGTCTTCGTAGCGTACGGTGCCGCCGGTAACAGTGGTACTTAGGATATCGCTCAGGCCTTCGGCAAACTGCGGCATGGTCAGCAGTCCGTAACCGGCGGTAATGGTAAATCTGGGTTTAGATTCCTGCGCAACTGCACCCGCAAAAGTGCCTAATACAAGGCAAAGTAGAATGATGTTTTTTTTCATGGTATATTTAATTGATAAAGTCGTGTAAGGTTTCCCTATGCCGTTATAACTAGCACAAGGCCGATATTGTTCGGGCTGAATACAAATATTGAAGGCGTTAATAGGTGCCTCAACCTGTTCCCTTTGCTAAGTTGAATATTCTTTCGATATTTGCTTTGCTTCAAAATCTGAAAAAGAAACGATATGCCTGATACAATTAACTGGGGGATTATCGGCTGCGGAGACGTAACCGAAGTAAAGAGCGGGCCTGCCTTTAACAAGGTGCCGGCCTCTGCCCTGATAGCCGTAATGCGGCGCGATGCCGCCCGGGCTGAAGATTACGCCCATAGGCACGGCGTGCCCAAGTGGTATGCCGACGCACATGCGCTGATAACCGACCCGGCCATCAACGCCATTTATGTGGCCACGCCGCCATCAAGCCACGAGCTATACGCGCTGGCGGCCATAGCAGCAGGCAAGCCCGTGTATGTAGAAAAACCAATGGCCGACGATTACGCCGCCGCCCTGCGAATAGCCCATGCCGCCCAAAAGGCAGGCGTAAAACTGGTGGTGGCGCATTACAGGCGTGCGCAGCAGCGTTTCAGGAAAGTGAAGGAACTATTGGCCGGGCAAGCCATTGGCGATGTGCGGCTGGTGAGGCTGGAGCTGGCCAAGCCGCCGCTGACTGAACACGAACTGGCCGACCCCCGGAATGCCTGGCGTGTAGACCCCGTAACGGCCGGAGGCGGGCTGTTTCATGACCTGGCTCCGCACCAGCTTGATTTGATGTATTATTTCTTTGGCGAGGTGGAACGTGTAACCGGACTGGCGACGAATCAGGGGGGCTTGTATCATGCCGACGACATGGTGGTGAGCAATGTGCTGTTTAAAAACGGAGTGGTTTTTAATGGTACCTGGTGTTTTAATGCCGCACAGGCTGTTGATTATTGCGAGATTCAAGGTAGTAAGGGCAAAATCAGTTTTGCGGTTTTTGGTACCGATAGCATTACCATAGAAACCGGCGGTAATACAGAAACCATTCATTTTGATGCCCTTGCGCACGTACAGCAACCCATGATAGCCGCAACGGTGCAATATTTTTTAGGCAAAGGCCTGAATCCGTGCAGTGGCTTTGAGGGAGCAGAGGTGATGCGGATGATAGAAAATAGTTGTGGGGTGAGCTTGTAGTTGGCGGTAAGATTAGAAGCCGGTTGCTATAGCTACTTTTTCCATGATTCAGGATAGACGGTAAACTTCAACAGTATAACCCGGGGTAGGGTATTGGCGCGCATGGTTGACTGGTAGTTATTGCCCTGCTCTATGGTTATTTGCTGTTTTGTATTAAAAATGTTTACGGTTGCCAGAGATACTTTTAAAGCATTGTTTTTTAACAAGAACTTACCTACTTCTGCATCTGCCAATAACTGGGTGCTTGTGGTGCCGCTTTGGTTGATGTTCAGCCTTAAACCACTGTCAACAAACCATTTATTGCCTATGTCGGCTTCGCTTTTTAGATTTACTGTATGATTAATGATGCCGTTGTTACTGATAATCCTGAACTGAGACTCCCAGTTGGCTTTCAGATTAAATGTGCTTTTCAGTTTTAGTGTTGTATTTACATTCAGATACGCCAGGTTTAGTTGCAACGGCGAAAGCGCTTCGCGGGTTTTTATCAGGGAGTTTATCTGATACATGCCGCCCATGAAGAACCATGAGAATTTACTTTTAAGTTTTATCTGATACGCGCTGAAATTCAGGTTCCAGTTGCTTACAGGGGCCGGGGCATTGATGAAGCCCGAAGTAAATATATTCAAATCCGGCTGGTAAAAGTTTTCATTTATGACAGCCCCACTAAGGCGCTTATAGTTGAAGTTGAGGTTAAACTGATGCCCGTTTCTTGTCTGTAGGTGGGTATTGAGTTCAAATGTTTTCTGCTGATAGGGATTCAGATACAAGTTGCCCACAGTAATCTGGTTCAGATTGCTGCTATCCGGGGGGGTAATCAATGCGATTGCTCCGGGTAAAAGAGGCTCCTGAGCGAATCTTGCCGAAAGTTTTCCTGACGGAAAGCGGTACTCTATTTTAGTGAACGGATTAAACAAAAAAGAGGGACTGTCTGTAAAACAGTCTTTTAGGGTTTGCCTGTGTATATGCCAGTAAGCGTAGGCCAGCCCGCTGATGATGTCAATCTTTGCGCGTTTGTATAAGACATAGATGCCGGTTTCAATAATTTGGTTATTGACAGAATTGGCGGCAGGCACCGGCGGATTGCCCTCAATTGGCCAGGAAGTATGTTGGCGGATGGAATAGTTCTCAAACATGCCTTTTAGTTTACCTTCTATCAGAAACTGGCTGGACAGCGGTACAGACTGTACCAGCTGAACGGTTTGGGTGGTATTATTCTGTCTTTTGTTGATTATCTGGTTTTGGTGCAATCGGGCAGCGGGGTTCTGCAGTGAATTGTCAAAATGGTTTGAATCTGCCTGAAACTGGTTGTCGAGCCTAAAGTATAGTGAACTTACAAAGCCACCCCGGCGGCCTTTCTGCACCAGGCTCAGTTGAGATATGTGGTTCAGTGCATTGATATCTTTCTGACTTCGGGAGATAATTAAAGTGTTGGCAGGTACGTTTGAAAAACCGGTAATTGTGGTGTCAGTTACCGACCTGCTTTGGTTTTGATGGTTTAACTGGCTGGAAACGCGCATACTGGTTCTTTCGTTTATATTCCATTTCAGATTAATATTGGCGTTTATGTTTCCGATCCGGCTTGTATCTTGCATTTGGCTATTGATTGTCTGAGAGACGTTGGTGTAAAACTGCTGTTGCGTAGAGGCCTCCCGGAAAGTCTGGCGGTTGAAATGACCAAAAATGAATCCATCAAAGGCCAGCTTCTTTTGTTCATGAGTGAAGTTGAGGCCGGTATCAAAGTATTTGTTGATGCCCCTGAACCGTGGCTCCAGTTTCTCTGTATTGTTTTCTATGGTGCGCGGTTCATAAAGCCCTATAACCGAGCTACTGGCATTTAAAGTGTTTCTGAAAGTGTTGAGGGATATCCTGTCCATAACTTTGGTATCAATACCTGTTTCATTAATTGAGTTGGCCGTTGAAAAGGCATTGATAAACCCATTCTTTGTGATTTTGTTGACACTTGCCCTGCCGATAAAGTTTCGGTTTTCTCCTGTTCCGGCTTCAATATCGCCATAAATGCCATCTTTTTTGTTGGCTTTCAGTTTGATGTTGAGCAGATTTTGTTTTTGTCCGTTGGCTAGTGTTTTTTGTATAAACTCCATTCGCTCAATCATGTCTGCTCTGATACTTTCAAGCGTCAGTTTCGATATTCCTCCAAAAATCCGCTTTCCGTCAATGGTTATTTCCTGCACGTCTTCACCTAAAATGCTTACGCTTCCAAAAGAAGAATTCAGACCATTGATTCTATCAAAAAGTGTAGCCGCTGCGGCATGGGGGCGGGCGTCGGTATCGGCAATGTTTACAAAAAGGGTGTCGCCGCGGCGTTCAAAACGGTCTTTTTTTTCTTTTACAACCACCTCTTTCAGCTGGATGCTTTTTTCTTCAAGATTGATGTTAAACCGGTGGTTGTTCTTGAGCGTATCTGCTAACCAGGCTTCTGTTATGGCCGCGCAGCAGTCTGACTGCACCAATAGCTTGTAGGTGCTATGGGCGGCCACGGTGATATCGGTGCAGGGGGAATGGACGGTTTGTTGAGAGACCATTTTTTCTGCGATACCCGAAACCCGGATAAGCCTGATGGTGTAATTTTTTGTGTTGGCGGTTGCACTGACACAGACACGGACGTGCCTGCTGCTCTGACCCGATGAAGTAATGAAAGTTACACAGCACAGCAAGGTTGCCAGGCAAAAAGAACGCATAAAGGGTGGTTCAGAGGTTTTTGGATATTACCACATATTAAACCTTTGTGGTTGGGTTTTTATTTTGCAGGGATAGAAAAAAAACTGAATTAGATAAAACATAACCGGATTTTTTCCTTTTTTTGTAACAAAGATAATACCATGAAAAAAATATTTATTTTGCTGGTGCTCACCATCCATCATGCTTTTGCTCAAAGTAATGACTATTCCGGTTTTAATAACAAAACCATTGCATCCATTTTCTACAAAGAAGCTTCACATGTTGATACTGAACCTACAACAGTTGTTGATGAAAAAAACAACATGACTATCATTACCAATTATTCGAAGGGTGTCAATCGTTTTTCTGTTACCAGAAACCTGGCGTTTAAGGGCAATGATGCGCCAATACTGAAGTTTAAAGTTATGCGCGTGCAGGATAAAAACAGCCGATACAGCATAGATACCCATGCACCGTTTGGGAGTGATGAGATTTCTAAAATGGCGGTTGAAAATTATCTTCCATTGGTTAAAAAAAGTATTACAATAAAGCTGAAAGAGAGCAATGAACTTACCAAAGCTGAAGGAGAAATAATTGAGCTTTCAAGGGTTGATTTACCCGAACTCAACTCACCGGGTGCTTTGTCGGGGGTTTTGTTGAATAGGCCGGAAGGTACCACTAGCTGGACAGACAGTATTGCCGTTCGAGAAGGATATTATGTAAACAGCTACGTGGTTCTGGACGAAGCCAAAAAGCAGTATAAATTAAAAGGATACTTTGTGCCTGTTAAAAAATCAGCGGATGCTTCCAGGAAAAAGAACGATGACGATTACAATAATTTGGTGCCGGGCAAGGGCATACAAGCTGAAAGTGAAATAGTAGAAGTAAAGTATGAAGGGGTTATGGGCATGTCTGAAAAATACCCAATGCTTATTCAGAATATTGAATTAGATGTTTATTCGGCCATCAATTTAACAATTATGGGTCGGATCGAAAGCAATCGAACCAATAATAAAATCAGATTAATCAATAAGGTGGAAGAGTAGTGACGGGTGATTTTTTAATTAGTTTAGTGTACTTTTTGCCACGATGCACACAAAAGGCACAATTCCATTGCGGCAATGTTTCACAATTTTTCATTATACGCTGCGAACTGAAAGTTCTTCGCACCGGCCACATAATGTCACCTCACTTCTATCACTTCAATTGTCACTTTTTTATTGCTAAAGGGTTTGTCGGGTTCAATTTTAGAGTCGTACAGGTGGCCAATGCGGCAGCCGATTTCGTCGCGGGTGTGGTAGGCGTAGATGCTCTTTAGCTGGTGGTAGTATTCTGCCTTTTCGATGCGCCTGAATGTGAGGCGATAGATGATGTCTTTGCGGTGTTTCATGTGTGGAATCCGTGATGGTTTTGCGACTAACACGGTTTTGTGTTATTGGATGTGCTTATATTATAAGTACAAAAATAATGTTTTTATCTTTGTTATGAACACAACATAATCATTAAATTTTTCACACAATCCACACCTTATGTTATTAAAGGGGAAAATTCTGCAAGCGCTGAAAACCAGATACAAGCACCTGGGGTTTGGCGAAAAAACTTTTGACGCTGTTGCCACCATGCTGGAAACCACGGTAACAGACGAAAGCGAAATTGACACCGCAACCGGAGGGGTAGAGGCGCTGCTCAAGGCTTTTCAGGGCGATGCCGACAAGCGGGTAACCGATGCCATTGCCAAACAAAAAGGACCCAGAGAGGGCAACGAAAACGGCTTTACAAGGCCCGACAATGATGATGTGCCTGCCTGGGCGCAGGGGTTGATGGAGGCCAACAGAGCACTGACAGACAAAGTAAGCGCGCTGGAAAACGGCAAAACCACTGAGTTGCGGAGGGCAACACTTGAGACGCTGCTGAAAGACACGCCGGAGTCGTTCAGACAAATGAAACTGCGCGATTTTGGGCGGATGAATTTCAGAGACGAAAGCGAGTTTGAAGCCTATAAAACTGAACTGGAAGCAGGGCTGGAAGAGGTGAAACCGCTGTTTGGCGACCAAGGGTTGGGTAAGATTCCACAGCCTATACCCGGCCGCACCACCAGAAACGGGGTGTCGGTTGATACGCAGGCCTACATTGATGCCAGAAAAGCCGAGAAAGAAGGCAAAGGGCCAATGCCCGGCAAGCCGGTTTTAGGTTTGGCGCCAGCTGAGGCAGGCAGTGCTGGGGGTATGGGCAAGCAGGTTTTTCATTCTTAATTTCAAAATCTCATGATGCAAAACTTTCAAGAGAGCGAGCTGGCCGATAAGCTGGCGTTCGCTACCAAGCTGGAAGATATCAGCGGAGGTATTACCATTGCAGCTGCCGATTTTACCGACGGCGCGGTTGTTCAGGCCGGGTCGGTGGTGGGTAAAGACAACAACGGTTTATACCACGTGCTGAAAACTGCCAAACTGCATACGGCTGCGGGAAACTCAGCCACCAATTATCTGGTGTTTAAGGGACATGGCTTCAAAGTCGGTGACTTCGTAGCTGCCCTGACGGGCGCCAAGGCGTATGCCATTACAGCTATAGACACCTCAAATGCCGACTACGACACCCTTACCGTAGCTACTACCCTAGGTGTGGCTGTGGCGCAATATGGGGGTGTTTTTCAGGCAGCGGCCGAGGCTAGCACCAACACATCAGCCTTTAAAGTAACGCCGTTTGCGGTTACCGGCCATGCCATTAAGCTGAAAGCAGGCGAAACCAATGCGGTAGATGCCTGGCTGAGAGCTACGCTTTTTGAAGCCAACGCTCCGGTGGCTACTGCCCAGATGAAAGCGGCTCTGCCGCAGATTTTGTGGGTGTAGAAGGGACAGATAAGTCAATAAAAAGGAAAGGGTTTAACCCCACGCCAACGGGCGACCGTCCTAGCCCTCCCTACGCGGGTCGCCCCAACAGTGGGGATGGGACTTAAATTAAGCCCTTCCCCATTGTTGGGGCGTCCGTCGCGCGGAAGGGTTGGGATGGGGTTTTAATCTAATAATTATTTTTTCATTCAAAATTGATTCAGTAAATGATAAAATCATTGATAAACGGACTGAGCGAGAAGGATATGCAGGCAGTGGCTAATGAATATGCCTTAACGGACTTTTATTTTCCGACGCTTTTTCCGCTCAAATTCGTCACCTCTCTGAAGTGGGAGTCGCTGGAAGGAGAGTTCGGTGCACCGGTGGCGGGTGATGTGATTTCGTGGGATACACGTGCGCCTCGTAAAAGACGTGAGGTGGTTTCTAAACTGAGCGGCAGTATCCCGAAAATCGGGGTGGCTCGTGAAAAAACCGAGTCGCAGATGAACGAATACAACACGCTGAAACGCTACGAAGACGATGCCGCCAAAAAAGAATTGTTGAACTGGATTTGGGAAGACCAGCTCTTTGTGTTCAACGGTGTAAATGCGCGGCTGGAATGGCTGGCTTTAAGAGCGGCATCCACAGGCAAAGTGGTGTTGACTAATACTAACAACGATGGTCTGGTAACAGAAGCCAATGTTGATTTTCTGATTCCGGCGGCTAACAAGTCGGGCGTGTCGGTGAGCATCACGGTGGCCAATGCCGAAACGTCTAAACCTATCACCAAGATAAGAGACGTAGTTAAGGCGGCTAAAGCCAAAGGCAAAAAGCTGAACTACATCTTTACGGATCAGGACATGATTGATGCCATTCTGGTATCGGCTGAAACCATTGCCTTTGTGGCTCCGTGGGCTAATCAGACGCCCGCACCTACGCAGGTTACGCTGCTTTCAACCTTAAATATGGCTTTGAAAGCGCAGGGGCTACCGGTGATTGGTCTGGTGGAAAGTTTCATCGACATCGAAATCAAAGGCGTACGCACACAGGTGAACCCCTGGGAAGCGGGAGTACTGCTGTTCTCTGAAACCCCTGTGCTGGGCAACACTGCCCATACGCGCCTGGCAGATGAAGACGTGGAGAGTTCAACGGCTTTGAAAATCAAACGAGAACACGTGCTGATTAAACGCTTTGCCAGCGAAGAACCACTGGTAGAAACCTGCCTGGGTATTGCCAATGCGTTTCCGGTGCTGAACAGCGCCAGCGCTAAATGGCTGGTAGATGGTTTGAACCCGACGTGGTCTAAATAAACGATACGCCGATGCTGGTAGCAGACTACATAAGAAGTAAGCTCGGGAGGTTTGGGTTCATCATTGACCACAATGAAATTGAAGCCCTGCTGCTGAAAAACGGCATAGGCTCAGATGAAACGTATACGCTGGATAGTGTAGATAGAACCGAGCAGGCGTTGTATGGTTTTATTCCCGAATTGCTGGTGGTCTCGTCGGTCTCTGAAGGGGGCTATAGCATCAGCTACGACAAGGAGGGCATTCAGGATTATTACGCATTGCTGTGCCATAACCTGGGGCGCGAAAACAAAGTGCAGAAAGCAGCACAACCAAAAATTAAAAACAAATCTGATTTGTGGTGATGTCAATCCAGTATCCATACGTATTACACAGGCTCCATGTGCCGGTGGCTACACAAGATGCCCGGGGCAATTTTGTGACGGACGAACCAGCCTGGATAGTAGTGAGCCCCTGCCGTAACGAAGCGGGCAGGCAAAGGAAGTTCAGCAAGGAAGATGGCAGCTATTTACAGGCCACGCACCTGATTCACTGCCCGAAGGGCGTACCGCCTTTGCAGGCCGGCGAGCGCGTAAGGGTGTTGGAGAGCGACGGCACCATACGATTGGAGGGCGAGGTGATTTTTGCAAGCAAAGACCGTTTTCATACAAGATTATGGCTCTGAAATCCACTTTCAGCCATGCCGACATCAGGAAGGAGCTGGAGGCGGGCATTAAACAGGTAAAGGAGGCGTTTCTGCAGATATTGAGGCAGGCGGGTGAGGAGAGTGTGCAGATAGCGCGCGCCAATGCCCACACAATTGATGCTTCGGGCAGGCTGGCGGCTTCTATTGGTTACGTGATAGTGGCAGATGGGATGGTGGTAGCCAAAGATTTTTTGCCCATGCCCGATGCGCCTGCCAGCGCCCCTGATGGCACAGAGGCCGAACCACCGGTGAACGAAGCACAACAAGGCGAAAGCCTGGCTTATGAACTGGCGGCCCAATATGGCAAAGGCTATGCGCTGATTGTGGTTTCGGGGTCGGAATATGCGGTCCAGGCCGAGTCGATGTCGAAAGACGTACTGACCAGCGCTGAAATATATGTAGGGAAAACGGTGACGGATGCGCTTGAAAAGCTCAGGAAAGGGAAAGTTTAATCGTCAGAAAAATGAGAACAACAGCCGATCAGGACAACATATTGTATGAGTTAATCAGTAGCTCGCCGCTCAGAACCTTTATCAGAGGTGGCGTTTACAAGGGCGAACGCCCGCTGGACTCGCCCGGCGAAGACGTGGTGATCAGCAGTATGTTGGTAGGAGACGGAACCCTGCAGGCAGGTGTGGCCAACGTGAATATTTATGTACCCAAGGTTTACCAGAACATCAACGGCAAAAAGCAGACACTGAAAGATACCAAAAGGGTAGACGAGGTGCTGGCGGTAGCGCGTGGCGTTTTGCGGGAGGCCTACGGGAGCTATTATTCGCTGTGGACATCGCGGCAGGGAGATTACGATGAGCCTGAGATGAAACAAACCAGGCTCCATTTCAGAATTGAATTCAGATTAATGGATACAAATTAAAAATTACAAAAATAAAATGGGAAAATTAGTAACAATTGGCTTAGCCAAAATAGAAGTAGGCGAGATAGGAACTAACGGAGTAATGGGTACTTCACTTGAAACTATCGGCCATACTGCCGAAGGTAGCTGCACGATTGAAACGGCAGATCCTGAGATAACCGAGTTTTTTGTCGAAGAGTTGGATGAGCCTATTCATACGGCAGCCAAAATGGCCGTTACCACAATTACTTTCCAACTGGCCTCACCGGATTTGGAACAGTGTAAGGCTGTTTTTGGTGGCGACCTTAATCCTGAGACAGGAACGCCAACTTCATGGGATTATCCTTCAGGATTGGTAACTATTGAAAAATCGGTGAAGATTACGCCTAAAGAGGGTTTGATTTTCTCGATTCCGAGAGCCAAAATTACGGCCAAGTTCACCGGTCAGTTTGGTCGCTCTGAAACCTTGAAGGTTGAAGTAGTGATTACTGTACTGAAACCAACCGGCAATGTTGCACCAATGATTTTGTCTTTGGTTTAATAGTATAGATAAACCCCACCCCAGCGGGAACCCCACACCCTAAATCCCTCTCCGAGCGACGGTCGCCGCAACAATAGGGAGAGGAACTTGACTCCCTCCCATTGTTGGGGAGACCCGCGTAGGGAGGGCAGGGACGGTCGCCCGTTGGCGTGGGGTTTTTACCATAAAACTCACCCGATTATGTTTGAAAACCTGAATTTTGACCCTCGCAGAGCAGAAATGCATGAGGCCGATGTGCTGATAAACCGCGGTGTGCAGTTTACGGTGCCGAAGCGCAGCATTTTAAGATATTTTTCGAAGCAGAAGCTTCGTACATTTACCATAGAGCAGCCTTACCTGGGTACGCTCGATACACTGAGCCATTTGTTTTTGAGCATTGAGTTTAATGAAGAAATGCTGTCGGAAAACGCATTGGCTGAGGCCAAACGTATAACGGCCGAGTCGGCTAAGAAATGTGCGATGGCCGTGGCGGTATCGGTGCTGAATTCGAAATGGAAGATACGATTGTTTGCCGGTTTGCTGGCTAATTATTTTCTGTGGCACATACAGCCATCCAAACTTATACAGTTGACGATATACATTAACCAGATTAATAATCTGGGGGATTTTATCAGCTCTATCAGATTGATGTCCGCGACCCGGACGACAGCTCCTCATCGGATAGAGACAGCCGCACCAGCGGACTGAACAGTCCGTTTGGCTCACGAGGAGCTATCTGCAGTCATTTTCACTGGCCTTATGAGTATTTGGTTTGGGGTATCCGCTGGGGCATAGTGCAACGCATGCTGGCCGACGCACCGCAGTATAACTACGATACTGACGACAAAGGCAAGCCCAAAAGCCTGAAACACGCCAAAAAGCTAACCAACAAAAACGCCCAGGAAATGATGGATTATTTTAATAGTCTGAATGGGGGTGGGTAATAAAAGCCGCGGGACGCGGCTTTTTTGGTTCTATTCAATGCCGTTCTGGGAAAGGTGTGTACCCCGCATGGATGGATATTTAGGCGAGCAGAGTTTATGGAATAAATGTATAATATTAAAGGTGTCACTTTAAACAGGTAGATGCCGTTAAATAATATTTTTAGTATTTCTAGGATTATTTTAATATATCGCAATTTGATTAAAAAAAGCTTTAAATAATAACTTATATATTCCTTAAAACATTTATTGTAGAATTTATGACAATTGATACTTCTATAATCAGAATTGGAGACCTGAATGATGAATTAGCAACTTATTTTAAAGATAAGATTGACTTTACGAAATATGAACTCGGTATTTTGAGAAATAGTATCAAACATTATCTAGATAAATTACGAGATGATTTATGGTTGTATATTGAGTATCCGTATACTGACAGAGTTTTTAGAGATAGTTATTATCATTATTTTTCTTCAAAATCTACTGAATATCATAGACATTGTATAAGGATTGCTTTATTTGGAGATGAAATTAGTGAATTGGATTTTAGAACGGCCTCAACTAATAAAGTACAGGACATTTATTTAGGTTTTTTCGTGATTAGACCTCTTTTAGCACCAATAGGAAGAAATGTTATTTCTCCTAAAGCATTAAAGGTGGTAAATTTTTCATGTTGTACGACTAAATTTTCTACCTTAATTAATGGTAAGAAATTGGAGGTTTTAGGATTCCCTCACTTATCTCAGGATTCTGAAACACATAGTTGCGCAGAAAGTACTATCTGGGCTACAATGGAATATTTTAGTCATAGATACCCGGAGTACCGTCCAGTTTTACCTTCTGAAATTATAGGCACGCTAAAGAAAATATCATACGAGCGCCAAATTCCTTCAAATGGATTAAGTCTTGAGCACATTTCATTTGCTCTTAAAGAATATGGTTTTGGAACTAAGATTTATACTCGCAACGAATATAGTGAAAGCGATTTACGAATGATTTTGAGCACGTATATTGAAAGTGGTATCCCTGTAACAATTGGGATTCAATCTAAAACTATAGGTCATGCGATTATTGCAATTGGTCGTGAAAATATTAATAGTGCGATGATAAACGGCATCAGTCAAACTCCTTTGTCTGATAGTCTTAATATCTTTGATTTTAGTACTACAAATAAGCAACTCGTATTTTTTGATGATAATTTCGGGCCGTACCAAAAAGCACACCCAAAGAAGCCAACAGAACATTATCAAAGTGACGAATGGAAAGAATGTCGTATCTTCTGCTTTGTAGCACCTCTTCATCCAAAGATATATCTTGAAGCATACGCCGTTAAGAAAGCTATTTATAGTATTCTAAAAAATTATAGTTCAAAACTTGAAATTTCAGACGGTAACCTAATAAGGTATTTTCTGACCTCTAGTAGATCATATAAGAATAGTGTTTCAAGTAACTCTACGTATTCTGATAATCTTAAAGAAATTATTTTAAGTATAGCATTGCCAAAATTTATTTGGATTTGTGAGCTGTCTACTAAGGACTCATACATTAATGATAAATGTCATGGACTTATACTGATAGATGCTACAGAACCTAATGCAATAGATACAAAACCAATTATATTCTTTCTTTATAATGATAAATTTATTAATTTTGCACCCAAATTTAGTGAGAGTGAAGATATAATTTTATACTATTTAAGTAAAGTAGAGTGTTTTTCACCATACAAAAATAACTTAAATACCTATAATTAGACTCATATCAACTCTTTAAATATTATTACAATGACTAATAAATTTCGCGAAACAATAGAAAAAATTAGCAAAGAAAAGAATCCAACGCCTTTGAATTCAGAGGAGGATTTTAAAGCTAGAAGACAAGTTAGCGAGGATATGGCACAAGCAAAACGTGAGTATGCAGTAAAGAGTTTTAATTCTCAAGTGTCTGCATCAAAAGTAATTTTGAACTCGCGATAATTAATTGTCTTAGAAAAATGGAGAGAGCATAGAATAGCTAAATTCTATGCTCTTTTTTTTTGCTACTTCAATCTGGCAGGTTTTAGTTTAAGCAAATGCTTTCAATTTTTGTTTTGAACCAAAAAATGGCTTAATTTTGCTTTACTTCAAGGTCCTGCCGAGAAGTGCCGTAGAATGGGCAATCCTGTGTAGGGGTTGCTCATTTGATTTTTGAAAGGTTGAAAGCTGATAAAGTATAATCTTAATTGGGCAGTTGGCTTTCAAAGCCTGCTGGTTTATTATAATTGAAAGCCTTTAGAATCCCCTCATAAGTACACCCTTGAGACTTTGTCTAGATATGCGGCATCGTTCAAATGCAATTTTTCGCCAAACCCCCAGCCGGTAGCTTTCAATCCAGCACTAATTACCTGCTTCGTACACCGGGTCGTTGATGAGCGTTAGCTGGAAGTATTGTTTGTTAGGGGCTGAGTAAAAGAAAAGCTCTTCTTCGGCGCAAAATTCAACCAGCGCCTCATAGTTTAGCAGCGTAAATGACGTATAAAATACATGCAGCATGTCGCCGTCATGGTTAATGCCTTCAAAATGGTTCAGGAAACTGTTGGCACTTAGCTTGTCTAGCACGTTATCTACCTGGTGGGCTGTCATTTTTGCTTGGTTTAATGGCTGCAAAGATAGCCATAATAACTAAACCAAAGTAGTAATCAGTATCTTTAGCGCAGTAGCAGGGGTTTGGCCGTGTCAGCCAGCGGTAGGGCTGTTGCTGGTTTTTGGTTGGCAGGGTTGCCGGGGGTACTTTAGGCCATGCGAAGGGCAGGGGTAAATATAAAAGACCATCGCCCCGGCAGGGATGATGGTCTCAGCGATAAGCCTGTCAGGATGGTGTGTTTGCACCTACTGCCATTTGCCGAAATGAAAGTTTTGGCCGGTCTTTCAGCGTATGGTTTTCAGCAGGTGCGCCGCTAGTCAGGATAATGTAGCTGTCGGGTCCAGTTTCAGCAAAGCTGTGGCGTTGATTCTGGCGGCTACTTCAATTTTCTGAAAGCCAGGTTTAGACCAGTTTTTTCTTGTTTCCGGCTTTTGGGGTGCCAATCCATTTTTCTGAATTTTTGTCATTTTATTTGGTGTTTAAGATAGACTTTATTGCATCATACTGGTTGGTGGCATACCCTGCCTTTCAAAATCTTGTTGCCCGCTGTTGAGTTGGTAATCAACTGCCTATTGGACCCGCCGGGTCTAGTTTCAGCAAAGCTGCTGCACTGATTCTGGCTGATACTTCAATTTTCTGAAATGATGGGTTTGCCCATTCTTTTTTTGCTCCGGTTTGGCTGGCAATGACTGCCTGCCTTTTTTCTGACTTCTTTATCATTTTTTAAGTAATTAACTGTTTGACGGGTCTTTGCCTGCGGTTCAGGGCTATTGGTTCTTTTTTACTGGTACTTTAACCCATACAATTGGCTAAAGCCTTTTCATGAGTGAATGGGGGTGGCCAAATTGAAACCTAAAAGGCTTGCCGTGTTAATTTTGGTAGCTACTTCAATTTTTTGTAAACCGGGTTTTGTCCAGGTTTTTTTTGCTTCGGGTTGGTTGGCAACGCTTGGCATTGGGCGGTTGTTTGCATTGTTTTTCATGTGCAGCTTTGTTTTGCGTTTATTTTAGGTTGAAATGTAAGACATACAGTCGCACCAAAGCGCGCCTGTGTTTGAATATGCTTATTAGATGTAAAAGGCAGATGATTGTATCATGAACCAAACGGTTCGCCCGCTTTCATTAACCGGGTAAAAACGGAGGTATTCAACTCAATTTTTTCTATTGCCGGGGTTGCCCATCGTTTTTTGGTAGTTTGGGTGTCTTTTTTTACCCGTTGATGGTTGGTTTTAATAGGCGGTGTTTGCATTGTGGTTATTTAGGTATTTGAAACAAAAATAGATTATTCATTAATTTTAACAAAAAATAGTGCAGATTATTTTTGTTAAAATACCATTTCTGAGTTTAGGGGTTTTGTTGCCTGCCGGGTAGTAAACAGGCAAATACCCGGTTATATGGGGTTTAGCAAGCGCTACCGCCTGTATGCCCGGGTATTTTTTTAAACGGTTATCTGGGTAATTGTATCAGGATGGCCCTGACGGAGGCCCTCCGGGGCCGGGGCCGGGCTGCAATAGCCACAGGCTTCTGAAGGCTACTTCAATTTTCTCGAACCTGGGTGTGGACCATTTCTTTTTTAAAACGGCATCAGGTTTTTCAGTACAGCGTGTTTGATCATTTAATTGCTCGTTTTTTAACATAAAATTGCTGGTTTAATTGTGTTATTAAAAGGGTATTTATAAGGGCTTAAAATGGGTAACAAACTATTCAGACAGCCACAAACAAACAACCGACCACAGGCATCGGCATGGTTAACTGACGGCTGGCATTAGCAGATTATACTGGTGTATTCGTTAAGAGACTCAATAGAAAGAAAAAACAGAAGCGTTTTAATCTACAGCATGGTTATGGCATTTCGGTTTGTCAGGTTTTTATCGTTGAAATTGACTGATTGAAATACCCTACCAAAATTATAGGTTTTAGTGATAAATAAAAATTATTTGCAATAAATTTTATAATGAGGTATTTAAGCGCTATTACCCAATCATGTTTCCATATTGAATATACGAGGGTTTTTTACCGGAAATGTGGACTTAGGTACCAATTGCTGCGCTGACGGCAGGCTTTAACCGGTGGCAGATAATGGAAGAAGAGGCGTACATACGGCAGATGCGGTTTAGGCATCTGTAGAAGCCATTTAATAAAATCAGGCCCCGGTGCAGATTAAAATGTGACAATATTTGACATTTATTTTTGCTACTTAAATAAAAATGCTATAAATTTGAGACTTATAGTCACAGCAAAAGTTGTTTTGGATAGGGGCTGCTCTTTGAGTAGCTCTTTATTTTTTTATATACCCCCACAAACGCTGGGTTCTTCCGGCACCTGATTCGCGCCCGGTTTTGTTGGTTTTATCTGTTTTATGTCAGAAAGCCATTTCAAAAACCCCTAATTTTTTGCAGTTCGGCGATGATTTCAGTTCATTCAACTATTTTTTTTCCGGCAGCGTATGTTTACAAACTAACTTGCATCAAAAGTCACAGCAAAAGTTATTTTAGATAGGGACTGCTCTTTGAGCAGTCTTTATTTTTTCAGGCAGGTCTCCATCATCTATCAGGTGTCTGGTCTTCAACAACTGCAGTATTGCACCCGGTTCAGCTTTAGCAGTTGGGCCGTGCAGCTTACATTTTTCTTAGTTTAATGTTTCTGTACCAAACAGTGCTGCCCCAGTCTTGCAGGCCAATGCGGCCGTTGTAGTTACCTTTGCCTATGGGCGCTTTGGCAAGGCCGCTTTTGGCAATCTTCTCTTTCCATTCGGGGCTGTTCAGGTCGTGTTCCTGCACGGTAAAGCCATTTTGCAAAACAGTTAGCTTGCCTTTGCGCATTATAAAATGAATGCTGTTCCATTCGCCTTGCGGGTTGCTTTCGCGCAGGCGGGCGTTGGCCACACCAAAGAAATCGCTGGCACGATGGGTGTTTTCCGGCGAGCCCTCATAAATCTTGTCGTCAATCACCTGAAGTTCAAGGCCGGTGTCGTGCATGTTTTTATATTGAGGGGCTTCTTTCACAAAAAAGAAAAGGCCGCTGTTGGCAAATTTGCTTACTTTCCATTCGGCTTTCAGTTCAAAATCGCCGGTTATTTCTTCGTCAATCACAATATCGCCGCCGTTTTTGGCTTTGTTTCCGGCGCGTTCGGGTACGTTCAGTTTAATGGCGCCCTGGTCAATTACCCAGGCAGAGCCTGGCTGCCCGCCACCGTAGGCGTGCCAGCCTTTCAGGTCGCGGCCGTTAAAGAGCAGTTTCCAGCCGACTTTTTTTTCTTCGGGGCTAAGCACAGTTTGTGCAATAGATTGCAGCGCAAGGCCGCACAAAAGAGCAATCATTGTTAAATGTTTCATTGTGGTATAAGGTTGAAGTCTGAAACAAATATAGCTTTTTTTATGAATGCAGCCTGAAACGTTTTTTGCTAATCGGCTCGCTAAACCCCCTCAGCCGGGTGATGCGAGCGCATTCTGAAAATAATTTAAGGTTTTTTGGTGGTTTCGGAATGAAAATGAATAAATTTATGGAATAATTACGCGTTTTTTGTTGAAAGCCTTAAATTTGCGCCGTTAAAATAAATTGCTAATTGAGATGAATTTCAGAGATTTAAAAGGTGCCTCAGTAGAAGAGCGCACGTTTATATATAAACAATATGAACTTACTTTTCCTGTAGACGAACGAAGAAACGAAGCTCAGTTTCATCAGCTTTTTGAAAACGAACATACCCGGATTTTGAGTATCGACTCTAACGATAAATCGATGGGCTATTTTGTAACCTGGCCTTTTGAAGATTTTTTGTTTGTTGAGTTTTTTGAGATTTATGCCATTTTCAGAAATACCGGCTTGGGAGCCAGAGCATTGCAGGCATTAAGAAATACCTATCACGTAATTGTGCTGGAGACCGAACCACCCGAACTGGGCACCGTGGCCAGAAAACGCATTGCGTTTTATGAAAACAGTGGTTTCAAAGTGGTAGACGAGCAGTATCGGCAACCTGCCTACGACCAAACCAAAAACAGCATACACATGTATCTGATGGCCACCGGAATAGTAGATTTAACCGTTGCTAAAACGGAAATCTACCGCCGGGTTTATGGCGTAGTTATGTAATAGGCGGGGTAGTGCTTAGCATGGCCTGCCTGCCGGTATAGCCTGTTGTATCTTGCTGATTTACCAATTCAATGCCTTTTGGTGGCTTTTGTTAGTTTACCTTCTCATAAAAATAAGAAATCCGGCTGGTTTTGTCGTCATAAGTAAAAATGTTTTTTTGCCGGTTGTGGTTGTAGAAACTCAGCAGGCCGAAGTCGCCCGAGCAAGCCGCCGTATGAAAAAACAAAGCCCCCATAATAATAAAAACCTGTAGTGGTGTGGCTACAATTAACAGCCCCAGCAGCACAACGCTTATCACCACAAACGGCGCCAGCGCCACTATGGTAAACTCTTTTCTGCTGGCCACAAACTTGTCTGCAACGGCCATAAAGTAGAACTTCCGCAGGTACATATCAAATGAAGTATGCGTTGCACCTACGCTGCGGTATGCCAGCGCGTGTATGTACTCATGCACAGGTATCAGCAAAAAAGTAAAAGCAATGCCCATGGCCAGGTAGTTGAGGGCGTTCCACCATTTGGCGCCGGGCTGTGTGCCATACCGCCATACCAGCAACGCAATGGCTGCCAAAATAAGCAGGTTAACGGCATAGTAAAACCTGGAAGCCCAGGTGGGTTGCTTCAGGTATTTCTGCACAAAGGGGATGAGTTCCTGATGGTCGAGCTTTTCAAGCAAGACATATTGCTCTGTTGAAAGTTCTTCAGGGGTGAGGCGCATGGCGGGGTATTTTTATTTAAAAATAAGCAATTTTTCGTATATGCCAAAGCGTTTAGGGAAATTATAATAAGTTGAATGTACTGAACGTATAAATAGTTTTGGCATTTCAATATATATTGAAAATTTAGAAATATTAATTCTGTACGTCTGTTATATCCGTCTTTACAAGCTGTCTTAAAATGAGCTGTCGCAGGCGTTCTTCATGCGTATCGCCCCACTGGCCAATGGCGCCAATGAGGGGTATCAGGCTATTGCCGAAGTCGGTCAGGCTGTATTCTACCTTTGGCGGCACCACCGGATATATCACCTTTGTTACCAGCTCGTGTTCTTCCAGTTCTTTCAGTTGCATATTCAGAACCCGCCGCGAAGCATCCGGAATTTTGCGTTGCAACTGGCTGGGGCGCAGAAACCCCTGATGAATAAACCACAGCAAACGCATTTTCCATTTGCCATAAAGCACTTCGCCTATCAGGTCGAGGCCGCAATTGAGGTTCGGTAAGGTCTTTCTTTCGTACATAGTACAAATGTATGTTTTAGTGCCTGTATGCGCAACAGGGGATAAATTTATCCGTATCTGAATCGTATTTCCGTACTTGTCCAAACTGTTTTTATGCCCCAATTTTGCGTTATCAACAACAATGAAAATGGAACAATTTAATTTCAATAATGAGTTGCAAGGCAAGATTGCGCTGGTAACCGGCGGAACCAAAGGCACGGGCCGGGCCATTGCAGAGCGGTTATTACAAGCCGGCGCAACGGTGATTATTGCCGCCAGAAATGCACCGGAAAAAGAAAACAGCCGTTTGCATTTCATTCCTGCTGATTTAAGTAAGGCAGAAGGAGCAGAAAAAGTAGTTAGTGAAGTACTATCGACTTATGGAAGGCTGGACATTCTTGTGAACAACCTTGGTTCTTCAGAAACACCTGCCGGGGGCTTTGCCGCATTAACTGATGAAGATTGGGAGCAAACCCTGCAGGCGAATTTGCTTGCACCTGTACGACTGGACAGAGGATTTTTACCACCAATGATAGCCCAAAAAAGCGGTGTTATAATTCACATAGGTTCTATTCAGGGTAAACTACCCTTACATGATGCTACTTTGCCTTACGCAGCTGCAAAAGCAGGATTAATCAATTATAGTAAAAGTCTATCAAATGAAGTTACACCCAAAGGTGTTCGTGTGCTGACTGTTTCTCCGGGATGGATCAGAACGGATAATGTCAGGGTATGGTTGGAAAGAATCGCCCAGAGTTCAAATATTTCTGTGGAGGAAGCGCAACAAAGTGTTATGAATGCCCTGGGCGGGATACCCTTCGGAAGGCCCGCAGAACCCGAAGAAGTAGCCGAACTGGTAGGGTTTCTGGTTTCACCACGAGCTTCTTATTTGACCGGAACTGAATATGTGATTGATGGTGGGACAGTACCGACGGTTTAGCGGTTTTTTTACTTTCAGGCGCATAGTATAATTCTGAAGAAAAAATCCACATTTTTTTTCTTCCTCTGTTGTTACTTTTTGCGGAAAAAGTAATCCAGACGGGCAGTCCAAAAACCCGCATCATTTAAACTCGTACGATTAAAAATCCGAAAATTTCATTTCACTTTCTCTTGATTCATCGCTCGATTTTTAATCGGTGACTAGCCGTCCGCCTCAAACAGAAAATGATGTTTTAGGGACTTTAATTTTTAGTTGTTATTTTTTACTCAATGAAACTCAGCGTAATACTTCGTGAAACCCAGTGGTTAAAATCTTAACAATACTTAATAAAAACAAAACAATGAATTTACCAGATGTACTAGCGGCTTTGTTGAAAGCCCAGAACGATTTCGATAGCACAGCTTATGCCCGCTGTTTTGCAAACAATGCTTTGGTGTATGACGAAGGCCGCACCCACCAGGGCTTTGAACAAATAAAAGCCTGGAACGAGCAAACCAATGCCGAATACGCCACCATTCTGGAGCCGATTGATTATACCACTACGCCAAAAGGAGGTATTCTGACAACCCTGGGCTCGGGAACTTTCCCCGGTAGTCCGATTGTGTTTAAATATCATTTTGAATGGGCCGGCGAAAAGATTTTGTCATTGAAGATTACCGGGTGATTTGTGTTCTGTAGCCATTCGTAGAGCCGCATTGAATGCGGCTTCAGGGGCCTTTGAATACAGTAAATAGGGTTTATGGCGAATATTATATTCTGCGATAAGCCGCAAGCATTGCACCTCTACCAAAATTTACTATTATAAATGATAGGGGACTATGTTATTTTTTCAGTGAGAATATAGGCAGAGAATGCGTAATTATAAATCATTACCTTTACAAAAAAACATACACATGCTTTACCGTATTTTGTATCATTTCTGCTGGCTTGTTGTTTCTTTGGTGGTGGCAGCCATAGTGGCTATGGCTTTTTATACCTTTCAGGCCGCCGGGGTATCGCGTAGTTTCCGGGTGGTGTTCGGAGTGTTGGAGGTGCTGCATGGGGTGTTACTCTGGCGAGGGCAATTCAACAGCAAAACAAGAGCTTTATTACTTCATAATCTCAATTTTGGTTTGCTGGCGCTGGTAAGTGGCTTTGTGGTGTATTTGTATGCCAATGTGGGGTCGTTCAGAAACGACGGCGACAACAGCATGGAGTTCAGGTACTTCTCTTATTTTTTTGATAACATCTTTCTGGTTAATCTGATAGTTTTTATTGCTAATTTCTGGACGCTTTGCCGCTGGTTGCTGGTAAGGGGGCTGCCTGGCACGTCTCTACCTGACTGAAAAAGGGCATCACACCGCTGGCTTAGGCCTTGTGTTTTAAAATACGCATTCAATTCTGTTCCATTGCAAAAAAAACATTTTTGAAATCCGGAATTTATTTTGTTAACTTCGTAAGGTATCCCGGAGACAGGTATCTTACGATATCAACAAGGACGATAGTACGCATAGCGCCAAACTTTAATTTCCTGAAGAGATGTACCTTTTTGCCTGAACGGGCAGGAAAAATGCTAATCATTAGGTCTTGAAACACTATCATCGGTTCCGGTTTGGGAACACCGTTCCTCTTACAGGCTTAAACCGGCGGGTTTAAGCCTTTTTTTGTACCTGCCAGATACCTTCTTTAAAATAATTAAGCGCGCCATGCCCTTTCTCAATCGAGGGTAGGCGTGGCACGCTGGTGGATGCTGCGAATCTGGAGATTCGCGCCACAAGTAGTAATTAATAAACTACCAGTATTACGCGTTGGTACCGTATCAAAGCCGGGCTTCCACTATCTTTCCCTTCTACAATAATATGTATGGTATCTCCGGTTTTGGTGGTTTGTGGTATGTCTATGGTGGCCGTATTGTTGGCTGCTGGCTGTATGGTTACTTTTTCGGGCGATGTACCTGCCTCGGCATATTGCCAGTACGTAAACGCCACCGAATGTCCGTCGGGGTCGGTGGCTGCTGCGCTGATGCTCAGTTTTTCACCGGCTTTTACTCTTCTGATGTTACCGTCTTTTACCGAAATTCTTGGGGCATGGTTGGCTTCTTTATAAGGTTTTATACACCAGTCTGCACGGGCTGCAAAATCCAGTTGCAGGGCATCAATCCAACGGGTTTGCGGAAAAGAGGCATCCTGCTTACCAGTAAAATGATTATAGTCTGTCAAAGTGCGGGCGTCTTCCCAACGGAACGGATTCTCTTTAGACTGCACCAACCGGCCACCCCAGCCGCCGTATTCGGGGTTGTTGCGGTTCATCAGGCCCACATCCAGCAACTGGAAATAAGCAGGAGAATCACCCTCCGAAATAAAATCATATTGGGTCATTTTATTCTTGGTCATGTCTTCCATCGTGCCTTGGGTATGCTCGGGGTCTCCGGCAATTTTTTGTCCGTCGCCCCATGAATAGTATTTAGCCAACAAAGGCCCATGGTTATGAATGATGTTCCGGCTCATAAATTCTCCGCGCAGATACGGCTGCAATGCGGCAGGCACTACCTGCGGCCAGGGATAAGCCAGACACCAGAACTGGTTGGCATTATAAAACACACGTATCTGCGGCCAGTTGGGCGCTATGTATTTGCGGTAGGTGGCGTCCTGGTCAAGCACGGCGTAGATAATCGCTTTTTTTGATACCTTGTTGTATATCTTCTGCCAGTCGGGTTTGTTTTTGTTTTCTTCTTCTATCGATTTCAACGCGCGCGCTATGGTATTGGTGCCACCCCAAACCTGCAGATAAACGGGTTGCGGGTTAGCATCCAGCAGTACTTTTTTTATCAGTTCCGAACCCTCCGTTACTTTGTCCATTTCTCCTTCAAAATCTATGTTGCCTACTTTTACCAGTTTTTTTAGGGCTGTGGCGGTGGGGTAGCCTGTCGCATGTTTGGCCAGATTCGGCTGTACTTTGCCGTATTCATCAAGCAGCTCTTCCATCCAGGTAGTGCCGGGCCAGCGCAATTCGGTGCGCTCGCCATAGCGTTCGGCAGTTAACTGCATCTCAGACCTGAACCGCGTGCCTTTGCCGTCTCCTTTGTAGTGCCACTGCGAACTGCTGTAAACGAGGCCTTCCAGCTTTAATTCATTGGCATAGAGTAGCATCCTGATGAACGAGTCCACGTCGTCCAGTTCGCCGTCGGTGGTTACTATGGTGCGGGGTTTTTGTGCCATGGCCAACACACTGGTCAGCAGCATCAGTAAGAGGTATATGGTTTTTGTTTTCATGAGGAGCGAAAAGGTGAATGAGGAAATGAGTGATTGAGTGAATGAGTGATTGAGCGGCCGGCGTTCCGGGGAATGAGCGATTGAGTGAATGAGTGATTGAGTGAATGAGTGATTTCATGAATTAGCGGGCGGCGTTCCGGGGAATGAGCTTTGGGCTTTGGTCTGGGTTTTATTCCTGCTGATACAGTGGTTTTGTTTAGGTTACAAATATACATTTTTATCATATACGGGGGTTATGGCATTTTTTGGGCGCTTAACGCAAGGCCAAACTTCATTTTACATTTGGTTTACTTCTTTTTACAGGCTTTTAACAGTTGCCGGAATAACAACAGGTAGATTTGCTGATATAACGGCCACCGGAAAAGCAGCGGCAATTTAAACCTGGCAGGGCTTATGGTTAAACCAGAACTGCCATTGCCGGCTACTTTGGGCTGGTTATCATCAAAATTGGTTTTACCTTTAAATTTATAAAATTATGAAAAAATTGTTTGTGTTTATTCCGGTAATTATGCTGGGTTTATTTCTTCTCAATTCTTTTGTGCGGAAAGATAAGGAGGGAACCAGAACAGGTAAACCGGCGGGTGTTGCCAGCATTGTTTTTAAATCTACCGATGGCGGCCAAACCTGGCACGACATCAGCAAAGGGCTGCCTGAAAATTTGCAGAAAGAAGGGGTGCGGGGAGAAAGCCTGATTGCCAACGACAACGGGCTGTTTTTACGTGCCGGTGACGGGCTTTATTATAATGAAGCCAATTCGGCTAACACAGACTGGACAAAAGAGGGTTTCCCCGGTAAGCAACGGTATCTGACACCGGGCAACAACAAGATGTTTGCCTTTGATTTCAGGGGCCAGTTCATGCGGAAAATAAACGGAACCAACAATTGGGCACCCATTTATACCAATTTTCAGGAACAAGCCGTGAGCATAGATAAAACCATCGACTGGATGTACAACAGTTATAAAGAGCGCCAGGTAAATACCGTTTTTGAAACGGCCGGAGGCACTGTTTTTATTGGCGCCAGCAACCACCTTTTCAGATCAGCCGACTATGGTAAAACCTGGAAACGCGTGCATACCGGGGGTGGGCTGATGAAACTGGCAGAGCAGAACGGGGTGCTTCTGGCTACGTATAAAGAAGGGGTGCTGAGGTCGACTGACAATGGACTGAACTGGGCGCCCGTGTTGGGTGAAGGGGGCGTTGGCATTGCCGTTGAACCCATAACAGGCGGGTTTGCGGCTATTGTTACCAGCAAAGAGGCCCGCATCAACCGCTTGTATATTTCAACAGATAAAGCCCAGACCTGGCATGCAGTGGGCGGAGACCAACTGCCATCCAATGAAAGGTTGTTTATGAGAAAAATAGGTCTGCTTCCTGCCTCATCTGCTATTTTATCTATCAAACAAATGGGTAGATTTTTAATATGCGGGCGGGCAGATGGTATCTACCGCTCGGCCGACATGGGCAAAACCTGGCAGCCACTGGCGGTGCCTCTAACGGGCAATTACGGCTTCCAGGTTTCTGTTTCGGGTAATACATTGTATGTGATGCCCTTCAAGGGCTGCTAGGCAAGGCCAGACCCGGCTCCTCTGCTTTAAAATCATTCATTAATGCTCAATTGTGTTTCCGAACTATGAAAAACAAGCTATTATTTGGGTGTCTGGTTTTTATGGGTGCCTGGGGGTGCCTGGCTTGCGGCCAAACTGCCCATGATGAATCCGGCGGCAATGCGGGCAGCTATGGGGCCTCTGCACAAAAGTATATAATTGATACCAAAGCAAGTTATGTAGCCTGGCGCGGCTCCTTGCTGCTAGACACCGGGGAAGACTACGCCGGGTATGTGTATCCGTCGGGTGGAGAAATGATAACAGATAATGGCCAACTGGTGGGTGGCAAAGTGGTAATAGACATGGAATCAATGGTCTATAAAGACAGGCAGCATAAAAACAGCCCGGTGTTTCACTTAAAGTCGGCCGATTATTTTGATGTCGAGAAATTCCCCACCGCTGCATTTGTTATTACGGGCGTAAAGCCTGCACCCGGAAAAACGCTGGAAGTAAAAGGTAAACTGACCATTAAGGGTGTTACGCGCACGGTTAGTTTTCCGGCAAAAATGACATTAGCCGACGGAGTTTTAAAGGCGGATGGCCAACTGGTGATTGACCGCACCGAATGGGGTATCAGGTATAATTCAGGCAGGTTTTATGATGTCGCCGCCGACCAGGTGGTAGCTGATGGCATTGAATTAATTTTGCAAGTTGTGGCCAGAAAATAAACATCTTCAGGTATTTTAACGGGGCTTATTGCAATCAGCACGGCAATAAGCCCTGCTGGTTTTATAATCTACCGGGCGGTGCCTGCCAATTCATCTAATATCGCCCGGTGAGGCATGACATTTACAGCGCCCTTCGTAGGAATCATGTTTTTCCAGACCCAGTTGTAATGCTCAATTACCTGCACTGCTTTTAAATGGGGCCTTTCGCCCGTAGTGTGGCCATCTTCAACCACTGTTATTTTATAATCGCGTGTTAATGCCGATTGCACCGTTGATTCTACGCAGAAGTCTGTAGCGCAGCCCGAAATTATCAGCTCATCAACCAGGTATTGATCCAGTTGCGGTTGAAGTTCAGACCTGTAAAAAACATCATTTGCGTATTTGTTAATCAGAATATCACCGGCCTCCACTTTTAAGTCGTCCAGCAATTCCCATTCTGTTGTATGGGGTACAAAGTTGCCGGAGTGGCTTCCATCGTGCTGAATAAAAAATACAGGCAAACCATAGGTACGAAACGCCTCAGCCATTAAATTTATTCTTTGAACTACGCCATCGGTGTCGTGCCGCGGGGTTAATGCAGTAAACGAACCTTTCTGCATATCAATCACCAGTAAGGCTTTTCTGTTTTTCATCGGTTGTTAATTACAAAGATAAAATGTAAGTAGTTTTTGGAAAAATACCAACAAAAAAGCCCCTAAATTAAGGGGCTTTTTGCTACAAGCGTATGAAAGATTCATGTAGAATCTAACGTCTTTAGTGGTATTTACATACCCGCAATATCTTTTTTTCATGGCTATACAAAATACTGATTACTGATGAAAAATGATTTCATCTTTTTTGTTTTTATGGATTGACATACGTGACAGTTTTTGGCTGGTGCGGAGTAGTCAATAACTTTTTCATTTATATTTGTCGCAGCCGATGACACTATGGCTTGGGTAAAGCCGGAAAAGAATAAGTGTCATTTCTACAAATATAATAGAAACAACCTTAAAAAAATATTAAATATTATTAAATTATTACCCGCTAAGGTAATTTATAAAACCTTTTGCCGGAAAAATGAGTGATAAACCCCCTAATATTTGTGATAAAGTGGGTTTGTCATTTGTTTTTGTTAACAAATCATGATTCTTTTTCTTTTGTAGAAACTCCAAAAAAATGTTGCGTGCAGGTATAAAATTTAAAAAAATAGACTGGGTAAGAGAACTGCTGTTTTTCTGGGGTTTCTTTATACTGATGTCTATCAGCCGCTGGAACTTCCTGTCGTCGGTTGAAGAAATCACCATTGGTTTTCTGCATTTTCTGATGCTGTATGCCTTGGCTGTTTTTTACCGCATATTTGTTTTTCCTTTTTTTAAAAGCGGGCAGCTTAACCGGTTTCTGGCGGTGTCGGTGGTGGTGTTGCTGGCTGGCAGTACGGTATTGTATCTGGCCGACTACCTCTGGTTTTTTCGCGAGTTTCATCAGACTCAGAATCCGGTAAAAATGGGGCTGCTTTATCTGGCTACTACCTCCGGCAGTATTATAACCATGGAGGCCGTTTTTTTGCTTGAGTATTTTTACCGCCAGCAAATCAGAAGCAGTAATCAACTGCTGCAACTGAGCGAAGCCCAGACCAAATTGCTGCAGGCGCAGCTTAATCCGCATTTTTTGTTTAATACACTTAATAATCTGTACGGTATCAGCATAAAAGAGCCTACGCGGATGCCCGATATGATCATGCAGTTGTCGCAACTGATGCGGTATCAGGTAGAGTCGGCCTCAAAGAAACAGGTAAATCTAAACGACGAGCTTGCGTACCTCACCAGTTATATTCAGCTTGAAAAAGAGCGCATCGGCCAACGCTGCACGCTTAATTATGTTTACCCTGCACCTACCGGCGCACCGCATTATATAGTGCCTTTGCTGCTGCTGCCGCTGATAGAAAACGCCTTTAAACATAGCAGCGGCGCCATTAAGAATTGCTTTGTGAGCATTACTATTACCCTTGCCGGGCAGGAGCTGGTGCTTGACATCCTCAATTCTATACCGGCGCGCAGGCCCCGGCTGGTTTCTACCGGGGTGGGCATACCCAATACCCTGAAGCGCCTGGAAGCCTTTTATGCCGGGCGGTTCAGGCTTGATATGCACGAAACCGAGTGCCAGTATCATACTTTGCTTAGCCTTCAACTAACCCCTGACGTACATGACTGACCCGGTATTGCCCAAAACACTGAAGTGTATTATTGTTGACGACGAACGCGGCGCGCATCTGGTATTGCAGCATTATGTGGCGCAGGTAGACAGGCTTGAGCTGGCCGGTAGTTGCGAAAACGCCATTGAGGCCATTAACCTGATGCACCAGACACCCGTAGACCTGGTTTTTCTGGATATTAACATGCCCCAGATGAGCGGGCTTGAGATGCTGAGCACCCTGAAACAAAAACCGCTGGTTATTTTTACGACGGCTTATTCTGACTACGCCCTTGAAAGTTATAGCTACGATGTGGTTGATTATTTGCTGAAGCCTATTCAGCTTGCGCGCTTTCTGAAAGCCGTAGACAAGGCCTTTTATTTGTTTGGCCTGCCCGACAGGGCTACTCAGACATTACCCGCGGCTGTGCCTGAGGCCTCTATAGTGTTAAAGGTAGACGGCGATTGGATGCGGATTGAAACCGACCACATTAAGTATGCCCAAAGCTGGGGTAATTATGTGAAGATTTTTACCGATACCCAGATATACCTGACAGCCCTTACCTTAACCGAGCTGGACCAGCGCCTGCCAGCCGGACAGTTTGTGCGGGTGCATAAGTCTTACCTGGTGGCGGTGAGGCGCGTTACGCGCATCAGTGGTAATGCCTTGTTTATTCATGACGTTTCGTTGCCCATCGGGCTTACCTACCGCCGCGAGCTGATAGAACATTTTAAATAAAGCGTAGGCCAGGCCTGAAAAAAGGCAGGAAGGCAAAACCATTAGCAGAAAGAATAAAAACTTAAAAATTGTTCGGAATTGAAATTTTTAAGGCTGATTATTGTTATATTTGTATATGACTTCCCCTATCAATAGCGCTATGAAAGTTGTTGCCCCTTATACCAGAGCAGACTTAGATAAAATAGGTAACTCTATGATTTATATGGCGCAGCGCATACAGCCACTCTCAAAAACAAAGCTGCTTAAATTGCTTTATCTGCTTGAGGAGTCGTCGGTGAAAAAATATGGAATGCCATTTCTTAATTTAAGTTTTCAGGTCTGGAAGTTCGGCCCCGTTGCCAAAGATATTTTCATTGATTTATCGTCTGGCTCTGAGCCTACGCTATTTGATAGCTACATCGGCAATACTGTTGTAAATGGCACAACTACAATAAGCGCGCGTAAGGGGTTTGTGGATGATGAGTTTTCAGACAATGAAATTGAATTGCTGGATTTTATAACTGAAAAATTTAAAAACGTAAGTGCAGAAGAACTGGTAAAACTAACCCATCGTGAGCATGGGCTTTGGCACAAGGCAGCCAAAGATAACGGTGTGCTTGAATACTTTGAAAACGATTCATTGAATAGTACAGCAATTGAAATAGATTTTTCTCAATTACTGTTAAGTGACCAACAAAAATATACGCGCTATTTTGAACAAACCGAATTTGTTGAAGTCAGCCGTTCCTTAAAATTCTGATTGCTGTGTTTCAGGAAGGTCTTATTTTATATTACAATGATTTCCGTTTTAAAAACGGAAGCGATTCAAAGAACAAATATTTTATTGTTCTGAAACGAATCGATTCGATGCTTATTCTGGCTACTTTACCTTCCAGTAAAGATTTTGTGCCGTCTGTCTGGCAAGATTATGACCATCATACCTGTATTGAGTTGGCAGAGTTTAACTTCAATTGCTTTTTTATTAAGCCGCAATCTGCTGTAACTACCACTGGCTGGGGCTTCCCCTTACCAACATTTTTGTATGGCAGCCAGATTGATGCGTATGAAGAAGCCATTCTGTATGACATTTATCCGGTTGAAGGTATTGATTATGACATTATCGGGCAGTTAAAGCCTGAGTTGCTAAGCCTCATAAAAGATTGTTTTCGCTCTTCTGCCAGCGTTAAGCGTAAGTTCAGAAGAATACTTTAATTGCTTCCGTTGCAGCAAATGCAAGGCCAGGCCTAAAAAAAGGCCGTTTAAAAGGTAAGTTGGTGTAAATTGCCCGGGTGGGGCTGAAAGGTGTGGAAGGATTAACCGAAGAGGATTGACACTGAAATTGGTTGGGACAACGCAATGCAAACCGGAATTTTTTAATTTGAATACACCGAAACTGCGGTAAACACCCGCGGCTTCATTTAAGTTGCAGCCTGTCTATGATTGTTTTTAGGTAGGTATTTTCTTGTTTTAGTTGTTCAATGATTTGTTCATATAGCCGTTTTTCAGAATCTGCCAGCCCGGGGTTCGTGCCTGGTATTTCATTCTCTGCGGCGCCCTGTCTGTTTTTAACATTAAACACCATGTTTTCGTTAAAATTCAGGATGTCTTCCAGTTGAATATCCAGTATTTCCGCTATTTTTCTGAGTTTCTGAAACGATACCTCCGACTCATCTCTTTCTATTTTACCATACCCTGTGGCAGTCATGTTCAATGCTTTAGCTACATATTCTTGCGTGTAATTCCTTAACTCACGCAATTTCCTTAGCCTGTTTCCTATCAACATACTTTAAGTTTTAATATAGTTGGTCATTCTAAGGCTATCTTGCTTTACAGGCCGGTAAAATATCCGCCGTAAAATACTAGCACATAGTTACTCGATGTTTCAGCAATCCGTCTACTGGCTTGCCGGTAAAAAAAATCAGAATAGCTTCATGTTATAAAGAATAGCACCAGACAACCCATACAAATTACCTGCCAGTTTGATTTCTGTTCTGGGTAAAACTGTAATGAATCAGCAAAATTAAAATACAGGAAAAATTCAAAAAGGCACAGAGGTAAAGAGAATTTTCAAGCCCCATCAGATTTAGCCTTAATACCTGCGAAAAAAACAGGCTGGTTACGGAACCTGTTATGAACCACAGATACAGTGTTTTTGGGGTAGACGCATCGGCATCTTCAAAAATTCTGGACAGCAAAGCAATAGAGGTACTCATTAATAAAGGCAGCAACGCTAATGAAATGATATAAAGCAGGCTGGCCTCAAACAACCGGAGCAATGGTAAAAGGATGGCAGACACCGCACCACTGCACATAATATTTTTGCTAAACACAGCAAAAGTAATAAAGAAAATTTCAAAAATGGTAATCATCAGCAATAAAGAGTGGTTTCCGATGCTAAAAAGCACCCGTTTGGCCATCAGATAACCCAGTGGGCAACTCAGTAAAAATGCCACCAGCGATATCTGAAAATTGTAGGTTCTAAAGCCATGATGTGCAAACAGGTATTGTGAGCACACAGCCTGATAATGAAAACTTGTAAAACCCGAGCAAAATGAAATGAATAGTAATGACAGAGATTTTCCGTGATTGACTTTTTTAGCCGAGTTCATATTTTATAGTGTTATGTAGAATTTGGGTTTTGCAAGGCCGGGCCAAAAGCGTTTAATGACGCCTCTGACAACAAAGCACCCAGCCGTGAAAAATTATTTTAAAAAAGGTTTAGTACGCTTTCAAAATTAGTAGTAACATCTTAAAGGACAAGGCTCATTTGCGCACTTGCAGGAACAATAATGAACTTTTAAGAATATTTTTCCCGCAATGGTATTGCATTTGTGAATGTGGGTGAACCTGGTATATATACGAACCCCGATATCGGTAATGAAAGCCTGAAAAGGCAGGTAGGAAGTGTCTGTAAACAAGAAACCCTTTACCGGCAACGGGGCTGGTAAAGGGTTTCTGAAACACGGTTGGCTGGTTATTACCAGATTCTTTTTTCTCTCAGCGTGATAGGTTCACTTGATTGTTTTTCCGGAATATCGTACAGGAACAGGAACTGGTTGTCGCCCACTTCGTCGGCAATGGTTTCCCATGCGTCTCTCAGGTAAGCGCCAATTTTTTCGGTGCCGTAGTGGTTCAGCCCACCGATAATAAACACCGAGATGTCGTCTCCGAGGGTTAGTTTGGCAATAATACCGTAGTCGGCACAATCGTCGTTCACCCATTTTTCTTCATACTCAACCCATTTATCAGCAAACTTGGCGTAGAAAATGTTTCTTTCGCTTTCGTCTTTGTATTCAATTTTCTTAGGTCTGGTAGATTTCCGCACCAGCTCAAACGGCAAGGAGTTGTCGGAGTTGATGATGTACTCAGCAACGGTTGGCGGGTTCTGGTCGCTGCCAAAAATACCGATGGCTACATATACGCCCGGTTTTCTGGTTTTTATGAGTTCTTTTACGTTTTTGTATTTTTCGCCTACGCCAATATACACCGGCAGCGGTATAATACCCAGGGTTTCGTAAAAGGCTTCTCTGATAGCCACCGCCGTTTTAATATCGGTTTTGGGTACGCCAGGGTAGAAATCGTCGTTGTCGGTATCAATAAATTTGTATTTAAGTATAGTAGCAATGTTGTTTCTGTTAATGGTGTTGGCATTAAACAGGTTACTGAACTTGGCACGTCTTTCTTTAATGGCGCGGGCGTCGTTATCGCGAGACTCCTGGCTTTTGCTGTACGCATTAAAGATATTTACCAGATTAGCCAGGGTTTTAGGGTCGGTGGTTTCGTAGCTGAAAATACCGCCGTTTTTGCCCAGGGCATCTATATTGGTAAGGGTTATTAAGGCTTTAGAAGGCGTAGTGCCTGTGATAGACTTGGTGAGCACAAACTGAAACGGTATGCTGTCAAACTCATGTATGTTTTCACGCAGGTAGCCCCAGTCAACCAGTTTGTCTATCTGGCTCAGGTTATTGGCATATAAAAACTCTTTCAGTTCTTCACGTTTTTCTTCAATGGTTTCGCCAAAGCCCAGATTAATACCCTTGGCAAATGCATAATACACGTTGCCGTCTTCTACGTTCAGGCTTACACTTCCGGTGCTGAGCGCCTCTTCGCCAAACTGGTCGTAGTAAATAATATCGGCTCTTTCCAATCCTTTTTCAAGGTATTTTTCGTACTGGCTAAACTCAATGTCGTCTTTTTTGGTGTTCAGAATCGCCATGTGTATCGAGTCTGACTTCTGGCGGTAGCGTGTTACGAGTTTCTCAATCAGGTCGTTTATTTCAGTATTTTGCTTGTCTATTTTTCTGTAATACTTGTGGTAGTCAAGCTGGCTTAATTTGCTGATATCAGTATTACCCTGCCCAAACGAGTTCAGCACTACCTCCATGTTATGGCTGGTCATGTAGTTGAGGTCGGCAGAGTAGCTCATGATATACAATTCGCTTTCTTCTTCGTTTTCAAGGCTCAGGGCCAGAATGCTTTTCAGCGAGTCTAGTCTTTCTCTCAGCGTATATTTAGGCTGTACAGCCGTAAAGTTCTTTACTATTGCGTTTGTTTTTTCAAGCAGATTATGGCTTTTGTCGTAAATGGTAGCAAAACTTGCTTCTTTTTCTTTGCGGTTTTCGCCGTCAACCATCAGCGCAATAATAATACCGAAAAGAATACCCAAAAACCCGATAATGATACCGGCGAGGTCCATGTGCAGCAGCAACTCATATAAGGCACCCGGCACAAATTGCTGCACATTACCGCCTGTGGTAGTAATGGTAGAGCTGTCAATAAACAACTGTTTGAAGAAAATGAACATGATTTTTAGCACAAACGCCGAGAAAAACAGATACAGCAGCGTATAGGTAATAATCATGATTCCTTTGAAATCCTTGTTCTCGTCTGAAGAGTATTTATCAAGCAGTTTGTTGAAATTGGCATTGCTGATTCTTTTAATGGGCCACGATAGCACCCTCAGCATGGCGTTTTTCTTGGTGAAAAATAGCAGTAAATAGAGCAGGAATAGGATAAAGAAAATGGAAAAATAGAGAAATGATGCGGAAATGGTGATTTCGCGGAAAATAGGTTGCATAAAGACTAATTGTTTGGTTAAATAAGTTTCAGTTTGATCGCTTTTATTTTTGTATGTTGAAAAAACTCACGAAACACAGGTTTGCTTTTGCCCGGCAAATGGTAACACGGGCGGGTACTTGTTATTAAATATCAAACTGAGGGTTGCCTTTTGCGCCTGAAAATAAAAAAAGCCAAAGTGCAAAGCGTCAAATCCATAGGAGTTTCAATAATTAAAAAACACGTAATCGGGTGCAAATATCGCTTTACACGGCGCCCGGGCAGTATTGGGGAGCCTGCCGGCGGGTAGATAATAGATTAGTACGGCCTGAGGCCTGGTAGTCAGCGGGTTTGGTTTTTATAGGTTGAATACCGGCGGCCCAAAAGGCCTGTTTCTTTTTTAAGTCTTAACTGCTTCGTTTGTTTCAACCCACAAAAGTAATTATTAAAGCGAAAAAATATGAACGATAAATAAAGTATTTCTATCAACAAAATGCTTCTAATTGTGTACAGAGACGCATTAAAGGCCGATTATCAATCTTTTATGGCTGGTGGTAAGGCTGGCTGGCACAAAAAAAAACAGGTATCCGCAGTTTGGCTGGCACTTTTGGCCGGCCATAAACGGTGGGCTGTTTTGCTGTGTGGCAAAGTGGCAGACTGTTATAAATGCCTATCCAAAGTTAAAGTGTGGTATTTGAAAAAGCAAGTCATATTTCTACTATTTTTAGAATTTATTGTAAACATTTTAGAATATCCGATTAAAATTGTAATCAGCAGTGCTTTTTTTTTGATTCTACGGTGCTTTGGTAGTAAAAATGGCAGGTTTACACCTGTCAGCATAAGGCAGCAGGGCTAAAAGCTGTGTAAAACCCGGCCAGAGGCCGTACCAAAAAGTGAGCCGGGACCTTTGCCCGGCTCTGGGTTTACGCTTTAAAATTACAGCAAACGGGCGGGGGAACGGAACGGGGCTCTGCATCCTACCCATGCAGTATGCCGCCGTCCCAGAACCAGTTGCCCTGTGCTGTCTGATACCATACCGGGTTATTATTGATGGCCTCGCCTTTTTCTGTTCTGGCCGTATAAGCCAGCACGGTGCGTGCGGCTACGGTTTCTACCACCGCGGCTCTTCTGTTGGGCTGGGTGCGTATGTTTAGCCGCACTGCCGTGGTAAGTTGCCCGGTTTCGGTAGGGGTGGTGTCGGCCTCTGGCTGGGTTTCTCCGGTGCATTCGCGGTATTCTTCCACTACGTCTTTCAGCAGTTGCTCGTAGGTGCGCCTGCTGTGGGCAAGGCCCGTGAGGGGGTCTGTCTTGCGGCCGGGGTCCAGAAAAAAGTGTCCCACAATGTCTTTGGCCGGGTCTAGCTGAAACTCATAACATAGCTTTGCCAGCACCCACACAAATTTGTTGTAGGCTTTGTCGGCATCTATTTTGTCGCCGTAGCAATATTCTACGCCAATGGCGGCATCGTTGGCGTTTACGCCAAAGAGTTCGTTATCTTTGGGGCGGTCATACAGCACATGCCAGGCTTTTTCGGGCGGGGCGGTCAGGGCGGGTATGCACTCCAGTATCTGGCGGTCGTCTACAAAAATATGGGCCGAGGCCGTTTTTTTGGGCGGTACCGTATGGGCGGTATTGGTATAATAGCTGATGTTGCCAGCCGCGGTTGAGTCCGGGTTGCCGGTGTCATGCGCCACCAGGAATCTGACCTTGGCTATGGCCAGACCCGACCGCCTGCGCGACGGCTTGGGCAGGTAGCTGGCGCCAATGCTGAATTTTTCTGTAAATGCCATTTGGTTATTGGTTTAGCCTACGGGTTGTTCTTCCAGATTGGGTTGCGTACCGGCTGTGCCGGCGCCTGCGGCCGTGCCTTTGTTTTCGGTAACTTTCAATGCTACATAAGTAGCCGAACTCACACCCAGCAGAATCAGGTTGTTGGGTTCAATGTCGGGTATTATCAGGTTGATGTTGTTTTGTGGAGGCGTGGCCAGGTTGTTAACCACCTTCAGAATAAACCAGATACCAAATGCCAGGTTAAAAACCACTGTCTGGAAGCGGTGGATGCTGACGCCTGTCTGGTCTGACAGGATATCTACCACAAAGTTGGTTCCGTTGGTATCCTGATGCCGCTGGATGTTCGGGTCGCTTTCATCGGCTGCATCAATAACCCGGGCCGATGCAATGGTGGCTGCACTGATGCCCAGCAGAATAACCGTTGACTCCCACAATTCGGGGGCATTGTTGTGGGTAATCATGATGGATGTGAAGGCCGACATGATGATGACCGTCCACCAGGCCAGTTGCACCCTCGACCAGCTATACGGCTGCTTTTCGGCCGTGCTCTGGTCTTTCAGCATACAATATTTGTGATTGCAATAGGCTACGCAGCACGTAAGCACCACGAAAATGAGCCAATACCATAGAACAGGTTTCATTTTATGTATGTTTAGTTTTTTGCCCAGATGGGTGATGTATAGATGCGGTCGCCGTCTTGCTGCACAATTTCAACATAGTAATAAAAGGCATTGCCCGGCGCCAGTGTTACGGTTTTGCTCAGGGTGTCGGTGGCGCTTCTGGCAAGCACGGTGGGCATTTGCCCGGTACCCGGCTTGCCATACAGCACCTTTATGCTTTTAATGGCATCGGTTGAGTCGGGGTCTGTTACGGTTACTGTTAGTTGGAGTGTCCCCTTGTTTTTGCTGTAACTACCCAGTGGCATGCCATTCAGGGTGAAGTCAACCTTTACGTTCCAGTCTTCAGTAGCATAAAACCGGTTGGCCTTATAGGCGGCAATGATGCTGTCGCGGTGCAGGGTCTGAGCCAGCACGGCTGTTCGTGTGGCCGACATCCGCCCGAAGGTGGTATTGTGGTTGTCGTGGTCTATGGTGGGGCCTACAATATAGCCTTTAGACAGCAGCGTTTTATAGTAGCTGTAAAACCGGGGCGAGGGTTTGTCTGAATAATCTGTTTTTTTAGAAAACGCCGGGCCGCTGCTAATGGCCACCCCACAAATGGCCTGGTCGGCCGTCAGGTTATAGCCCTGCGCGGCCAGATCTGAAAAATGAGTGGGCTCCGGGTGTGCCAGTGTGGCAAAAACATGGGGGTTGGCGGCCAGGATTCGGAACAATGAGGTGTAGTCTGACTTGGCCGAGTAAACGTCATAATTGTTGCGCTCCCAGCCAATGAGCTTGTCTGAGCCATAAATAACAATATGCCCGCCTTTGCTGATAACGCCGTACTCCATGCCATAGAGGCACACAAAGCGGCCGTTTTCGTTCAGTGCGTCGGCATCGGCCAGGCCTTTGGCGTAGCTGGCAAGCTGCATACCTGCCTGGCTGTGGTTATGCTCTGAGATACCGAGGAAATCGAGATGGGCAGATTCCCGCGCAAAGCGGAACGCATCTGCCGGGGTCTTCACGCCGGTTTCGGCGCTGTCTTTGCAGCCGTCAGAATAAGAAGTATGCGCATGAATATTGCCATAATAAACGTTGTAGCGTTGCGCTACAAGTGTTTGCCAGCCCAGCACAAGGCTGCACAGATACAGAAGTGTCAGTCGGGTAAGCATGGTATATTTGCAGGTTAGTTTAAGGCATTGGGTATAGCGCAAGCGCAACACAGCACGCCACTACAACCAGTGGTTTATGCTGGCCTATGGCTGCACAAAATGATAAAGAATCTGGCGGTAAAGCAAGATGAATTTATTTAATGGCAGCTCATATTTAAACCCCCCGGCGTCTAAAATAGGCTCTGTATTTTTTGCTGGGTACAGAGCAGAACATCAGGTGGTAGCTGATGCGGTTTTGGCTACCACTGCGTATTTTTACGTATCTGTACTACCGTTCAAACGCCTCAGAATTATATGTATATACATGATTTGCTACCTTTTGATAACTTATTGTTTTTTTTGCGCCTCGCTACTTTCTGAATCTTTAATTTTGTACTAATTAACCCGGTGAAACACACCACCCGATTCTAGTGACTTTTTAAATTTACACTACCTTATGAAACGTAGTCTGTTTTTATTTCTGCTGCTGGGGCCCCCGGTATTAGGGGGGTATGTAATGGGTTTTTTGAATATTGGATTCTCAAAACCTGTTATCCTTGGATTCTTAATCTACATAACCGTAGTTATTTTATTGCGGATTTTGTACAAGAAAAGTTCGTATGTTCAGAAGCTTTTTATGTCTAAAGAAAAGCTTGAAAGATTGAAAGCCGGTATTGATGACCAGTACTACGATTACCGCTAGGTAATTGCCACCTGCAGTTCATTTTTTGCCTTGCCACTAAAAGCCGCCTGTATGTGCGGCTTTTGGCGTTTATCAGCAAGCAGCGGCGCGGCTTTAAGGTTGGTCTGTTTGTTCTTCGGCTGTTTGGTCTGTTTGTTCTTCTTCTTCCGGTGCTGCTTCTGCTACATCAGCGGCGGCGGCTGCCGTGCAAACCTGCAGATATTGGGTAAGCGAGGTTTGGCTGCTGCCCACTACCAGGGTGGCTGTAAACTGGTGTATCAGGCCATCTTTGGGGGCATCAAAATCTACATCTAATGGGGTTGCCGTAACAGAGGGTACAGGTTTTACCTGTTTTGCGCTATTGCCTCTTACCAGCGTAATGGTGCCAGGCTGGCCGCTATTGTCGGTGTCGGCCACGGTTACAATCACCTTGCATTGAGCCGCTGAAAAGTTTATGTCTATGGTAAGTGCCATTGTTTTAGAATTTTGAATTGGCCTGGGCCGTTTGAAATGCTTTGAGGATGTCGCCGAAATAGTTGATATTGATAGATAAACCCAGGGTGTTGTATTTATCTTTACTGTTTAAAGCTACCCCATAGGTAAACTTAAACAGCTGATTAAACCGGAGCGTGCCGCCTGCGTAAATAATGGGCGTTAGTTTTACGTCTTTATTTCCCATTATACCCACGCCCACAGTGGGTTGAATCAGATAGGCCACTGCCCTGTGGAAACGCTGGAAGCTTTTGGCAGGCGCGGCTGTAACGTAATCTTTCAGCGAAACATCGGGTGGTATTCTGGCAAACAAATAGGGGCTTATGGTAAAGAACATACCAAAGTTTCTTTTAACGGAGTCTGGCCTTGAGTTGCCGAGAAACGTCATGGCTGGGGTAATGTCAAAAGAGGCGTAGTACATTACCTCACTTACAATGACTGATACATCCAGAACATTTGCAGCTACAATATCCATTGACCGCAAATTTTCAAGTCCTTTACTAAATACTTCTTTTGCAAGACTTTCAATTTTATCTTTTAATGATTTATCATCTGGACTATTAATTAATCTTTGATACACATTTATTAGATCTCTACATTTAACGGGATCTGCTGTTGGAGCAAAAATTTGTGCAAAATCAGCTTTCAGTTTTTTATTACCTACATAATAGATGTTTAGGGAATTGGGTAATGCATTCTGAAATGCAGTTAACACTAAAGACTTAAAGTCCTCAGGTGAAATACCTGGGTTGTTTTTAGAAAAATATGCCTTTAATGAATCGGAAGGTGCGTTTAGCTTCGCAGTTATTTCTTTTATTAACTTATTTTTCTCATTAGCGCCTTGTAGTTTTTCAACATAAATCTCCAGCCCTACGGTTTCCTTTGGTAAAAATGGGCCTATCAAAGCGCGGTAGCCGGAAGTGGTGGGTACGCCCTTAATCTGCACCGCCTGAGGCTGAGATGAGGCAAATACCTGTATTGAGATTTTATCAGGATTTTGCAGGGGCTTTTTCAGTTCGCCCTCAAGTAGTATTTTCTGATTGGGCAGCATCTGGCTGTTTTCTTCTTTGCCGTTTTTATCAACGGTTTGTCCGTTCTGATTCAGCCGGATATGGTTCTTCTGTGCATACAACAGACTACCGGAAAGTAGAAAAATGAGGAGGAGAATTTTTTTCATGTGTACAGCTTTTATAAGGGTAATGTAAATGTACCTCTAATATATAGCTGATGCGTATAGGCTTTATAGTTATTTTATTTACAGGCAATTAATTCTATTTATCGGTTGCTTTGCCTACCTGCCTTGTGCTGTTTTTGGGTAAAAAATTATTAAGCGGTAGTAAATGCGTAAAAATACGGTACCGTAAAATAAGTAAGTGTTCCTGTCAATAAAACTAATTGAAATTGCATTTACATTGCACATGGTTTTTTTTAACAACCTAAATCGATAGTCAAGAAAATGAAAAAATTACTGCTATTTACCTGCCTGTTATTGGCTGTTATGGCCATGAGCTGCACCAACAAAGGTGAGGATGGAAAAGACTCTACCATTGCCGGGCCAGATACCAAGAAGTATATCCGGAAAAACGCGTATTCGCCTGATGCAGCCAAAGACCTTGAAGCCCTGGATAAAGCCCTGGCCATTATGAGAAAAGCCGACTGCTCAGACCCCACCAGCTGGTATTACCAGGGTGCCATGCACTGGGTACCCGATACCATTACGGGCCAGAACAAGTTGTGTAACAGTTATCAGAATGTGTCGCAACTCAAAGCAGGCTGGGACAACTGTACGCACCTGGACCAGGGTGAACTGATACATTTTCTGGTTTGGCACCGCATGTACATTTACTATTTTGAAAAAATTGTGCGCAAATTGTCGGGCTATCAGGATTTCGCCCTGCCATACTGGGGCTATACCGATACCACCAACATTACCCAAAACCGCACTATGCCGCCTATCTGGCGTAATACCAGCAACAGCCTGTATACCGTTGAGCGGCTGGACAGCCTCAATAACGGCGACCCGATATCGGGTAAAACCGTACGCCGCCTTGACCTGACCAAGCTGAACCAATACCGTACCTATGCACTCTACAACGAAAACATGAACGCCGCACCGCACGGCGCCATGCATAATTACATAGGCTTTGGTAACGACTTAAAGGGTAAAGAACAGTATTCGGTTATTTATCAGAATACGTCTTTCGGTATGATGTCTGACGTTGCAACGGCTGCTTTCGACCCGATTTTCTGGGCGCATCACTCTAATATTGACCGCCTGTGGCAGCAATGGACTAACTCGCCCAACGGGCAGGATGTAATGCTTGAAGAACTGCAAAAAGTAGCCTGGCCGTATGTTTTCTTTAATGAAAACGGCGAAAAAATTACGTATACCATTGAAGAGGTGGTGAAGATTATCTATAACCTGGATTATGACTATGATGATGCCATTGTGAAACCTAAAAATGCACCTAAAGAGAATCTGAAAATGCTGGCTACCCCCGTTAGCAAGGAAGATACAATCGGTAATTCTAACAAGGTCGTAAAACTGGTTAACCCAATGACCAAACTGGTGATTGAACGTGACCCTCAGCAAAGGCTGAACTGGCTGCAAAAGAACGTAAAACCCAAGGATGTGCTGGTGATGTCGGTGAAGGTATCATTTACCAAAGCGCCTAAGTCTGACTATGAGATTTACCTGAATCTGCCGCCTAAAGAGACGCCTACCCCGGGTAATAAGTATTATGTGGGTTCTATGACGTTCTTCGGGGCAGACCACAAGCACTCTAAAAGTGCGGTGCATGGCCATAAGGCAGGTAACAAGATATACAAAACCTTTAATTATGAAATCACCAATGAATCGGCTCATACAAAGGCGCTTGATAAGCAAACTTTTGATTTGTCGATTCTTAAATTTAACGGCTCAAAGGCTGAAGACCTGCAGGTGGAGAGCGTTTCGGTGGTAAAACAATAAGAGAGGAAGCCTGATATTACAGACACAGCCACGGCATAAAAGGGCTGTGCCTGTAATATACCCGGCAATGAATGGCCGGTGGTTTATGCTGTATCTGCCATGTATTTTGCATAGGGCAGAACCATTTAATTGGTGTTTCTATTTCGTCAGACTGCTGTTACTTAAAAAAATGCTGCTGCTGTGGCGCAATTCACTTTCAACAACCGCCAATTACCCGTTTGAAATCGGGTAGCTGATTTATTTCCTGATACTGCCATTGTTTCAGTAGTTCGCCCTGTAAACCAAAAACGGGGTCGGTTTCAGGAAGCGGCACGCGGCTGATGTTTTCAAGCGCCTGTGCGCGTTCGTCGTCATTGCCAATGAGCAGGTCCCACGCCATGCCGTCCGGATACCCACCCACCACTGTATAATTGAGGTGTTCTGAAACCGCCGAATGCCCGGTGCCGGCAGGCAGAATAACCACGTCGCCGGCTTCCAGAGCCAGCGACAAGCCATTGCGGCCACCTATGCGCAGGGTAAGGGAGCCATCGCCTATGCCGAGTACCTCATGCGTAATGCTATGGAAATGATCATAACCATAAACGGTGTCGCGCCAGTTGTTGGTCCAGCCGTTGGTTTTAAAGGTTTCTTCCAGCCATTCGGTTTTGTTGGCGGCCTGTGTTACCTGGCGATACACAATAACGGGCAGCTCGCTGTTGGGCATGGTGCCGTCGTCAAGGAAATAGTATTTTTCAAACAGATAGTTCATTTTTGCTCTATTTTGTTTCAGGGCAATCAGTAAAATAATCGTGCCAGTTGTAGCCGGAATGAAAAAATAACAGATGCCCAGGCAACAAAAAAACTCTGCCTGTGGCTCTTATCAACAAGAGCTACAAACAGAGTTTTGATGGCTGGCTTTGAAACGGAGTTTCAGGCCATGCTATGGGTTAAATCAACCTTGTCCTTGGTCGTGGCATTTTTGGAAACCTGCAGTCAGGATAGTATTCAAACTTGCAAGTTGGGTATTGTAATTGTTGGTAATACCGGCTAAGTCAGCATCTCTTGCTGCAGCTGCTTTGGCAATGCTTGAAGTTACTAAAGTAGCACAGGCATTTAGTTCAGCTGCCTGCAAATTAGCAAGTGAACTGATTGTATTGGCATAAGCAACATAGTATAACACAACAATTAAATTGTAATTGGTCTCACCCAAAACATCTTTTGCTGCAGCCAGGGCGGCAAGATCTGTTGTCAGCTGGGTAGTGGCATTAGTTCTAAGCGTTGTATATTTACCAGGAATGCTCGAAGAACAGCTTGCACCAGATGCGTTAGCTTCTGTAACCGCAGTATTATAGGCAGTTGTTACTGTAGAAACCTGAGTGGCTCTGGCAGCGTCAAGCGTGCCTTTGGCAGTATTGTAAGCCGCCTGGGCAGCATCAGTACAAGGGCTGGTGATAGCCGCTACTGAGTAGTTCGGGAAAGTAATGAGCGGTTGGTTTTTGTCGAACGTTGATTCTTTAACCGCACCTGTTACAGGTTTTCCGTCTACTGAAGGAAGCGTAACTTTTGGCAGGTAGGCTGCAAAAGCCGGGTTGCTGGCAATAGCGTTCACTTTAATGCTCAAATCGGCAGGAAGAGTTCCTGTGGTCTGAAGGTTACTTACCACTGTAGGCGTAAAAGCTGCAGCAATAGAAGCGGCTTCAGTAGTAGAAACGATTTTCTGCATGTCTGTAGTTGCTGTAACAACTGCCGGAGATGAAGGACCGGCAGAAACGCCTGAAGTAAGGCTGGAAACCGCCGCTGATGTTTGAATGGCAGCAGGGGTTACGGTAGTAGCCGCCGGTTTGGTTACGGTTACATCAGGCAGTTTTACGCCCTTAAAGTCTTCTTCAAACTTCGGGATTTCCGGTTCTGAAGGTGTAGGCTTACAGTTATACAAGCCGACAGCTAGTGTCAGAATCAGGCTCAGGCTTAAAAATTTGAAATGGTTTCTTGGTTTCATTTTTTTTTACTTTGGATGCGTAATAATTTAACTATATCTGAATTGGTTTTTTGCAAAAATTAATTTTCTAGTTGGTTTGGATTTGAGTGGGGAGGGCGGCATACGCACAAGTTTATCAATCAGAGGGTTTTTACCCTCCCGCCTTTACCCGTTATATATCTTAATAGAGCAACCCGGCCTTTAATTTTTTCGGTATGCAATACATTCTAAAACGCCCGGTGAAAGCTGAAAACCCGTTCAAGCAAAAGACATACCAATGATAAAACGAGGTTCAGAAAGAATGCAGTAAATATTAGAATCCTGACATTATGAAATCTTCTATCTGATTTCAGGCACTAAAATATTGCAAAAAAAACTAATTATCAAGCGGTAACAGATTTATTTATGTAAAAAAACGCAAAAAATAACACAACTAACCATAATACCCGTTTGTTGATTGCTAACGTTATATTTTTCCTTATTTCAGTCCAATAATTTATTGGGCGGTATCTTTATAGATAGGGAGTGGCCAATGCTTTGTCGCTATTTTTTGGCTGTTTGTCTATCAGGATTTTGTCTGAAGGCCACCCAATTCAGGTCTAAAAAATTATCAGACGGATACATTTGGCGCGAATTAAATTTTTAGCCGTCAATGAAAAAAAATTATATGTTTCAACAGGTATCAATGGCATGAAATGTGCATCTTAAAGTAAATAACTATTTTATAACTGCTTGCCGGATTTAAACTGCTCCGGTATTTTGACTTTTTAAAACACAAAAATCTATGCGACGCCGTCAGTACTTCTTTTTATTGCTTGCACCTGTGGTGGCAGGGGTTTACATGGTAGGCTATTTTAACATTCCTGTTTCTAAACGCCTGTTTATTGGCCTGGCTGCTTACATGGTGTTTGTAACAATTTTAAGGATTCTTTTCAGACGAAGTTCACCTGTCAGGAAGTTCTTCGGCTCAAAAGAAAGTGAGAACTTATTTAAATAAGCATTTCTGAAACCCGGCTTTCTTATGGCCGGTGTATATGCGATTTACCAGACTGAGACTCGCTGAGGCGTTTTCATAAACGCCCACAGAAGGCTTTGTTGGCGTAGCTTTGCCCAAAATTGCTTCTGTTTTCAGGTTAAGTACATGGTGGTATTGGTATGAACCCAAGCAGAACGAACCCTGGCAGGCCTGGTGCGCGTGTTTAATGCCACCGCCAGGCGTATGCTGGGCCGATTTTAAAATCTGGTCTATTACCGGGCTACTGCAGGTTGGTGCCGTCTGACGGATGCAGGCGTCTGAAAACCAGGCTGGCCAGTATGCTGATGAGGCCCATCACTACAAACGTGTAGCGGAAAGCGTTATGGGCGTTGTGGTGGGTAAGGGCGGTGCCAAACTGAAAATATTTCAGTACCACTAATCCGGTTGAAATACCAAAACCAATGGCCAGTTGCTGATTAACCGCCAATAGCGAGTTGCCACTGCTGGTGTGATGCTGGCGGAGGTCGGCAAGGGCTATGCTGTTCATAGAAGTAAACTGAATAGAGTTGAAGAACCCCAAAGAAAAAATAATGGGTACAAACCAGTAAAGATTGGTATGTATGCCCGGTATAGCCAGGGCGCCTATCAACAGGCCTATAATGGTGGTGTTTACTACCAGTGTGTTGCGGTAGCCGAACCGGGACAGGATATTGATAACGCGCGACTTGGCAAAAATTGCCATGAGCGCCATAGGCGCCAGCATCCAGCCTGATACAATGGCCGACTGCCCGTAGATGGTTTGTATCATGAGCGGAAGCAACAGCGGAACCGCGCTGATACCCAGCCGCGTGGCAAAGTTACCCAGTATGCCTACCCTGAATGTGCGTACCATAAACAGGTTGAGCGGAAAGAGCGGATTGGCCGACCGCCGGGCGTAGGCAAAGTATAGCACCATCAGCAGTATGCCTACAATAAAGATAGTAAGCACCAGGGTAAGATTCCGGATGTCGCCCAGGAGTTCTATCGACAGTGAGAGCAGGAGCGAAGCCAGCGAGAAATAGAGGAAGCCGTGTAAATCGAACGTCGGAGATTCGGAGCGGTAGTCGGGCATATAATTGAGCGCCAGCACTATGCCCAGCACACCAATGGGTATATTAATGAGGAATATCCAGTGCCATGAAAGGTACACCGACACATACCCGCCTACCAGCGGCCCCATTACCGGGCCTATCAGCGCAGGTACAATGGCAAAGTTCATGGCCTGCACCATTTCTTTGCTCTTGAAGGTCTTGATAAGCGCCAGCTTGCCCACAGGCGTAAGCAAACTGCCACCCGCCCCCTGAATAATACGCGCAATAATAAGGTGCGTAAGCGTTTGCGACAAGGCACAAAGCAAAGACCCCACACTAAAAACCACCAGCGCCAGCAGAAATATTTTTCTGGTACCGAACCTGTCGGCCAGAAAACCGCTCACGGGCATCAGCACGGCCAGCGTCAGTACATAGCTGACAATGGCATAATGCATATTAATGGCCGACTGATGCAGGTCTTGTGCAATGGCCGGCAGGGCAGTGTTGAGAATGGTGGAGTCTAGCATTTGCATAAAAATAGCAATGGCCAGGGTAATGGGTAATCTTTCTTTCATAAGGCTATGGTTTGCCATCATGCAGTGGTTTGGATGCCGGTATTAAAAATACAGGTATTTGTGGCGGCTCACAAATATTATTATAATCAAAAGATTATGCCATGAGGTTGGGGTGTAGTGTTTGGCTTCGGCAGGGGTTTAATTTTTCTCAAACAAATAAACCTTGCCGTTGGCAGGGTTGTTGAATTTCTGTCCGGTAAAGCCTCTGGAAGTAAGTTTTTTTTGCAGCAGCATCATAATGAAGCCGTGGCTTACTATTAAGATTTCTTTTTCGGTGTTTTGTTCGACGTTATCAAGAAAAGCGTCCAGTTTTTTTTCTACTTCGGCTGTAATAACGTTGGCAGAAAGGGTTTTTCTTTTAATAAGTAAAGCCCAGATGAGTATGGGTAAACGCAGCCTTTTATTCAGCAGGTTAATTACATTTATTTCTCGTAGTTCGTCGTGCAGCGTAATAGCGCCAGTATAAATATGGCTGGCGGTTTTGGAGGCACGGCTCATAGAACTGGCATAGCAAAGTTTCCAGTCGATGCCGCCCATGTCAACCGGATTAATAATGAGGTCGGCCTTGTCATAGCCTTCAAACCATTCAGCCAGGGCGCCATGCCCAATTAGAAAACCACCGGGGAGTTTATGCCTGACTTTAAAATGGCGTACGAGTCCTATTTTCAATGTTGAAAGTTTTTAATCTTGCAAAGATAGTGCTTTCAGTGCATTCTGGTACAGACTGCATTCAGAAAACGGCCGACCTGCCGTCTGACTGGATAATCAGCCGGGCAGGGGGTAGGGTTCAGAATTTTGACCCCAGGGCAAGGTAATTAAAATCTGAAACAGAGGGGGTGTTGACACACCCACCCGTTAAAAATACACAGGCATCAGCTTTAGATGTGCGGCTAATGTTTATTTTTGTGCCATGCACAAGCAACTGATTGACATAATTATGGCACAGGTGGGGCTTACAGACACCGACAGGCAATTGTGCCTGCAATACTTTGAGCCCGTGCCGTATGCCAGAAATACCGTTCTGGAAGAGCAGGGCAAAATACCGGGGCATCTGTATTTTGTGGTGTCGGGCTTTGTGCGTTTGTATCATTATAATGATAAGGGCGACGACGTAACTACGCACATCAACTGTCCGCCCGGATTTATTACTTCTTATGCCCATTTTATTAATCAGACCATTGCCAGCGATACCCTGGAATGCATAACAGCCTGCGAGCTGCTGCGCATAACCAAAAAAGGGCTGGACCACCTCATTGACCAGAGCCGTGCTTTCCGGGATTTCAGCATTCAGGTGTTTCAGCAGTCGCTGGCCTATAACGAAAACCGCGCCAGAGACCTGGCCACCCTTAGCGCCGAGCAGCGGTATCTGAAGCTGATGGCCGGGCAGCCGGAGGTTATCCGCCATGTGCCGGTGCAGTACATTGCCTCTTTTCTGGGTATGAACCCCAAAAGCCTCAGCCGTATCCGGAAGCAGATCATTAGGTAACATTTGTGAAGTGGTTTTACCCGGGCCGGGCATAATTTTGCCCCATCATTTAAAATCAATATTCATGAAAAATAAAAATCTGGTGCTGGTGTCTGGGGCTAACGGGCATCTGGGCAATAATCTGGTAAGGTTACTATTAAAAGAAGGATATGCGGTGCGGGCTACGGTGCGCAACATAAACAACCGCGAGAGCTTTAAGGGGCTGGACTGCGAGGTAGTGCAGGCCGATATTACCGACAAGGCATCATTCATAGCCGCCTTGCAGGGGGTAGATACCTTCTATGCCGTGGGTGCCGCCTTTAAACTATGGGCCAAAGACCCTAAAAAAGAAATTTATGACGTAAACATGGCGGGTACCCGCAACACCATTGAGGCCGCCGCCGTGGCCGGGGTAAAAAAGATAGTATATGTGAGCTCGATAGCCGCGCTGGATTACAGCCGGCTGCCTACCCGGGAGAGCAACGGCTACAACCCGGACCGGCGCGATATGTATTATAACTCAAAGAATGATGGTGAAAAACTGGCTTTTGAACTGGCCAAAAACCTGGGTGTGCCGCTGGTGGCCGTTATGCCCGGCGCCATGATTGGCAGCGAGGCTTTTCTGCCCCTGAATGTGTCTTACGGCATACTGAGGCTGATACTGAATCGGCAGATACCGGTAGACACAGGCATTACCCTGAACTGGGTAGATGTAAAAGATGTAGCCGAAGGCTGCCTGCTGGCTGCGCTACATGGCAAACCCGGCGAACGATACATACTGGCCAACGAAAAAAGCATGACCATTACCGATACCACCCGGCTGGCGCAAAGGCTGTATCCGGAACTGAAAATCAAGATTCCGGGGGCGGTTCCGAAAATAGGGTTGTTTGCCATTGCCGGACTGATGGAGCTGTCGGCCAGACTGAGTGGTAAACCGCCTGTACTGACACGGAAAGACATTGCGATGTTTTCTGGTCTGCAACAGGATTTTGATATATCGAAGTCGAGAAACGAACTGGGCTTTAATCCCAAAAGTCCTGAGCAGGCCGTAACCGAAGCGCTGGCGTATCTGATGTCACACCGCAATTTGCTGTAAGCAACCTGTATCTTTACTGTTGGGCGCTGCTGCTGAGCCGGAGGCGCCCTCAGGCGGGTTTCTGAAACAAATAAAGCTTGCCGATGGTGATTTACACTGCCGTTCAGAGAACGGCTGACACAGCAACTGACTGGATAATCTGGCGGGCATAGTATTTTAACTGTTTATAACATGGAAGGTATCTATAACTATTTTAAGGCGCTGGTGGGTATTACGGATGACGACTGGCAGGTGTTTGCCTCTAAACTGGTGAAGAAACACTATAAAAAGAAGTCGGTTATTTTACAGAGTGGTAAAACAGAACAGTATTTATCTTTTATTGAAAAGGGAATTGTGCGTTTTAATATCCCCCGGCCCGACTACGACTTTACCTTTGCTTTTGCCTTTGAGGGTACCTTTGTGAGCGCCTATGATTCTTTTCTGTCGCGCCAGCCTGCCACCTATAATATGGAGGCCGTGGCCGACTGCACCCTGTGGGTAATCAGCCATGAACACCTGCAGGAGGTGTACCGCTGCACCGATATTGGCGAAAGGATAGGCCGCCTGATTGCAGAGGGTATCTATCTGAAAAAAATGAAAAGAGAGTTGTCGCTGCTGGAAGATACCGCCACGAAGCGGTATCTGGATATGGTGGCCGAACAACCGCAGCTCATTCAGGCTATTCCGCTTAAGTATCTGGCTTCTTACATTGGCATCAGGCCGCAGTCATTGAGCCGCATCAGGCGCGATTTATTAACAAATGTTCATTGATACGCCACCTGAAAGCCGCTAATTTTGCCAAAAAAAAACATGAAGCCACTATTTGTTTTACTAGGCACGTTTGCCGTTTCTTTGCTTGTTACACGTCTCGGCAGGTCTACTTTTGATGTAACGCTGGCGGGTAGAATAGCCCTTGCCGTCATGCTTGTTTTTACTGCCACAGGGCATTTTATTTTTACCCGGGGCATGACAGCCATGCTGCCTGCCTTTGTGCCTTTCAGGGCTTTTATGGTTTATTTAACAGGTGTTTTAGAGATACTGGCAGCCGTTGGCCTGTTTGTGCCGGGGCTGTGGGTATTAACGGGGTATCTGCTCGTTCTGTTTTTTATACTTATTCTGCCTGCTAATATTTATGCCGCTGCTAACCACCTGAATTACGAAACCGGAGCCACCAACGGCAAAGGGCTGGCTTATTTGTGGTTCAGGGTGCCGTTTCAGCTATTGCTTATGGGCTGGGCCTGGTATTTTGCAATTCGGTGAGGAGGTGGATTGTCGTGGGAGCCGCTTTTTTTACAGTTGTAACCTGGTTAGTTGATGGAGCTGCAAAAATGTGGTTGGTATTTAGGTGAATGCAATTAAACGAAAGAACGGACAGGCTGCCGGTTGATGGCCTGTCCGTTTTTTGTAATGTATTTATAGTAACCGCAATTGAATATTGGGGTTTGTGTTAAAAACTATTCAGTACAGAACCTTAATCAGGCAGTATAATAGAAACGTTTATTCAGAATGTCTGTCAATCAACCCTGGCCCTGGTCGTGGCAGGTCTGGAAACTTTTGGTTAGCGTAGCTTGTAACGTTGCCAGGGCTGCATTATAGTTATTTTCTATGGTTGCAAAGTTGGTATCTCTTGCCGTTTCGGCAGCCTTTAATTTTTCTGCTTTTTCGGTATCACAGGCAGTATTTGACACAACCGATAGCGTATTTATAGTGTTTATCTGGGTAGTAAAGTTTACTATAAATAATGTTTTAATCAATTGCGTTACCGGGTTCGCCAGGGTGTTGGCAGGGCTTTTTATGCGCGATGATGGATTTCTAATTGAGTTGATGAAAACCAATCGGCTATTAAACACGTTTAAAGACGTGGCAAGGGTACTATTAAGAACAGTCTGTATTGAGGACAAACATTCGGTATTACTTATTGAAGCTACGTTCTGATTGTAACTGTTGGTTACATTGGCACGCTGTTGAAGTCTGGCGTTGTCTAAATTGGTTTTAGCACGGTTAAAAGCTGCCTGAGCCGAGTCTGTGCATGGGCTGTTGATGGCTGCAATGGCGTAATCAGGAATGGTAAACAGCGGCTGATTATTTTTAAATGGTAGCTCTTTCACTATTCCGGTTACTGGTTTTCCGTTTACGGTGGGTAGGGTTAATGAAGGCAAATAGGCTGCAAATGCCGGATTAGCCGCAATAGCATCTATAGAAGCCTTTAAACTGGCAGGTATTGGCTCGCCTTTGGCCAGTTTATTGATAACGTCGTCAGTAAAGGCGGCGTTAATTTCAGCAGCTTTATCAGCCGAAACAATTTTCTCCATGTCGGTTGCTGCGGCTGTAAGAGCCGGAGTAACGGTGCCGGTAGTGAGTTCGGCAGATAATGAGGTTACAGCCTTTGGTTCTTCTACCTTACCTGGTACCAAAACTACCTCGGCGGGCTTAACGATGGTTATTTCGGGTAGTTTAACGTTTTTGTATTCTTCTTCAAATTTCGGTATTTCGGGTTCCGATTCTTTAGGTTTGCAGTTGTATAAACCTGTTGCCAGCAGCAAACAGGCACTCAGGCTTACAAATTTCAGGGCGTTTGTAGTTTTCATTTTTATCAGTTTGGTAAATTTAGAAAATATGTAAAAAAGCTATAATTCAATAAGGCTCAGCCCATTTTTTATGTTTTAATAAGTCCAGAGGTACATCAATTAAACGGTCCCGGGGTTTTTCATCTCAGGTTTTCGTTTTAAAATGGGGGGTGAGTATTATTAAAAAGTATTTGTCATGTTTTGCTGCAGGCAGTTGTGTTGTTCGGACAAAGCATCATTTGCACTAGGGCACTAGGGCAGTAGAAGCAGCCAATTAATTGAATCCCGACAGGTAGAAACCTGTCTGAGATTTCGGGTACAAATTTAAAGTTTATAATTTTTATTATCAAGCGGTAGCAAATATTACTTATTGAATGGTAAACCCCAGGTAACGAATGCTTAATAAGGTATAGAGATATGAACCACCCGATTGCGGTACGATTGGCTTTGCCGGGCATGAAAATGCTTACAGTGAATAACCAACGCACCGGCTGAATATTGGCACTTAGCCTCTGCTCATTGTGTTTCTTATTCGCGGCGTTGGCGGGGCTTGCATGGTTGAGGGAGTGGGAGTACTGAGAATTGGGGAAATCAGTATATCATTTGTACATTTGTTGTTCATTAGAGTTTAATAGTAACTCATAGTGTATTTAAGAAGAATAGACCTCAAATTAGCACTAATCAAAGATGGTTGAATTTAATCAGTTAACCTTCTATTCAAACGGAATCCCATAGGGATTGTATATCAGTAGACGTAGTTTTGGCTTATAGCTGTGTATCCCGTCAGGGATAATATATTCATTGTTGAGTACTTAATATATCGTCCCGATGGGACTTTATACGTGTATCAGCCATATTTTCTATCGATATATCATCCCTACGGGATACCCAATCTTTCAAAAAACGCAGAATCAATCTAAAAGCAATCCAAAGCAAGTGCAGATTCATTTCTGCATCAAAAAACTTGAAGATGTTGAACTGAATGTTTCAATCAAACCCTTTAGAATATTTATTGGCAGCTTATATTCTCCGATTCAAAATGCACTACGGGTTAATTTTAGTATTTTTACTGCGTTTTTTTTAAGCTGCTGTGCTTCGTACTTTGATGGCATAATAAAACGGAACGTAATCATGAAAACAAGAGAAGAACTACAAAGTACATGGGAGAATTTAGTGGATAAAGGTTTTAAGAATTATGAATCGTTATCAAGGGAAGAGCGAATTTGGTTCAATTTGGAACCGATTACTGTAGATGGTATTTTCGACCAATACACAAACTATGGTGCCGAACATATTGAAGACATAATCGAAGATTTGATTTATCTTGGATTCAATGATATTGCTGGATTAGTACAGCGAATGAATATGCTTTTCCCAGGCGGAAAACCTTCACGAGATATTAATGAACGAAATAAGGTGATTCAGGAGTGGACAACAGATCAGTCGAAAATGATGGAGTCTATTAATGATGAGTTTTGGTTGAATTATAGCGATTTAGAAGACGCCCTATTAAATTTTATCAACAAATCAGGTTTGTAATACTCAGATAATTTATAATTACATCAGGCTTACAAAATTATTACTCACCAAATTATAATGCTTTTTAGGACGAGTTACAGTAAACTTGTAGGGGTTCAAAATTTTGAACCCCTACAAGCAAATAATAAATTTACCCCACAGCCCCTACCGATTGCAATACCTCTGCTTACCATCCCATGCCTCCTACCCATTCCTACCCTTTTCCTTAATTCAATGTCTTTATTTTAGACTTTTTCAAAATTTGCCACAAAGTGTTATCTTCACACAATCATTCAACCCTTCACATGAAAAAGATTTTTAAAATCGTTCTATGGTCGGTGCTGGGTATTGTGGTGGTGCTTGGCGGATTGCTGGGCGTTTTTATCTACAAGGTAAAATATGGCTTTCCGGTTTCGTATGAGACCGAAGCCCCTGCCATCAACTTCCCGACCGGCAAACCTGCCATTCTTTTGTTCTCTAAAACGACCGGCTTCCGTCACGGCGAATCCATCGAGGCATCAAAACCCGTTATGGCAGGTCTGGCGGCTAAAAACAACTGGTTTTTGTATGTAACTGAAGAGGGCGGCGTGTTTAATGAAGCACAGCTGACCAAATTTAGTGCGGTCATTTTCAATAACTCAACCGGTGAGGTTATCAACGACGACCAGAAACGCGCCCTTGAAAAATACGTTGAAAACGGCGGCACGCTGATTGGGATTCATGGCGCGGGCGACGACTCGCATCGCTGGGACTGGTACGAGCAGAACCTGCTGGGTTTTAAATTTTCGCACCATCCTATCAATCCGCAGTTTCAGGAAACTGCCGTGCTGCTTGATGCGCAGGCTGATAGCCTGCTGACGGCGGGTATCCCCCCAAGCTGGCCCCACTCTGACGAATGGTATGTGTTCTTTGGTAATCCTCGCAGCAAAGGTTTTCAGGTTGAGCTGAGCATCAATGGCCAAAGCATTAACCCCAGCGGCAATATTCTGTTTGTAACCGATAAAAACTTTGGCATGGGCAAAGACCACCCCGTCGCCTGGAGCAAACAAACCGGCCAGGGTAAAACCTTTTATACCTCTATGGGCCACAGCGATGCCTCCTGGAAAAACGAGCACTTCCTGAAACTCATCGAAAACGCCATTCGTTGGGCGCAGGTTAAGAAATAAAATAAAAACAACCCCGACTTTGAAGATAACTTCCCTCCCTTCAGTTGTGGAGGCCCAGGGTGGGGTTCAATCATTAAACACCCATGAAAAAACTTCTTTTCCCTATCTTATTGTTTACCGTCGGGGCAGCCCTGCTGGTAGCTTTCAAAACGCACCCGCCCAAGAAAAACAAGCGGCCCAATATTGTTTTTATTATGTCTGACGACCACGCCTATCAGGCCATTTCGGCTTATGATACGCGCCTCACCAGCACACCCAACATAGACCGCATTGCCAGAGAAGGTATGCTTTTCAGCAATGCCTGTGTAACTAATTCTATCTGTGCGCCGTCGCGGGCGGTTATTCTTACGGGTAAGCACAGCCACATCAACGGCAAAATAGACAACTATTTTCCGTTTGATACCACCAATGTAACCTTCCCGCAGATTCTGCAGGCCAATGGGTATCAGACAGCCATGTTTGGCAAGCTGCACTTTGGCAATAACCCGAAAGGCTTTGATGAATTTAAGATTCTGCCAGACCAGGGGCATTATTATAACCCCGATTTTATTACCAAAAAAGAGGGCAAAACACAGGTGAAAGGCTATGTGACCGACATTATTACCGACATGACCCTGAACTGGCTGAAAAACGAGCGCGACGATGACAAGCCGTTTTTTCTGGCGTATCTGCACAAAGCCCCCCACCGCGAGTGGCTGCCTGCCGAGCGGCATTACCGCCAGTTTACGAAGAAGACTTTCCCGGAGCCTGCCACGCTTTTTGATAATTATGAGGGACGCGGCCGCGCTGCCAAAGAGCAGGAAATGACCCTGATGCACCACATGACCTGGGGCGGAGACTCGAAGATAAAGCCCGAAAACATGGATAAACTGGGGCTAAAAGAAAACCACTGGACCGACAAGGCGCTTTATAAGTCGAATCTGGCAAGGATGGATGCCGCTCAGCTGAAATCATGGAACGAGACTTATGACAAAATCAATGATGATTTTGTAAGCCGTTACCCAACCATGACCGAAAAAGACCAACTAAAATGGCGCTACCAACGCTATATGCAAGACTACCTCGGTAGCATTGCCTCGGTAGACGAAGGCGTAGGTAAGGTGCTGGATTTTCTGAAAGCCAACGGCCTGGACGAAAACACCATTGTAGTTTATACGTCAGACCAGGGCTTTTATCTGGGCGAACATGGTTGGTTCGACAAACGCTTTGTTTATGACGAATCGTTCAAGACTCCGTTGCTCATCAAATGGCCTGCCGTTATTAAAGCAGGCAGTAAAAACGCGCAAATGGTGCAGAATCTCGACTTCGCTCAGACATTTCTGGAGGCGGCAGGCATTAAACCTCCGGCCGATATGCAGGGCGAAAGCATGCTGCCCATCTTCAAAGGGCAGGGCAGGAAATTCCGCGATGCAGCCTATTATCATTACTACGAGTACCCGAGCATCCACATGGTAAAACGCCACTACGCCATTGTAACCGAAGCATTTAAACTGGTGCATTTTTACCATGACATTGACGAATGGGAGCTGTACGACCGCCGAAAAGACAAAAACGAACTAAGGAATGTGTACAATGACCCGGCTTACGCGGAAATCAGGGCACAGCTTCATAAAAAACTGGCTGCCCTGCGCATAAAATACAAAGACTCTGAACAGTTGGATAAAATGTATATTGAAAAATATAAAGAACTGGAGGCCAGGAAGGTGATATTTAGGTAAGGTTGTATCAGTTTTGATAAATGTTCCTTTCATCAAATTGAATAATTATTAGTTGGTAAACCTTCATTTTGATTTATATTAAATACATTTGTTTAGTTTTAATTTTTAAAACTACGTTTTTTGTTGAAAATATTAAAGATAGCAAAACTCACTTAATCCAAGCGAATGCTTACATACATTAAAATTGATGGGTTCAAATCATTCAATAACTTTGAAATGGAGTTTACTCCTTTCACAGTTATTGCTGGAGCTAACGCATCAGGTAAAAGTAACTTATTTGATGCTTTAAAATTATTAAGTCGATTGGCCGAAGCCGATAATCTAAAAAAGGCTTTTAAAGAGCAGCGGGGAGAATTTTCAGAACTATTCACTCAATACTCAGAAAATGATTATGCAGATACCATGTCTTTTACGGTTGAAATGCTAGTCAGCAATAAAATAAAAGATGCATGGGGAAATGTAGGAAATATAAAATATACCCGATTGAGGTATGAACTTAAAATAAAACGTTATACTAATTCATCAGGTATTGAGGATTTGGTAGTTGCTGAAGAAAAATTAGAAAACTTAAAACATCAACAAGACAAATGGATTAAGTTGATTCCGAGACCATTTCTTGAAAACTGGCGGCCAAAGGTTGAAACTGGCAAAAGGGCTCTTCCTTATATTCAAACAATAACTGAAAATGGAATTTCAACGGTACAAGTTCATCAAGACGGAACAGCTGGCAATAAAAGAAGATTTCCTTTGAATAATGCATCAAGAACGGTTTTAAGTAGTTTTGATGCTGTTGATTTTCCACATGTATTAGCAGTTAAAGAAGAAATGCGGAACTGGAAATTTTTAGAATTAAATCCGGAAGATTTACGACAGCCTACTTCTAAAAATAGCGGAGAAGATATTTTAACCCAAAGTGGTAAAAATCTTGCTGCGGTTTTGTACAGAATAAAACAAGATGATGAATATTCAATAATGGAAATTTCAAGAAAACTACAAACTTTTTTACCTAGTTTTATTGAAGTTGATGTAGTTGACGATACCGAAAATAAGCAATATGTTATCAATATCAAAGATAAGGATAAAAAGAATTACACATCAAGAGTACTATCAGAAGGCACGCTAAGGATATTAGCTTTATGTATTCTAGAGTATGATAATAAACACACCAGTTTGCTTTGTTTTGAAGAACCTGAAAATGGCGTACATCCACTTAGAATTGGTTCTATGGCAAAACTTTTAAAAGACTTGAGTTTAGATTTTTCAGATAAAGATGCCCCCTTGCGCCAGGTTATCGTAAACACACATTCACCGGTTTTAGTGGACCAGATTTACAAATGGCAAGATGACAAAAATGTCAGTATATGGTATGCAGAGATGGTAAATAGAGTTGATGAAATAAACCATAAACGAATAGCCCTAAGCGTTACAAGTATACTGCCTGTGAAAAAAGAAAATTCGATACCGTTTCAACTTAATCTTTCTGAGCAGGATAAAAAATTGACATTATCGAATGTTACAAAATATTTAGAAACTGCACCAAATACGTATTAGTCAATTTATGCCTCAAGTTTTCACTGGTTTATTTACTGAAGGATCTACCGACATCTCTTTTTTGGAAGGCATTGTTCAAAAAGCTTTGCAAAGCATAGCATTTGAATGTTCTGGTCAAATTGATATTTATGTTTCTTCTATTAGTATAAATAGAAGTGAACTAAGTTTTGTTGAACAGGTCATTGAAGCCTCAAAAAAAGGAGTAGCCGATTTTGGTATCCAAATTATTTGTGTTCACACTGACGCTGATGCCCAGACCTCATCAAATGCTTACCAAAATAAAATAAATGTTGCACAAGAATCACTTAGTACATTAAATCCTGATGACTATTGCCTAGTAATGGCGGCTATTGTTCCAATTCAGGAAACCGAAGCCTGGATGCTAGCTGATAAAGAACTTTTAAAACGTGTAATAGGAACAACTAAATCAGATGAAGAACTTGAAATAAATAGGAATCCAGAACAAATAGCAAGACCAAAAGAAGTGATTGAAAATGCAATTAGAATTGCCAGAGTGGATTTAACTAGAAGACGTAGAGGGGAGCTTACTATCTCTGACCTCTACTCGCCTTTAGGACAAAGTATAGATATTGAGAAACTCAGGCAACTTGAATCTTTTAGAGATTTTGAAAATAATGTAAGGCAAGCTTTTCGAAGTTTGAATTTGCTTCATTAATTTTCGTTTTCTGTAAAATTTAATCTTTATTGACTATTTATTCAATTTATCAAGGTAAATACTAATTGCTCAAAAACAAATAAGTATCTGATACTCAATTAAGTCTAAGTGCAAATAATCCAAGCCATTTACGAAGTATAATTCTGGTAATCTACAGCTTTAACATACAGAAAGATACCAGTCACATTCAATATATAGCTGGTAAAACTCAACCTTAAAATACAAATAAGCCAATCCTTTATCAATGCGCGCTCCTGTTTCTTAATTTAGGTAATTAATGGCCACCTAAACCCGGGCAGGCTGTCAGCAGGCAGTTTGCCCGGGTTTTTTGTCAAAATACCACTTCATCATTAAAGCAGCTACCACAATGCCCCGCATGGCTAAAGGTTGTTTATCGCCTTGCCCACGCTACCAAAGCAGCCAATGCGGCAAAGAAAATGTTGAAGCCTATCTGCGATGACTCACCACGGCTGATGTGAAACGCACTGGCCGCCAGCATTAGCAGGATGGTGCCATAAGCGGCATAAAGGGTCAGTATGGGTTTAATGCGGAGCGCCGTTGGCAGAATAATGCCGAGGCCGCCCATTAAATCTACCAAGCCTGCCACCCTGGTTAGCGTGGGGTTGTCGCCTGTCCATGGCCACATTTGGGCCAGTTGGTCAATGGGTTGGAAAAGCTTCAAATATGCTGCCCAAAGAAAGCCCGCCGACAGGAGTATCTGGCACAGCCAGGCGGCCAAGTTGCGTATTTTTGATGTGTTTTGGTTGTTCATGCAATCATTATTTTCGTTTATGGTGCAAGTTTATGTACTTTTACTATCTGATTGATAGTACTATCCTGTTAGATAGCGCTATCCGGTTGGATAGTAACGTAAAATATAAACCGATGCTAAACGGAGAACACTGCCCCATTAATATGCTTTCTATTAAAGATGCCCTGGAAGCGCTGGAAGGTAAATGGAAATTACTGATTCTGTTTTCGTTGTACGATGGCCCGAAACGCTTTAAGCAAATAGCCAAAGAGGTGAGCGGTATTACAGATAAAACGTTATCAAAAGAGCTAAAAAGTTTGGAGACCAACGCTTTGATCAAGCGCGAGGTGTTTGACACCTTCCCACCGACGGTGCAGTATTCTATAACCGAACATGGCCTGTCGCTTAACAATCTGGTTGAACAATTGCACCTTTGGGGAATGCTGCATAGGAAGAAGATGATGGGAGGGGAGTGAATGAATTAGTGAATGAGTGAATGAGTGATTGAGTGAATGAGCGGGCGGCGTTCCGCTGAATTAGTGCGTAACGTTTTCCTGTTCCACCAGCATCTCCCGATAGCCTGAGCCTTTAGCCATGCGAGGGGGAGCTGGTGCTGAGGGTTTTTATAATAAAGATTTGTATTAATGGTTTATATGTTAGAAACCCCTTTCTTTGCTTTAGGCTTGTGCGAACGGGGACGCCCAGTCGGGAGACTCCTTTAGATTTGCGATGTATTAAAAGACAAAGAATGATTGAAGAAAAAGAGTAATTAGGATAGATTTACGACGGTAAATTTCCTAAGTTGGGGAGCAGATGAAACCTATGGGAGACTCCAGAAACGAAACCACTGGCAGATTAAGCCATCTACTTCCCTTACTCAAATCTTAAGCCATTTAGCTATTGCAGAAACAGGCAGCCACCTGTCAATCTATTAAAGGACTTTGCTGATTTGAGTTTACTTAGGCGATTATTTTGTCCAACGTAAAACTATCAAAATCATGGAAGAAGCTCAAATTTCTTATCTATTTTTTGTGGGTATTGATTTATCAAAATCTTATTTTGATGCAAGTATAGTAAATGATTCAGGCAAGAAACTGGCCTACAAGCGTTTTAAGAATCAGAAAGAGGCATACTTTATGTTCCTGAAATGGGTGGTTAAAACCACGAAAGGTCAGCGGGATATTTTATTCTGCATGGAGCATACAGGTATCTATGGACGCTTACTGCAACATTTCTTGCAAGACCATCAGTTGTCACTTTGGATAGAGTCAGGCTTACAGATTAAGCGTTCACAAGGGATTCAAAGAGGCAAGAATGATAAAGTGGATTCTTTTCGGATTGCTGTCTATGCTCAGGAGAAAGGTAATAAAGCTGAAATTACCCCTGATTATGATAGTAATCTGGAACAAATGCATGATTTATTAACGACTCGCAATCGGATACTAAGTGCATACAACGCTTTGAGAACAGCTCAGGAGGAACTAAAACCATTTACAAAAGTATCGTATCAGATAGTTAAAAAAGTTCAAAGACAGGCTCTTAATGGTTTAAAAGCTTCTTTAAAAGAGGTAGAGAAAGCGATGGATGAGTTGATTAATCAGAATCCAGCATGGCATAAAAATCTGAATTTAGCTACTTCTGTCAAAGGTATTGGTAAAATCACAGCGCTTTGGATATTAATTTACACCAGAAACTTTGATAAGCAATTCAATGCCAGAAAACTGGCAGCTTTTGTGGGTGTGGCTCCCTATCAGCACTCCTCCGGAAGTTCTGTTGACAGAGGTACACATATTTCTAATTTAGCTCATATAAGTTTAAAGTCATTATTACATATGGCTGCCATGTCAGCAATACGTTACAACCCAATGATTAAAAAATATTATAAACGTAAAAAAGCCGAAGGTAAAAAAGGATTATTAGTAATGAATAACATCAAAAATAAACTCATTCATACAATGATGGCAGTTATTCGTTCAAATAATCCTTTTGACCCTCATTTTCAGCATCAATTGATAGCAGCTTAAAAAAAACACTTTTTTTATTGCTTTTATCTTAGCTATCTGGCAGGCCATTAAGAGTTAATACTTTAAACGCCAAAGACCCTGCTTTGCCTTTGGCTTTTGCGCACAGCGGCGCCCGGTGTAGAGACGCTGGAGGGATATTAGAATCCTCCTCAACCCTTCCACGCTAACAACTCCCCCTCTCTCCACAATTTTGTAGAAATAATTCCCCAATATTGCTTTGTCTGGTGCGTTATAAATCAGGCACGGAAATTTTATGGTTTCTTCTAATTGAAGTTAATTAATAAATCACGCAGTACAACTTTTCAACAATTATCTAAAATTACAGTCATGAAGAAATTAGTAGCAATTGCAGCAGTAGTGAGCCTTTTTACCATTAAAAGTTTTGGCCAGAGTGGCAGTACCGATGCTCGTGAGAACCTGGTTTTCGGTTTAAAAGCAGGTACCAACTTCTCGAACATCTACGATTCAAACAATGATGATTACACGGCCGACGGCAAGTTTGGTTTTGCAGGTGGGGCTTTTCTGGCTATTCCGTTGGGTAAGTATCTGGGTCTGCAACCCGAAGTGTTGTATTCGCAGCGGGGGTTCCGTCAGAGTGGCACTTTCTTTGGCAGTAATTATGAGCTGACACGCACTACGCATTCGGTTGATATTCCGCTATTGGTGTCTATCAAGCCCAGCAGTTTAATTACCATTCAGGTGGGGCCGCAGTATTCGTACCTGATGCGCCAGAACGATGTTTTCAAGAATTTTCTGGGTACATCGGCACAGGAGCAGGAGTTTACGAACGACAACATCCGCAAAAACACCCTGAGCGCCGTAGGTGGTATTGATTTCAACTTCGATAAATTTGTGATTGGCACCCGTGCGGGCTGGGATGTGCAGAATAACAACGGCGACGGCACGTCTACTAATCCGCGCTATAAAAATGCCTGGGTGCAGGCTACCATTGGTTTCAGATTCTGGTAAATAAAATGTTGGGGTGCGGTTGCATCCTGATAGCCGGAAGTTACGTCTTAACAGGGATTATTAGTACAAACAGCAAACACCAGAGTTATGTATTACGAATTTGAAATACTTTTGATTGTAGCCATGCTGATAGTCGGTTTTTTTGATGGCTCAGACCTGGCGGCGATTCGCAAATGGCTCACAGGGAAAGAGGTTAGCCTTAAAAAAAACAACCTGATTGAGGTAAAAGCTGAAGACAACAGCGATTGGAAGGCAGACCGGCCATAGCCATAAAATAATAGTAAAAACAGACGCCCGTTTTCGGTTTGGAAACGGGCGTCTGTTTTTTTGTTAGTCCCGCAGCCGTTCGGTGCGCGAAAGGTGGGCGGGTTTAAAAATAACGATAGTAGCTACACCCCAGACGGTAATGAGCATACCCATATAATTGATGATGTTTTTATCGGCAAAGTCGGCCAGAAAAGCGATGTCGACCGTTGCATGAAAAATAGCACAGGCCAGCAGGCTGCCCTTTGAACTGTTGTATAACCAGCTTAGCAGGATACTGCCCGTAAGGAGGCTGAACACCCAGCCGAAGATACCGGCGGCATCCATGCCGGTATAACCCGGCCTGTAAAAAAACAGCGGCAGGTGCCAGGCTGCCCACAGAACGGTGAGTATCAGGCTTGCCGAAAGGGCATTGAAGCGGCTCTGCAGGCGCGGCAGGGCAAAGCCTCGCCAGCCTACCTCTTCGCCAAAGCCAAAAAACAGCAGGTTGTAGAAGAAGAAACCGGCAAAACCCAATTCGGGGTACTCTTTGGCTACAAACAATCCGGCAAGTTGAAGCGGGGTGCCCGCTGCCCAATAATTAATAACTGCCGCTGCCACCGCCAGCACAAAAGGGCTGAACAGCGCAATAAGCATATACACCACAGGTTTGGTTTGAAGCATCTGTGCCACCAGCAGTTTTATGCCGTTGCGCTTGCCGAAAATGGCAGTGGTAATGAAAGAGGCTGCCAAAGGCCCCAGGCCACCCAAGGCATGATGATAGGGCAGAACGGGCAAGCCGGTAATGCCCCATACGTGGCTGTAAAGCGGAAACCATATCAACCAGCTGATAAGGTAAGCCAAAGTAAAATAAGCAAGAAGGAGTTTCATGGGGGGGATTGATTTGAATGAGTGTTTTCTAAAGATGCTAACTGGTAGCTGGTGCTTCTTCCGCCTCCTTCTTCTTTTTGCAAAATTTGTTGCTGCTCCAGATTCTGGATATCCCGAAGGGCGGTGTCTGATGAAACTTTTGTGATTTTAGCCCATTTTGAAGTGTTGAGTTTGCCCTCAAAGCCGTCGAGCAATTTATTGAGCATCATTTTCTGGCGGTCGTTCAGGGTTTTTTCTGCAAAAAATGCCCAATAGCGTGCTTTATTCAATACACTGCTCAGTACTTCATCTGCACCTGATAAGGCTTTGTCGAGACAGGTTAAAAACCAGACCAGCCATTCAGTAATGTCAAGATTACCCTTTTGCGTTTTTTCCAGCATGATGTAATAAGCTTTGCGTTCTTTCTGTATCTGCGCCGACATACTGTAAAAACGTTGTTCGTTCTTGTCGGCTCTGGCCAGTTGCAGGTCGGTTATGGCACGGGCAATGCGTCCGTTGCCATCATCAAAAGGGTGAATGGTAACAAACCACAAGTGGGCAATGGCCGCTTTAAGAACCGGGTCTTGCGAAGGTGCCTCATTGAACCAGTCTAAAAACGTACGCATTTCTGTGGGTACTCTTTCTGCCGATGGAGCCTCAAAGTGAACGGTTTCACGGCCCATCGCTCCTGAAACAACCTGCATGGGGCCTGCCTGTGGATTGCGCCAGTTGCCAACAGTTATTTTATACATGCCGCTGTAACCGGTAGGAAACATGGCCGCATGCCAACCAAAAAGGCGCGCTGCGGTGAGTGGCTGGGTGTAGTGACGGGTGGCGTCAAACAGCATCTCCACTACTCCGTCCACATGGCGGTCGGATGGGATAGTGGAACCTATATCCATGCCCAGTTTACGGGCAATTGATGACCGGACCTGCTCGTGGTTCAGTACTTCACCTTCTATTTCACTGGTTTTCAGTACATCTTGTGTAAGGGTTAGTAACTGGGCTTCTTCCTGAAGCCTAAAACCCAAAGCGCCCATCCGGCCGGAAAGCCTGCCCTGTTTATGGCTCACGGCAGCCAGGAGCGGCGTTATCTTTTCGATGTTCCACCCAAATGCAGGCCATTTATAATGCTGATAGATATACATATATTAGCCTTTATTTATGCGGTTATGCGGTGAATATAAGTCTTATTTACCGTATATGCAAATTATTCGCCGCATTTTATGCGGTGAATAGGGGGTGCATTCGCCGCAAACCATCTCCGGGTACGTAAATACTGTATGCGGTGCCTGGCCTTGAAACCGATTAACACGCCAGCATCCACCGTCTTTTGGGCTGTGCGTGGGGGGCTTTGGCAGGGGGTGTAAGGGGGGAATGCGTTGAGGCGTCAGCAATGCTGGGTGCCGGTAAAACAGCGAAAAGACGATAAATTAATTGAAAACCTGATTTAAAAAAGAACCTGCAAAATCAAATAAACACCGAAATATAAGTAACATCGGGGAAGGTGTTGGTGTTGCATTTGAGCTCCTGCTCCTGGATTAGCTTTACGAAGTTGCTCAACTGTGCCGGCTGAACTTCGGTATTGATTAAGACCGCAATACTGCTGAGGTCTTGATTATCAATGATTTCTTCTGAGTGGATGTTGCTTTTAAGTAATGCTTCTTCGACAGTCTGCCGCAGTGCATCTCTTTGTATAGCTATTTTCATAATGTATCTACCAAATAATAGGTTAGTGAGACAAATATAGAAATTGTTTAGATTTTTTCTGCATTAAAATTTAATAAATTGTTTAGACAACCGCCCGGCAATAAAGTTTAACGGGCATGAAATTTTTTTCTTCCGCAACGGTGCCTATATACGTAAATAAAGTTGTGTGAAAATAGTATTAAGTGTGTCTTTAAATTTAAACAAACTAATACCTTGTGTGGCATCGGTTTCGTTAAGGCTTACTTTGTTGCCTGCAAAAAGTTACAAACCCGGCTGGCTATTGCGTAGTTTTTTTTAATCTGCACTTAAAAAGGGGTGTGCCTAAAAATACTATTTAGACACACCCCACTAATGGTAATAAATGCCACAGTTAACGGTTAAATTCTTTGTTGGGCGCAATGTCGCCCGGACTGACGTGCTGGTCGGAGTCGCGGTTTGATTCCATATCCTTCTCATGGGCTTCTTCTTCGGCCGACTCCGTTTCGGGTGTTACCGTTTCAATTTCCGGCGCATCAGCCTGGCCGCTATAATCGGCTTGTTTGTTCACGGCATCGTCTGCGTCAACGTCGTACTCCTGCCCGCCTTGCCCGCGGTAGGTATTGGCCTGGTCTGGCTGCGGAGGCACGGCGCTTTCGCCGCCCTGCTGGTTACGGGTTTGGCTGGTAAGGCCTTGCGAGGCATCGTTCGGCTGGCCGTTTCCCTGGTCTGTTGCGGCAAGAGGTTGTCTGTTCTGGTTTTCCATTGTGTGAATATTTTGGTTTATATACAAGCAAAAAACTCTGTGCCAGCAGGGTGTCAGAATCTGATACCTTGTTTACGTATAGGTGTCAGCGTTTGATACCTAAGCTGACACCAAGTGCCAGGCAGCACGTGTGTTGGTGTCGGCCATTGACACCTAAACCATACCCTAAGCCGCACCCTAAACCATCACCTAAGCTGCTACCATTAAATAAACTAAACAAAACGAAACTAAACTTTTTAATATAGTTATATAATAATGGGTGGCAGGGCTTCTGGTTTTGATTTAAAAAAATGAAGCCGAAGGGCATGAAAGACGTGCAACAGGAATTTAAAAAACAAGGTTTTGTGCCGGAAATATTTTTCGCCAATGTGCTTACATTATAAGTATGAAATGGTTATATTTGTTGATATAAAAAATCCAACACAACAATTTCTGCAAGATGGCAAATCTACAATTTACGGCGTCAATTGATGCCGCCCAGTTTAATAAGACATTAGATGACATAGAGAAAAAGATTAAGGGTTTGAACAGCGGTGGGTCGGTTTTATCAAGCATTGTAGAAACCCACGATGCCATACAAGCCTTAACCGCAGTGGCTGATGCTATTGTGAAAGTAAGAGGTGAGTTCAGATCCTGGGAGGGCCAAATGGCTGGTGTTTTAAATAGCAGGGTAGAAGCCAATGCGCTAATGGCCGAGGTGATGACGATGGCCGGTCAGTCTCCGCTTAATGTTGAAGAAATAGCTCAAGGCGCGAACGCATTAATTGCGTTTGGCGCGGATGCCAAAACTGCCATGGCTGATTTACAAATGCTTGGCGATGTGTCGTTGAGTGTGGGTGTGCCACTTAATGAGCTTGCAGAATTATACGGAAAAATGCGGGAGAGTGGTGCTGCGTCATCAGATGAATTGACGAAAATGGCAGGGAAGAATATTCCGGTATATGAAGAATTAGCCAGGGTGTTGCATACCAATACCGATGGGGTGAAGACCTTTGCCAATGAAGGAAAGATTAGTTTTGGTCAGGTTCAGCAGGCTTTTATGAATATGACCAATGTTGGCGGCATTTTTCATGGGGTTATGCAAAAAGAGGCTGAGACGGTGGCGGGGCAGATTAACGCTTTGAAGAACGCTTTTGAAAGTATGTTGAATGAAATCGGGCAAAGCCAGAGCGGCTTGTTAAGTATGTCGGTAGATGGACTTTCTTTACTTGTAGAAAATTATGATAAAGTTGAAAAGATTTTAACAGTATTAATAGCAACTTATGGAACTTATAGAGCTGCTGTAATAACTATCGACATTGCTCATAAATTGATTAATTCAAGTAAGGTTGCTACGTTATATATTGAAATGGCAAGAGGTTTGGGAACACTTACAACTGCCACAAAATTACAAGCTGTAGCATTGGGGATACAAACTAAAGCACAAGCAGCATTAAATGCAGTTATGAATGTGAATCCTTATGTAGCTGCTGCAACGGCTATTGCTGCATTGGCTGCGACTATATGGGTCTTACACGATAACACTAATTCCGCAGTAAGAGCGCAAGAATTGTTGAATAAGCAGCAAGATGAGATACAGAAGAAACGTGAAGAATTGGTGTCTAAGACACAGTCTTTGATGAGTGTTATTAACAGCGAAACAAGTAGTAAATATCAACAAATTCAAGCCTATTTGGAGTTACAAGCACTATATCCCAATTTATTAGGAAATATAACACTTGAAACTTTTAAAAAGAAGGAAGCTACCAAGGCTCAGCTTGAATTAAATAAGGCAATTGACCAATTTGAAATTTCAAATTTGGAAGAGAACTATAAAAGCGCCAGTAAGAATGTATCTACTTTGCAGGATAGAATAAAAAACTTTAATGTGAAAGACCAAGCGTCGGCTGAAACCTTTAAAGTGCTTGAGAAAGAATTAGAGACGTTGCAAATTTTTGCTGAAAAATCATTGAAAGATTTAAATCATGCTAAGGAACTTCAGTACGAAGCGACAGTGCCTTTAAAAAAGCAGAAAGAAGATCAGGAAGCTATTAGACATAGTATTGTCGGAAGAATTAAACAAACGAAGGAAGTAATTGAATCAGAAGAAAAATTGGGGGTAAAAGGTAATTTCATTAAGTCAATAATGGAAAAGATTACTCTTCAAAACCTTATAGTTAGTTTAGAAAAAGCCGATGGCAAAATAAAAAATCTAACCGACAGAATTAATGATATTGACATAGATTTTGGCAAAAGTTTAGATACAGCTGTAACTGAGAAGAATGTACAGAAAATTTTAGATTTAAGCAAAAAGGCAAAAACTGAAAATCAAATTTCTGCACTTGCAAATGCTGCAAGGGAATTGAAAGGAAGCCTTGAATTAACTTCAAATGAATATAAAAAGCTTGATACTCTTTATAAGAGTTTAACTTCGAAAGGAAAAACTGAATTGCCCGTACAAAAAGGTTCAATAAATTACTGGCAAGAAGAGTCAAGAAAAGCTTCTAGTGCTAGAGATAGCTTAAATCCAGATATTTCTCCCAATGAATATGAAAAGTATACTAAGAGAAAACTTGAGGCGGATATAAAAATTGAGGAACTAAAAAAGAAATATGAGGTAAAAACGTTCGAACAAACTCTTGAAGAAAAGAAAAAGCAATATAGTGAATATAACCAGTGGGTAAATGAAATTGGCAAAGCTTCTGCCGATAAGCAATTTGAAGAGTTGCTTAAATCAGGAGAGAGCTATAAAGATTATCTCGATAAACAGATTGCTGCTTTAGAGACAAAGGTTAATAGTAAGGATGCCACTGAAGAAGATAAAGATAACCTCAAAAAAGCAAAAAGTGAATCACTAAAAGCTTATAAAAGCGAGCTTGATATTAAGAAAACCCAGTATGAATTATATAATAAATGGGTAGAAGCTTATGGCAAGGAAAGTGCAGATAGGCAATTTAAGACTCTTAAAGATGCAGGTAAAGGCTTCCAGAATTATCTAAAGAATGAAATAGCAATTCTTGAGGCCAGAATTAATAATAATACCGCCACTGCAGATGAAAGAGATAACCTGATAACTCTTAAAGCCAGAATTGAACCGGATACTTCGGCTTTAGATGAATTCAAGGAGCAAATTTCAAAGATGCTTCAGGATGTAGAGAATGAGACAGAGAAAATTTCTCGTCTCAATGATGAAAAGTTTGTAGTTAGCAGTACAGTTACAGATGATAAAGAGAAGGAAGCCAAGTTGAAAGAGCTTGATAAGCAGATTGTTGATGCAGAGAAACGGAGGATTGAATTGTTTAAAAATTTTAATGCTGAAAATAATGCTCAGGAAAGCAACCGACTAAGGATTCAGAAAAAGTATGCAGATTTACGAATTGCAGCAGAAAAGGAGTATCAGGATAAAACATCTGAGATTTATTTAGAGACCATTAAAAAGATAAATGAGAAAGAAAGAGAAGAAATTGCAGCTACTGATACAAAGCTGCAGTCGTTTGTTCAAAAAGTACAAAAAGAAATACAATCTATTGTTGAATCAGGTAAAAGAGAATCAATAGAGTCTTACATTTCAAAAGTAACACCTAAACTATCGGAGCTGGAGAATAAGTCTTCGGAAGGGAAGACGTTAGCTACTCCTGAATTGGAAGCGTACCAATCACTTCTCAAATCTATCACGGATGCAAAGGTAGCGTTGGTAGAATTAGACTTCAAAAATTATCAGACACTTGCCGGCCTTTTGGGACAAATCGGAACTTCATTTCAGGGGTTAAATGGAGATGTAGGAGAATTTGCAGGTGCTTTGCTTAAAGTCTCTTCTAAAAGTAAAGAGTTTTTTGAATACATTAAAGCAGCAAAAATCAGCAAAGAATTTGCAGCCGCTGCTAAGGCTGCCCAGAAAATGGCTGAACAGCAAAAGACCGAGAAGGCAGCATCAGCAGCAGAGGAGGCAGTAAACGGTGCACAAAAAGCCGCTAAAGCAGCACAATCTGGATTGATTGGTTTAGGAACTATGCTGGTCACCGAAGCAATTACTTCCTTTGTTGCGCAAAAGAAAATTAATGAAGAACTCGCCAAGAATACCATTAAACTACAGAAGGAATATAACCGGCTTTTAGCAGAAGAAATAAGATTAAATGCCTTTAGAAGTAGCAATAAATATGTTAAAGACTATAGAAATATTTTTACTGAAGCATCGAAGGGTTTACATGATAATCTAGGATTAATGAATAAGTTCTTCTATGATTTGGAAAACTCGCTTGGACTTATTGTGAAAAAATATAATGGTATTTTGGGTATAGGTAAGTTCAATATTGAAATACCAGTGTTGTTTAAATATCCGGAGATGATAAAAACGTTAGAGGATGGTACTCGAGTTTTGAATATTGAAATAGCACAGGCTGCTATTAATAGTGGGCTTTTAAGTGATAGTATGGTAGATCTCTTACAAGATGGTATAAACTTACAGAAGAGCATCAACGATTATGTTGCCGGAATTAATGATATGATAGATGAGCTGATAGGTGATTTAGGAAGCAACCTCAGGAACGCTTTAGTGCAGGCATTTAGAGATGGTACGGATGCCGCTCAGGCGTTTAACAAAGTGTTAGGTGATGTGATAGCTGATGTATCTTCGAAACTTTTGTTTTCTGCAATATTTAATTCCGCATTTGATGAATTGAGCAAAAGATTCAAAGATTCATTTGACATTGCAAATGGAGGAGACTTTAGTATTCAAGATGATTTAGATGAATGGAATAAAAAATATAAAGACTTAACTAAGCAATTTGAAGAAAGACAAAAGGAACTTGACAATTGGCTGATTGCAAGCGGATATGATAGTAATTTAAAAAACGATTCTTCCAACTCCCTATCAGGCTCAATAAAATCAATTTCTGAAGAGACCGCCGGGGTGTTGGCGGGGCAGATGAACGCCATTCGGATGACACAGGCCACTAATCTGGACGTAAACCGAAACCAACTGCTGGCACTGACCGAGATTGCCACCAACAGCCGATTCCTGAAACACCTGGAACGTTTGGAGTCCATAGAAAAGAAAATCAGCAATAATAACGGCGATATCCGTGCGGGTGGGGGGTATTAACCCATCAGTTGCAGCCTTCATTTTTAACCGTGAGGCCTGGTGTTTTCTTATATCCGGCGGCAAGTTTTTGGCCGCCGGGTACACAAAATACGCTTTGGTTCACGGTTTTTGGTTTGGTTTATATCTGTTTTTATAAAATGTGTGGCATTATCCATTAGTTTGTCTTAAAAATGTCGATATTCATACCAAAAAACAGCAAACATGGTTCAGAAACACTTGGTTACTATTTTTCTGGCGTTGGCTCTGGTCTTTCTGGGTGTAGCCGTATCGCTTTATCCGGGCGGCTCGCAGGCCAGTGCAACCTCTGTTGGTTATAGTTTTGCTGACAATTACCTGTGCAGCCTTTTTGGCGATACCGGTATCAATGGCATGGCTAATCCGGGTCAGCGCTGGGCCTTTGCCGGTATGTTTTGTATGTGTGTGGGGTTTGGGGCGTTTTATTATAGGGTAGCAGCCAAAATACCTCACCGGGGGGCGTCATTCATTATCCGTTATGGTGGTGTGGCTTCTTTTGTTTTTGCTTTCGGAGCCATTACGCAATACCACGACATCGCCGTTAGCATTGCCTGTGTGTTTGGTATGCTGGCCATGTTTTACCTCTTTGTTTTTGTGCTCAGGTCGCGCCTGCGGCTGCTAAAGCTCAATGCCATTATCTGTCTGTTTTTCCTATATCTGAATGCTTTTCTTTATTACGCCAGTATATGGCTGGTGGCGCTGCCCATAGCACAAAAGATAAGCTACGTTTTTCTGTTAACCTGGGTGCTGGGGCTTGAATATGTGGCCACACCGGAAGATTTTGAACCACCCAGGAAAGCCAGGAACTGACAGATGACACTACAATTGCTGAGGCCGGAGAACACACTCAATCCGGTTGAGCTGCTATGTTTGATTGGCGCATGGGCATGGGTGCGCTTGAAGTTGAGCCGTCTACCTTGCCTGCCAAAGCTCAATCCGTAATCCGGCCGGGGTGGTTTATGCCTTGCAGGTGCTTTTAACACGCTGGCCAGACTACCTTGCTTTGAAAGGCATTTCTGTTTCATTTCCAGCTTTTTTTACTGATTGTTGTTTCAAAACTATAATTTGGCAGGTTATTTGAGTGAGTATTGCTGACAAGTAACCTGATTGTCAAACAGCACCGTTTAATTGTATTTTAAGCGCTGAATAGCCATTTGAATCCCAAAAAAATTACTCCGGCCGTCGGCGCACGTATATTTTTATTAATTTTGAACCTACCCTAACCAGAAAAAACGCGCCTGATGTTGAGATTTTTTTATTTTATTTTGTTTTTCCTAGTTACTACTGTTGTTATTGGCCAGAACGATTTATCAAGCCTGCAAAGTCAGCTTAAAAAGAGCAGTTCCGACACCGACAGAGTGCGGCTGTATATGTCAATCAGCAGATATTTTGAAAACAAGCGGTCAGACTCCGCCATACATTATGCCATCAAGGGTCTGAAACTGTCCACCCACCTGCACAACAAGCCGGCTCAGGGTATGTTCCTTTATCAATTGGGGGTTATCAATATTCTTTACAACAAGTTGTCGGTAGCGCACCAGGATCTGGCGCTAGCGCTTGCGATTTTTACGAAGCTGAAAGACCGCAAAAACATGACGCTCACCTACGCCGAACTGGGCATTGCTGAAAGCAAAGGAGGCAACGGAGCCAAAGCAGAAGAGTATCTGCAAAAGGCCTTAGACCTGAGCATCAGTGCAAAAGACACCGCAGATATGATTCATAGCTACCTGAAGCTGGGTTCGGTTGAAGAAATGAACAATAACCCCGCCAAAGCCCTGGGGTATTACCGGCAGGCCGAGGCGCTGAACAAAGCGCTGCCTGTTGGCAGGCTGAATCCGGCTATTCTGGAACATATAGGCCGGGTGCATCTGAACGAAGGAGACCATGCCAATGCCATTGAACATTTTAAAAAGGGAATAGAGCAGAACAGTCATCCGGAGGGTGTAAGCAGCCATATTACGTACCTGACCCGCACCGGCGACGCCTTTAGCCGGCAAGGCAACGACGACAGCGCCCTGGCGTATCATAAAACCGCTCTTGATAAAGCTGAGGCGTTTTCAATGCCGGAAGAACAGGTGATGGCACTGCTAAAAATTGCCGAGATAGTTAAGAAATCTGATGCAGACAAGAGCCTTGGGCACCTGAACTATGCACTTGGAATAGCCAGAACGATGTCGCACCAGCGGTTGCAGGCCGAGGTCTATAAAGCAATGGCCGCAATATACAGGCAGGAGAAACGCTATAACGAAGCCCTGCATGCCCTTGAGCAACAACACGCCTTGCTAGACAGCCTGTTTATTATTAATAAAGAGCAGGAGTTGTCTGGTATGCATGCCAGAAATTTATTGATAACCACCACAGCAAGGCTGGAAAAGGAAGAGCATGAACTGATGCTGTGGTTTGGTGCCAGTAGCCTGGTGTTGCTGGCCCTGCTGGGTGTAACCGTTGTGGTTTGGCGTAATGCACGCGCAACCAAGGCAATGAATGCCCGCCTGGCAGAGTCTAATCTGGTAAAAGACCGTTTGTTTTCTATCATCGGGCATGACCTCCGCGGGCCCATCGGCAATATGACCCAACTGCTGACCATTATGGAACTGGACGACCTGGACCCCGCCGAACGCAAAGAGATTGTAGGCATTATGAAACAACAATGCGATGCGTCTTATGAAGTGCTTACGTCGTTGCTCAACTGGGGTAAAATACAGCTGCAGGGTGCTGCCGTAAGCATGACAAAGTTTAAGCCCGAAGCCATTGTAAGCAAAAACATCAATGTGCTTATGAACCAGGCAAGAGCCAAGGCTTTAAACCTGAGCAACCATGTGCCTGCCGGCCTGCAGGTGTATGCCGATGCCTCTCAGTTCGACTTCATCATCCGCAATTTGTTATCCAACGCCGTTAAGTTCAGCCACAAAGAGGGTAGCATTGAAGTTAACGCCGCCCCAGACGCCGATGAAGACTTCATGGTTTTTTCGGTCAAAGATAATGGTGTGGGTATAAGCGCCGAGCAGCAGCAGCAGTTTTTGCGCAGCAATATCAATGTGGCTTATGGCACCGATGGCGAAAAAGGTACCGGGCTGGGGCTATTGCTTATTAAAGAGTTTGTGCAGGCTAACGGCGGGAAAATCTGGCTGGAAAGCGAAGAAGGCAAAGGCAGTACGTTCTCATTTACGCTTAAAAAGGCGTAGGGCGCAGGGCATATTACTTATAAAGTAAAGGGCATCTGTAACGGCATTACAGAATAATGGTTTGTTTTACCCTCTGCTCTGATCCCTTCGCCCTCTGCCTTTTAGTAGCTGTAAACCGAAATGTTCATGACGCCTTTTCTGGCTGAGAAAGACGACACATACCGCAGGCGTTCTTTTTCAAGAAAATTCTTGAACTTCTTTAACGATACCATCGTCGATTCTCCATCAACCCTGATGCGTATCATTACAAAAAAATCGTTCCCTAATGTGTTTTGCGCAATCAGCCTGCTGAGCTGAAGGGCCTCTGACACCTTGTTACGGAGGTTAAATGCTGCTGCCATTTGTGTGTAGACGGACTTGTTTAATGAGGTTACTCGCAAAGTAAGAGCAGAAACTGCCACATAGAAGCACAGTTTCAAAAAACTGAAATGGCGGGAAGAATCCCGCCAAAACTAAAGCAGTCGGTCAGTAAGACAGAAGGCTTTTCATGGCTATAGGTATATCAAATTAAAATTAAAACTTCTCAATAACAATTCAAAACTTTTTTGTAGAAATTTTATTAATAATATGATTTTTTTTAGAAGCAATTGTCGGTATAGTTTTCAATAAACTTACGCCACAACTGATTAAATGGTTGCGTGGGTTTTTGATTTTTTTTTCGGCGAGCCTGTTTTCTTTTTAGCAGGCAGGCAAAAAGTAGAAAAAACAGGCAGGGCAAGATTATTTTTCGCCTAAAAACTTATATTTGTTTTCTGCAAACAAACCATTACCCAAATACTAACTGAATGAAAAAAAATCTGCTTTTTGTTCTGCTGGCGCTGGCTGCCTGTAAAAATCAACCCAAACCAACACAGGAAATAAAGGGTTTTAGCGAATACGCGGTTGATGTGCCGGGTGTGAAGACCTTCTACGACAAAAAAGGCGTACTGGCCGACAACGGCATGGTAGCTTCGGCGCATCCGGTTGCCTCGCAGGTTGGGGTAGATATACTGAAAGCCGGGGGCAATGCCATAGATGCGGCCGTGGCCACGCACTTTGCGCTGGCGGTGGTGTATCCGTGGGCGGGCAATCTGGGCGGAGGGGGTTTTCTGGTGTACCGCGATAAAAAAGGTGGCACTTTTACGCTCGATTTCCGCGAGAAAGCCCCTGCCAAAGCACACCGCGATATGTATCTGGATGCGAACGGGAACCCTGTTGCGGGGCTGAGTATTCTGGGACACCTGGCCAGTGGTGTGCCGGGCTCGGTTGATGGCATGGTAACCATGCACGAGCGGTTTGGCAAACTACCCTGGGATAAAGTGGTGGCTCCGGCCATTGCGCTGGCAAAAAGCGGTATTGTGCTAACCGAACGCGAAGCCGTAGGGCTGAATCGCGTGCGGGGCGAGGTGCTGAAAGTAAACGCGGCAGGGTCGGCGTATTATATAAGACCAGACAAACAAGACTGGAAAAAGGGCGACACCCTGGTGCAGGCTGACCTGGGCCGGATGCTGGGGCTTATACAGACACGTAAACGCGCCGGTTTTTATGAAGGCGAATGTGCCGACTTACTGGTGAAAGAAATGGAACGCGGCAAGGGCATAATAACGCACGACGACCTGAAAAACTACCACTCGGTATGGCGCGATGCCATTGTTGACAAATACAAAGACTTTAAGATAATTACCATGCCACCTACGTCGAGCGGGGGAGTAGCGCTGATGCAGCTGATGAAATTTGTGGAGCCATACCCCATTAAACGCTGGGGCTGGAACAGCGACTCGACCGTGCAGGTAATTATAGAGGCCGAACGCCGGGTGTATGCCGACCGCGCCAAATGGCTGGGCGACCCCGACTTTGTAAAGGTGCCGGTGAAACAACTGACCGACAAAGCCTATCTGAAAAACCGCATGGCTGATTTCTCTTTCGACAAAGCCACCGACAGCAAGGCCGTAAGCGGCGGCACGGTGCCGGGCTATGAAAGCAGCGAAACCACGCACTACTCGGTGGTTGATAAAGACGGTAATGCGGTGTCTATCACCACTACGCTCAACGGCGGTTTTGGCAGTAAGGTGGTTGTGCAGGGCGGTGGTTTTCTGATGAATAACGAAATGGACGACTTCAGCATTAAAGCCGGTGTGCCCAATATGTTTGGCCTGATTGGCAACAAAGCCAACGAAATAGCCCCGGGCAAACGGATGCTGTCTTCTATGACACCCACCATTGTTGAGAAAGACAATAAGCTGTTTATGGTAGTGGGTACGCCGGGTGGGTCTACTATTATCACGTCGGTTTTTCAGACCATCATCAACGTAATTGAACACGGTATGACCATGCAACAGGCCGTAAACGCCCTGAAATACCATCACCAATGGTTGCCGGATAACACCACTTACGAGAAAAACGCTTTCAGTGAGGCCACCCTCAACAACCTGAAAGCCAAAGGCTACAAAATGGTGCCAATGGTGGGTTCTCTCGGACGTATGGACTGCATCATGCTGCGCCCGGATGGCAGGCTGGAGGGCGGCTCAGACCCCCGGGGCGATAACACCAGTATAGGTTATTAATACTTCTGTTTAAAGATTTTACCAAGCACTTCTGCCTGCGGGTGGCGGTGCTTGGTGTTAATTTTGCCAGAATATTACCCCTGAGTTGTGAACTAAAAAATAAACTTATAAGTTGATTTTATGAAAATTGGTAGTATATTTGCTGTTGATAAATCAAAAAAACTCTACTCAGTTGCTTATGAAGACCAACCAAATGAATTTCAACGGCTGTTAAATTTGTGGATTCAGGATATTGAATTTCTAGCGCAGTTTTTTGAAACGCATGAAAGTGATTTATTGAGCGGTTTTTTTGGGAACATGAGCATGGAACAAGCCATAGAATTGACTCGCAGAGAAGCCGTAAAATTGAGAGATCAGTTTTACAGAATTCTAAACAGTAGCGATGCCGGTGCAGAGAACCTTCAACAAATTTTTAAGCCCTTAAGCAACACCGACTACCAACTGAAACCACTGGCTAAGGAGAAATCAAAAAGAGGGTGGCTCAGAATTTACGCTATCCGCATTAGTGCCGATGTATATGTGGTTTCAGGGGGAGCCATTAAGTTAACAGCCACCATGAATACCCGGCCTCATCTTTTGCTTGAACTTCAAAAGCTGGAGGCAACCAGACAGTTTTTAAAGGAAAACGGATTAATTGATGAATCTAATTTTGATTTTGTTGAGTTTGAAATTTAAGCAATATGGAAAAAGAAATACTGATTGAAAAACTTGATAAAATTGCCAATGTGGATACCTCATGGCAGGATGAACACCTTTACTATCAGGAGAATAAATCATGGCTTGACCGTTCGGCTAAAATAGCTATTCAGGTTTTAAGTGTTCTGCGGAAGAATCGTAAAGAAAGTAAACCTCCGGCCACGCAAAAAGAGCTGGCTGAGTTGTTGGGTATCAGCCCGCAGCAGGTAAACAAAATTGTGAAAGGCAATGAAAACCTGACGCTCGAGACCATCAGCAGGCTTGAAAACGCCTTGTCTGTGCAGTTGATAACGGTTGCCACACCTGCTGTTGCCGCAATTGATGCGCCTGTGGCTTGGGTTGCCGAGGATGAGGTTGGGTACACTGCTGGTTTGGATGCTGATACCATAGTGGGCGCTAAGGGAGCGCCGTCAAAAGAATAGTATTGCTACGGCTATGAGTATTTGTTTCACTAACCCCCAGAGAATCGAGAACGGCAGCAATTGTTTTGCCCTTCGTGTTTATTTTCTTACCATTAGGAAGATAAAATTGTCCAGAAGTAGTAACGGTTGCCAGCGCAAAAGACAGTATGAGTAGTATTTTTTTCACAGTCTGATTGTTAATTTTTTTAATGATTGTTGTTTCATTGCCAAAATAAGTAAAATCCTGGAAATTGATTATTATTTTTTTGTTTCCAATAAAGAATTTTAGAACTATCAATTTACTCAATGTAAAGGCTTAATTTTGCAGATACCTGGTGTGTTCTTTCATTCAGTAATATCCTCAAAATGAAAATCTTTCTTAACCTGCTTAAATGGGTATTGGTGCTGGCTTTGGTGCTGCAGTTTACGCTTACAATTGCTTTGTTTGGCAGTGGCTATGAGATTGCTACCAAGAGATTATGGCCCGACATCCGCAATATTGTGGTGCTGCTGGCTTTGCTGGGCGGGGTTATTTACTTGAAAAAGAAAAAGGCCTGATGGGCACCTGCTTTGGGCATCCTACACATTTATCTGCATATAATGTTTTTTTTATGGTGTCAGCCTGGCTGCCCTTGCCGGTACGCCCTCGCCGGTACGCCCTCGCCGGTACTCCCTTGCCGGTATGCCATTACGGCCTAAAACCTGCTTACAGGGGGCGCCAGGGCCGATTTCTGCTTGTCATGGGGCGGTAAATTCTGTTTTCTCATACCAAAAATGTATCCGCCTGAAAATTATATTTTCCGTTTAATAAATTTCTGATACAATAAAATAGAAATATTTCTACATTTATCTGTACAAAATCAATTTATTGTTAGGTATAAAATGCGTTTGTCTTTTCTACCAACCAATTGATTTTGGCTGAAAAACCCTGTATAGGTTTTTTTATAACGCCTTTTGCTAAACTTTTGCTATGATAACCCCCATTAGTTTTAAAAACGACCTCTCTTATGGGGTTAGTATCTATTTATCGACTGACGACACCAACGCAGGTCAGCCCAATTACATTGCCAGGCTCAGCTTTGTGGGGCATATTGAACCCGCAGCTACGCTGGCTATCAGTCAACAGTCAGACCTCACCTCGGTTTATATCTGCTACGACAACCAGAACAAACCCGTAAAGCGCATGGTATATGAGGGCGGCAGCAGCCAGCAGGGTTTTACCATTACTCAGGCCGATGCCGACGTAATAGCCAGTAATTATAGCTTCTTTGCTTTTATTGCCGCTAATCCTAACGACGCACTGTCGGTCAGCTTTGCAAAACTGACCGAAGGAGGCAACGCCACCCCCGACCAGATAGATGCTTTTTATGAAGGTACGGCCAATTATCAGGCCTGCACGTATGTATCGTACATACTGGTGCTGGCGGCTTTATCGGCCGATACAGGTACGTCTCCGGCCGATACCGCTTACAGCCTGAAAAGCCTGGTTGGTTATCTGGGTGTTAACTGGCCCGGTCTGGTGCCTGATTTCCCCGTCAGGAGTTTTACCTGCACCACCCTGAATGGCAACGGCAACCTGGTAAGCCTGAGCTGTGATGTAAACATGGAAGATATTTATTTTGGCAGCCAGATAGCCGCCAATATCTTTACCATTACGCCTTTTAACAGCGTAAAGGTGGTGCATGTCAATATCAGTTTCAGCTATACCTTAACGCCGGATCTGGTAACGGTTGACCTCACTTTCAGCCTTGATGCCATCAGGATACCCGTTGCGGCCAATACAGATATAACGCTCAGTAATCCGGCCATTACTTTTTCGTTGTCGCCGCAAAGTGGCGAGGTTAGCTTTATGGCACAGGCCACCATCCCCTTTAAGCTCTGGAGCAACCCGACTTTCTATGCCGATTTATCGATGGTAATCGGTGCAGATCAGGCCAATATCGGTGTGGTTATCAGAGGTGATAATTCTGTGCTGTTTACGCCGCCTATTATTCAGGGGGTTCATTTTACCTCATTCGGCGTGGGCATGGGTGTGTTTTTCCAGCCGATTATCGGGTATTCGCTGGGCGTGCAGGGGTCGTTTACCATTGGTAAGCCGGAAGACAACGTACTGGTAGAAGACAACAGCTTTGCGGTGGTTTGTGCGTTAATCGGCGATATCCCGAACCCGCTCTATATATCGTTTTATGTATCACAAATAAGCCTGAACGAACTGGTAACCATTTTTACCGATGTCGATTTCAATATTGATTTTCCGGTATCGGTAAAAAACCTGTCATTCGTATGGCAGGAGAACCCCACCCAGCCGGTGGTATTGCCAGACGGCTCTACTTCTAAATATGAGTTTGGTTTCAGCGGGTATCTTGATTTCTTCGGGCTCGGTTTCTATGGCGACCTCGACATCAACCCTGTTTCGGGTGTCAACGGCATCATCACCATGTCGCCGTACGAACTTGGGCCACTAAGCCTGAAAGGCAACGGGCAGGCCATCAGCATAAAAGTAAATGAAGCCGGAGACCCCATCAGCAACAATGTGGTGCCAGAAACTTCAGCCGAAGAATTGGCTATTGAAAACGCCGGCACCCAAGTAATTATACAAGCAGGTGGGCCGGTTATGGAGGTAAGCACGTTTGAATCGCCCTACTTTGTAGCCAGTATTGCCATTGCGTTTCTGGACTGCCGGCAATCGGTTGAGGCCTCGGTTACCAATAATGGGTTTAGTTTTGAGCTCGACTTTGAAGCAACGCTCACCTCAAGCATGGCTTGTGTGCTAAAAAACTACCAGTATTTTTCAGGCTCGTTTACTTATGGTGCCGATTTGATGATCCGGATTCCCGATTCGGTTGATGTGTTTAATCTGGGCAGCATTCATTTTGTATCAACCATTAGCAGCGAACTCACGATTGATACCAGCGCCGATGTCATACGCTTTACCTACGCAGGCAGTTTTGATTTCGCCGGGTACCATTACCATATCCCTGAACTGTCGCTGGATATCAACACCCAAAGCCTGCAAGACATCATCAATACGGCCAATCAATGGATTATCGATAACGTTTCTACGCTTTTCAAAAATCTGTATGCCGATGCCACCGCCTGGATAAACGCCATAACGCAGGGGGTAATTGTGCTGGCCACCAATACCGCCCAATATGTAATAGAAGGCTTTAAGGTAGTGTATGGTGTAAGTGCGGAAGCCGTTGGCGACCTGCTGAAAGGCACCAACTATGCCCTGAACGACGTAGCCAAAGGCATGAAAGACGTTTACAACGCTACGTCGACCCTCACAACCCAGACCCTCGTAACAGCCTACAATGCCGCAGAAGACAGCGCCGCCGCTGCCCTTCAATATGCGGGCTACACGGCCGACGAAATAGCCGATGCCCTTGTCAATGTATATGGCAGCACCATGGAGGTAGTGGGCGAGATACTGCTGGCCCTGGGCTACAGTGCCGATGTGGTGGCTCAGGCGCTTACTGATGCATTTAATGCCACAGAAGCAGAAGTAGCCGCTGTAATGGCAGAACTGGGCTACGCCATTGACACTGCTGGTAACTGGGTAGAAAAAACTGCCAAAGATGCCGCCGACGCCACCAAAAATGCCGCCGATGATGCCCTGAAACAAGCCACCGACAGCACCAAAGATGCCACCGACAGTGCAATAAAAGAAACCGAAGATGCCGCCAAAGATGCGGCAGACGAGGCAGAAAAGGCCGCCAAAGACGCAGCAGATGCTGCCAAAGATGCGGCAGACAGCGCATTGAAGGCATCGGAAGATGCGGCCAAAGATGCAGCCGATGCGGCCAAAGATGCTGCCGACGAAGCCGCGAAGGCAGCTAAAGATGCAGCCGATGCGGCCAAAAACGCTACCGACAGCGCCAAAAATGCCACCGACTCGGCATTGAAGTCGGCGGCGGATGCTATTATTCCGTAGTAATTTGATTTTTAAATTGCTAACAATAAAAACTTATATGAAAGCAACCGACAATGCCACCAATGCAGCCATGGAGGCAATAAATAATCTTGAGAAGGAAGCCAGAGATGTAGTAAAAACCGACCAGGACGAACCCCATACTGCGAACATGATCTCCATATCCGCCTTGAAAAGTACCCTAAGTGAAGAATTTAATGCCGGCATAAAAAGTTTAAGGGAAGAGGATAAAGCGAACATAAAAGCGGTTGCCAATGCCGATAATGCCACGAAAAAAGCAATGGCCGAAGCCGAAAATGCTGTTAAATTAATACCCGTTGGAGACAGTAAACCGGGTGAAGCAATGCATCCAAACAAAAATGCGACGGATGAAGCCGAAAATAGCCTGAGAACAGCCGAACAAGAGGCGGGCATACCTATGTCTATACCAGCGAATCTCAATAAAAACGCTACCGACGAAGCCCAAAAAGCAATGAATGATGCAAACGAATATTTAGAGACGGGCTTGAAAGAAGCACAAGATACGGTCAAAAATCTGGGGAAATAAGCCAGAAATGCTATTGGTGCAGCCATGGAGGCGGTAAACGCCCCTATTGTAGCATACCCGACAAAGAAACAAACGGTGGCGGATGCCCTTATTCTGTAATAACCCGGCCTGCCTGGCTTTATACAGGCAGGCGAATGACCAGCTGTGCAACAATACCCAAAAAACTAATATGAAAACAATTTTTGCTCTTGTCAATTGCTTTGCTGTGCCTTTAAATGGATCCCGTGAACCGAACAGTTCCTGAGGTTATCGTTCAAACACTGCTGTTAAATTTATTTCTGTTCAATTATTAAAATCTAAACATTACCCATTATGGCAATTGTTATTCAAGCTGCTTCTTTTTTTCCGACAAGCATCAGGGACTTCGCAGTAACCGATGCTGAGGTCTATTATCCGGGGCCATTGTTGATGGTTTCCTTTGGCCATGCTCAGGTTTATGTCAACGGCGAGGCCATTATTAAACCCACGTTTACCAGTGTTTATGATACTGCCGACTTAGTCTGGATTTCTGTAAGCTGGCAAGCTGCCGATGGCAACGGTTCGTCGGCTGCGCTGGAGTTTTATTTTATGGAAGGCTTGTCGGTTGTGGGCGGTAAATACGCTATAGGAGCCGCGTCATTGCCGGAAAAAGATAATATTTCGGGCGTAATTGCCAATCCTGAAACACCCTCTGGCCTGTGGGACGGCACCTACAATACTTTTATTGGCGCCGACTACAAGGCAGATGATGTGCTGGTGATAGAAGGCCAGGGCCTTGGATACAAGTCTAAGACCATCCATAATCATGTTTATCTGGTGCAGGTCATTACAGATGAAGTGGGCGTTACCACCACCACCTATCATACCTGGTGGTTTCAGTCGGGCGATAACAAGCAGAACGCCTATCTTTATTACGTGAGCTCTGAATACGGTAATTCATTTGTCGGGCAGACCTGGACAGGCCAGGTACAACCGCTGGAATACAACTTTTCGGGTTCAATTGCACTGGAACTTCCTTCCAACTGGATGAGCGACCTTATTCTTGAGGCTGAAAACGCCGCAAAAGAGGTAACAGACACCGCTGTTGATGCCTACAAAGATGCCAGGAATGCAGCCAAAGTGGCCACCGATACCGCCAAAAATGCGGCTGATGAAGCCGCCAAAGCCACCACCGATAGTGCCAAAGATGCCACCGATGCTGCCAAAGATGCTACTGACGCAGCCATAAAGGCAACGACAGATGCAGCTAAAGATTCTGTTGATGCAGCTGAAAAAGCAGCCAAAGATGCCGCCGATGCTGCCAAAAATGCTACTGACGATGCCAAGAACGCATCTGATAACGCCAAAAACGCAGCAGACAGCGCCGCAAAAAATTCGATAGACAGTATTCCGCCGCCGCCACCCATGCCTAAAGTACCCAAAATACCAAAAATTTAATTAGATAAAGGCCGATGCGCTGAAACGGGTATCGGCCTGATACCTCTTTAAAACCCATGAAAACAGCTGCCATTACAGGCAACAACCTGTGGTTTGAAAAGCCTGGCCGGTTATACCCAGCCAGTTTTGATTTAACAACCGAAAGCCCTGCGTACAAACATTATCAATTATTATAAACAATTAAACATTTAAAGCCATGGCAATTAATACCTCAATCAAAGCCAATTTTATTACTTATTTACAGAACCTGGAAACCGAGGTGTACTACGGTGGCCCTTACCTGATGGTTGATTTTGCCGCTTACAGCGTAGATGTAAACGGCGAAGCCATTAAAAATCCGGTGTTTACTACGGTGCTGTCTTATGACACTATCGTTCAGATTTCTGTAAGCTGGCAGGCCGCAGACGGCAACGCCTCTTCTGCTGCTCTTCAGTTTTATTTTCAGCCAGACAGCCTTATCAGCACCGGAAAATACATGGCCGGCACTGATGCCCTTACACCTGAAGACAATTTTACAGGCTTAGCCGCCGAGCAAAGTGCCGACCTTACGGCCTGGAACGGCAAGTATAACACCTATGTAGGCACCGACTACAAGGAAGATGACACCCTGACCATCAGCAGCCCATCTATTACCTATAAATCTAAAGCCATAAACAATTATGTGTATCTGGTGCAGACAACCACCCTTGAAGACGGCACCGTTACCCAGAACTGTCAGGTGTCGTGGTTTGAGTCGGGCGGGAACGACCAGAACGCCATTATTGGTTTCAGTATTTCTGAAGGCTACCTGATATTTATCGGCGACAAATGGAACGGAAGTACGCAGCCAACCGAATACAATTTTATGGGTACAACTGCGCCAACGCCGCCATCTAACTGGATGACAGACGCCATTATTGCCACCGAAGAGGCAGCCAAAGATGTGGCAGACACCGCTGTGGATATTTATAACGACGCCATGAATGCCGCCAAAGATGCCACCGATGCCAGCAAGGATGCCGCAGACGAAGCCATAAAGGCAACTACCGACACGGCCAAAGATGCCACCGACGATGCCAAAGATGTAACCGACGAAGCCGTTAAAGCCACAGAAGATGCGGCCAAAGATGCTACTGATGGCGCAAAAGACGCCGCCGATGAAGCAGAAAAAGCAGCCAAAGATGCGGCTGATGCAGCCAAAGACGCCACTGATGACGCCAAGAACTCGGCAGATAACGCGGCCAAAGATGCGGCTGATGCCTCAAAAAATGCCATAGACAGCATTTTTAAAATTTAATGTATTGCCGGTCGGTACTCAGCTTGGGTACCGGCCGGTTTTTTACCGCCAACCCATACAACATTAGGTGGCAATAACCCATCAAACCACAGTTAATAAAGATGAATGTATTGTTAATAAGGCGCAATGCCACCGATGGCATAGAGGTGAAGCAGGCTTTTGAGCAACTGGGGCTTAACTTTTATGATGTGCACCGGCACGAGCATATCAGTATTGTTGAACTGAACAGCCATGGTAAAACCGACATCCGGTTTTTCAACTGGAACATCAGCCGGTTCGACAGGATTTTTTTTATCAACACACCCGCGGTGCCGGAAATCGGCAATGCCGTAGCCAGCAACAAAACCCATACGTTTGAGTATTGCGAGATGGATGCCTCGGTGATATCTGCCCTGCAAAACTACCCCGATAAACTGATTAACGCCGGGGTGCTGAACATGAGCCTGAGCATTACCAACAGGTATTTTCTGGTGTTTCTGTTCAGAAGCCTGGGCTGGCCGTTGCACCCGTCGCTTTTTAATCTGCCGCAGGCCCTGCCAGATAAAAGCCTGTATCAGATTCACCTGCTGCTTACACGTACAGGGTACAGGGTTTATCCGGACAATGATGTTTTTAGCCCGGTTATCAGCCAAGCCGAGGAGCTTATTTTAAAAACCCGCAGAGCCATGTGGCAACGCGGGCTTGACATACTGACGGTAAGCTGTGTGGTAACAGACGGCAACCTGTGTGTATTGAATATCAGTGAAAGTTTTGAGCAGGTCGGCTCCGGAATATTGGCCGGGGCATTAAAGGAAATAATCTGATTATGTTTTTAATAATAGGGTATCATAACGAAAAAGCGATTGAGCATTTTGTAAAAGTGCTGGCCGAACAAAAACAGGCAGATGCAGATAAGTATCATTTTCTGAACTTGTCAGACGTTGAAACCGCCGCAGATGTGCAGGTGTCTTATGACGCCGATGACCTGCTGGTGAAAATTGACGACCGCCAATTTGACTTTACCAACTACCACGCCATTTATGCGCGGTGTTTGTACCAGGCGCCTGCCGACAAAGCTCATGTGCTGAAGATGGTCAATTTTATTTTTCTGATGCACAACTATCTTGAATTTTGCGACAAGGTGGTGGTTAACCGCCCTTGCGCGGGTAATTCAAACTATACCAAGCTGCACCATGTAACCAAGCTGCAGGCCTACGGTTTCTCTGTGCCTGAAACGTACATTTTCGGGTCTGGTACCCGGGCAAAGCAGGTAATGCAACCCAACGGCGACTGGATTTCGAAGGGTACGTCGTCTATCAGAACCAGAGCAGTAGAACTGGACGAAAAACTCTATGCAGAATTGTATCAGCTAACCCACGTGCCGTCGCTGTTTCAGCGGCACATCAGGGGGTATGATGTACGCCTGCATCTGCTGGGCAGCCAGCCACTGGCGCTTAAGATAGAGTCGCCCAATGTAGACTACCGTTACAATACCACGGGCAATCAATACCAAAGGGTAGATATTCCACCAGATTTACTGAAAAAATGTATTGATTACTGCCGCGAAGAAGAACTGCTCTTTGCAGGCATTGATTTTAAGGTAACACCCACCGGCGAATGGGTGATGCTGGAAATTAACAACACCCCCGGCTACAATTTTTTTGACACCAGGATGAACTACGCCATTTCAATGGCTTTGTTTGATTTCCTGAGCCAGACTCACGACCAGCTCGCGCCTTTCCGCCGCGAACCGGCCGCCACCAAAACCTTTATTCCGCCAGAAAGAAGAACCATGTCTTAACCCGGCGGGTCAATGGCAGCGAGGTTTTACTACGCCTGTAAAGCTGCAAACTGAAAGTTTGCGCCACAAGTTTCAATACCAAACTCGGTTTTCAGGCATTGAAGCAGGTCGTCGGTATTGTCGAAAGTTTCCATTTTGCGTTCGTTTCCGGCACGCTGCAAAAACCGATGGTTGAAGAGCGTTTTACGGCCTTGGGGCAGGGGCAGGGTGCAAATCAGGTTTTTTACAAAATGAGAGTCGGGCGAGGTCTGTTTCCGGAAGTTCTGCGCTTCAAATTCTTCCAGCCGCGCCGCTTGCAGGCTGAACCTGTATTTTTCTTCATAACTGATACCCGTGGCCGACATCCAGAGGCTGAATTCTCCATCCTCAACCCGGCGAATCATAAAATAACTGCTGCCGTCGGTCTGCACCACGTCTGGTTTTAGCTCCAGCGGTTCCAGAAACAAATCGCCATAGCCTACATCCAGCAGCCACCGGGTACCCAGATTGGCTACAAGGGCCATGTGGTCAAATGGCGGGCCGGGCTGCTTGTTATGCAAGATGCGCGCCGATATAAGCTGCGTGTCAAAGCCCAGTTTTTGCAGCAATTCGTTAAAGAGGGCGTTCAGCTCGTAGCAGTAGCCGCCGCGGAGGCCTGTTACTACTTTGTGGTAGATAGCCGGAAGGTCCAGGCGGATGGGTACACCCAGTTGCACGTCGAGGTTCTCGAAAGGAACATGAAACACGTGCGCCCGGTGCAGTTGCCTGAGCACGGATAGGCTGGCCGCAGGGGCCGCCCGGTAGTTGATGCGTTTCAGATAAGATTGTACGTTCATGTGTGCGATTTTTCAGCAATAGCGGCACGGGGCATCTGCCTGTTTGTTTGTAAAAAGCAAAGCAAAAATAAGCGTGCCATTATATGACCATAACGGAAACACAGCCGCAGATGCTGTATTAAAATGCTATGAAGACCTGCCGGTTATAAGCCGGCAGGCTGAGGAGATGTGCAGAGAAATACACGCGATTTGACCTGTTTAACCCTTATTTATGTCTGTTTTGCACCCCTGTTTTGGCTTAAAAGGGTATTAACTTTGTAGCATACTAACAAAATTGGCTATGATTGAAAACAATAACATGGCGTTCAGGCTGGTGGTAAACAAGCCGCCGCAGGAAACCTTCCGGGCTATTAATGAGGTGCGCAAGTGGTGGTCTGACGATTTCAGCGGAAGCTCGTCTCAGTTGGGTGATGAGTTCGAGGTGCGGTTTGTAGACGTGCATTATTCAAAACAAAAACTGGCAGAGCTGCTGCCGGGCCAAAAAATAGAATGGCTGATTACCGACAGCCACCTGAGTTTTCTGGAACAAAAAAATGAATGGACAGGCACAAAGGTAGTGTTCAGCCTTTCGGCCGAGGGCGACCATACCGTTATCAGCTTTACGCATGAGGGGCTAACGCCGCAAAGCGAGTGCTACACCGATTGCTACGGCGGCTGGCGGCAATACCTGCTGCATAGCCTGGTGCCTTACATCAACACCGGCAAAGGCAACCCGAATGTGCCTGAGAGCGCCATTGAAGAAAAAACAGCCAGACCCTGAACCCGCCGGGTGTTACACCTCCTGTTGGTTAGGTTTCATTTTCTACCTACCAGAAACCACGGCCATGCACCTGCGCCGGGTTTCTGGTTTTTTGCTATACAGCCTGCCGCCTAATGCTGCCGGGCGGGTCTGCCGGGCAGTTTTTGCAGGTTTTATCATAAAAAACGAAGCGTTTGAAGAAAAAACGCATCGGCTGCTTTTCAATGTGGCTATTTCTGCTTATTATTACGGTTAATTACAAAAAGTAAAGAATAACTGCTTTAGATTAAATCAAAAACTTTGTGTCTGACCTACTGAGAGAATATATTACCAGCCTCTCAATTACTGTTTCAATTAACAGTATTTTTTATTAGCCAACCTGAAAGGTGCGTTTGAAATTACCTTGTTTTCTTTGTTCAGATGCATTGGTCTTTCAGAAAAAACTTTGTATGCCCGGCATAATATCTTGTCTGATGTTTGCTGTATGCGGGGCATTATAAGATTAAAATTTTTCATTCTAAATAATAATGGAGAAACCTCGCGAGAATTACTATCTGGAGGCCAGAAAAATATGGAGCACCGTTGTAGACCAGGATTCAACTGATTTCAACGATTTAAGGGTACAGGTGGCCTTTCATAAGCAATTGCTGAATATCTTTCAGCCGGGCAATTACCACTATTTTGTGTTCAATATTTTTAAGGTTGAGGTAGAATTGTGGAGCGAGGGCATTATTGATGTGCTGGGCTATACGCCCGACGAAATGAGCCTGGAGTTTTATATGAGTATCATTCACCCGGATGATATGCCGTATTTCCTGAAGTTTGAAAAGCGTATAACCGAGTTTTTTCTGACACTGCCTTACGACAAAATCAAGAATTATAAAGTGCAGTATGACATCAGGCTGCGTGCCAAAGATAACCGCTACGTGCGGGTGTTGCATCAGGCCATACAGATAGATTATGACACGAGTAATTTCTACCGGACACTGGATGTGCAGTCGGACATTACGCATATCAAAAACGAGGGTGTGCCGTGTTTTTCGCTGATTGGGATGGACGGAGAGCCGTCTTATTATAATATCCAGAGCGATGCCCTGATACCGGGGTGCAATAATCCGTTTTCAGAGCGCGAACAGGAGATTCTGAAAATGATAGTGGAGGGTAAAAGCAGTAAAGAAATAGCCAGGGTGTTGTTTTTGAGTTTACATACCGTAAACACCCACCGCAAGAATATACTGAACAAAGCCCGCGTAAAAACACCTGTTGAACTGGTTACCAAGGTAATTAACCAGGGTTGGATATAGCGTTTCAGAATACCTGTGTACAGGTATTTTTTGCCTTCGGGCAATTATTTATGTTTGCTGAATTTGAACTGTTGCATTGAGTTAATTAAATCAAAAGCCGGGTGTTTGCTGACGCCCGCAATCAGGAAAAACTACTCCGAATTTCCCCATGAAGAAAAGTACTATTATTTTGCTGTTGGCAATGGCAGGCGCGCCGTTGCTACTCACCGCCCAGGACCTCATCATTAAAAAGAACAAAACCGAAACCAAAGCAAAAGTGATTGAGATAACCGACGATTACGTGAAGTATCGCGACTGGGACAACCTCTCCGGCCCTATTTATAACCTTGCGCGCAACAAGGTTTTTATGATTGTGTATCAGAACGGTAAAAGAGATTTTATTAATGCCAGAACTGAGGTAAAGGCCAGGGGCAGTATAAAAGACGAAACCCCCGCCCGGATGCCCGAAAAAAGCGAAGTGCAGGAAAAAACCGAAGCGGCAGAAAGCCCCTGGCTGCGCGGAAAAACCGAGGTGATGATTATCAAATCGGCCGATTCGGCGCAAGCAGACAAAGAACAGGAAGCCGACCACACCGCAAATGACCAGACAGCCGAGCCAGACACCAGCCGGGCGGGGGCATCAAGCCCTGAGGCCTCAAAGTATGCCTTTGCACCTGTTGAAGTAAGCAAACAAAAAGGATTTACCCAATTTGCCGACAACAGCCTGTATCTGGGGGTATCTGCCAATGCTATCAACCAGATGACCTTCCCGACGGTAATGATTATCAACGACTGGTTTTTGTCGCCGTCTATTGCCATTACCTATGGCGCAGGCGCTAACTACAATACCGCCGACGACATGGGCTATCAAATTAAAACCTGGGGTTTTCAGGGTATTCTTGGCGGGGCATATTATCTCAACAAAGCCTTTAGAATTAACAAAAAGCGGGCGGCTGTTTACGTAGGCGCCGCTGTAAAATATAGTTACGACTACACCACTTCTGACCTCTCAGACCGCCCCACGTCGGCATCAAGCCTGAGTGTTTTTGGCCGGGGTGGCGTAAAAATCAATATTACCAGACGGCTGGGTTTGTTTGCCGAAGCCCACATAACCAATGGCGACCCCGACATGTTAGGCGGGTTGTCGTTCAGCTTTGTAAAATAAGCGGCCTGCTGCCTGTTTCTAAGCTGCCAAGGCCTTAAAACTGGCAGTAAATACCTAGTGCTAGGTATTTACTGCCAGTAAGTAAATAATTAAGTTTGCCAGTATAATTCAATTGCCCGAAGGGGCTTGCTGCACACCTGTGCCATGCAACCTTACCAAATGTCCGCAAACCTTTAATCACATAAAACCAATCCCTTAAAACAGATAACGTATCCCTTATGAAAAGAAATCTACTAACACTTGCTTTTGCGCTTACCTTTTTGCCCTCGCTATTATTTGCCCAGGATATTATCATTAAAAACGACAAGTCTGAAATTAAAGCCAAAGTGGTTGAAATAACCGTTGATTTTATTAAATATAATGACTGGGACAACCTAACCGGCCCCATTTACAATATTGCTAAAAAAGATGTGTTTATGATAACCTACCAGAACGGCAAAAGAGAGTTTATTACTGCTGAAACCTCTGCTACGCCAACCAAAGCCAGGGCAACCGCCCAAACAAAGAAAGAAGCCCCGGCCGATGTGCAGGAAATTGATTTAACAGGCGGCACCCCGGCAGAGGGCTCACCGTTTGAGTACACCCCACGAGACAAAACCCAACCCAAAAGCGTTACCAACTATGCCGACAGGGTATCTTACACAGGTGTGGCGCTGAACTCAATCGGCAAGGCAACTATACCTACCATTCAGGCTTTGAACGACTGGTTTCTGGCCAATAATATAGCCTTGTCTTATGGGGTGCAAATAGGTTATAACAGCTTCAAGGAGTCGGGTATTGAATTGAAAACTTCTGCTTTTACGGGTATTCTGGGTGGCGCGTATTACCTGAACAAAGCCATGAAAATAGATAAAAGCAAAGCAGCGGCTTATGTGGGCGTGGCATTCTATTATGCTTATGCTTCAACCACGTCTAACTACAAAGAGTTTGAGGTTTCGGGTGGTAACTTTGGTGTTTTGGCGCGTGCCGGTGGCAAATACAACTTTGCCAAACGTTTGGGCGGCTTTGCCGAAGTGCAGGTAAGCAAAGGAGACCCGGCTATTATAGCTGGTTTATCAATCAGTATCAACAAATAAAATAGCTATGATACCATCTTTACTCAGGTCGGGTTTTATAATAATGGTTATGTGCCTGGCATTGGCCGGATGCACCACCAAAAAAGACGTGGCACCCGAAACCAAAGGCGAATTTGTTTTTAACAACATCAAGTATTCGGGCGCGTGCCAGGGCATAGCTTCCAAAACCTGTAAGGGTGGTTATGACGTGGCCGTTATGTCTACAGCCAATATTGTTATTTACAATATGCCTACTGCCGCAACCGGTACTTTTAACATAGCCAACGGATGGGCCACTAACCCGGGTTGCAATACCTATGTGCTGGTGCTGAAAGAAAACGGAAACCAGATTGCCAGCATTAACGGTACCCTGACCAAAACCGGAGACAACTCATTTATTTTACTGGTTAATGTAACCGAGTTTGCAACGGCTTCATCGGCTGCTACTATATCTGGCAGCGGTACGTACACTATTCTGAAATAAAACCTTTCATGAAGCGCTGTTTTCAGAAACATTAAACGGGCCAGCCACTTGTTATGCAACCAGCTAAAACGGTTACCTATGGCCGTTTTAGCTGGTTGAACCAAACGCCAGGCCATTGTTTTTACCCCTTTTACAGGTTCTTTCCACACCCAACACAGGCTTTGTTTTTTTTGCCTGTTTCTAAAATAAGTTTCCCGGCTATTCTGTACAGAAAGCCCGGCGAAATATATCAGAGCAACCACTTTTGCTACCTACCGTTACATCTGCTGAAAATTGACAATGAACGATTAAAAACTGAACTTTTACTTTATATCCCTTTTCAAAAAACATGAAAAAAAGTGGTTTTTTATTCCTCTTCGTGCTAGGCTTTTGTTATGAGCTATTGGCTCAGGGTACTGTTTATAGTAATAAAGGAGTTACGGTATCGTGGACATACGCGCTTATTAGTGGGTCCAATACTCCTTGTTCGGATTTAGACAGCTATCAGATCATTTTTAAAGCTGTAAACACCAATAACAGGCATATACGTTTCCGCATTACAGATGTCAGTTTTTATGATCACTCATGCAATGAAACCAAAAATGGTTTTAGTCTCATCAGAAGCCCTAAAAATGCTTGGATTGGTGTTGTGTGGAGTAACGGTGGAGCAGCTAAATCTTTAACGGCGGCCAGGCCTTATGATGTACCGGCAAATGATGAAAGTACGTCTAACGGAAACGTAATTACGGTAAAGCGCGGCCAGAAACCTGAGCTGGCGCAGGTAGTATTTCAAGGGTTTGACTTTGTCGATGATGATGCCCCTGAAGCTCCTTCCACAACTACTACCACCAGGGTATCGCCGCAGTGGTCAGACTGGAAGGGGTTCAGCAGTTGTGCCACCGGGCTGGAGTACCGCACCCTGAAAGACCAGGGTTATGCACTGAACTATCAGGTGCATTTGTATTTTCAGGTGAGGTCTTCTTATAACAGCCCTGTACGGTTTGAGTTTAACCTGCTTGATAAAAACGGAAAAGTGCATTTTGGTAACACGCACGACATAGCGGCAGGCGGTACGGTAGAGTTTAATCATAAGATGGATGCCGACAAGATTAAATCGATACAGGTAAAAAATGCGGTGTATATAAATAGCGGTCGGTCGGTTTGTGATGCCAATGCAAACACCCAACAGGCTGCCACCAGCCAAAGTAGCCCGGCTATAACCAAACAGCAGCAGGAGCAGATGAAAGCCGCCGATGCCCATAATAACTACATTAATGCCAAGATGCGTGAAACGGAAGCAGAAGAAAAGCGGCAGCTACAACAGCAGGAGGCATTGCGTAAGCAGCAGGAGGAAGAAAGAAAGCGCTATGAGGCCGAGCAGGAGCGCATCAGAAAAGAGAAAGAAGCCCGCTATGCCCGTTACAGCGCGGCTATTGAGAATGGCGATAATGCCCTGAAAAGCGGTAACTATGAAAACGCCATGACTTATTATAACCAGGCCAAAAGCCTGGCACAAGACCCCGACCAGGCCCGCATAGCCAACGAACGCTATACACAGGCTTTTGAAGCCAAAAAAACCGCCGAACGCAAAGTGCGGGTAGAAAAACAACAGAAAAAAGACAAAGAAGAAAACGCGCAGTTTGCAGGCATGGCAGCCGGAACGGCAGGCCTGATGGCTACGATGAAAGACCGCTATATTGAGCGGTTTTTTGCGGCCAAAGTGCAACTGGGGCTGGGCATTGAAAACCTGCCCATGTACACCAACAATACCAGCGCGTATGTAATGAACAAAACTTATATACAAAAGTTTGCCATGCCTACTTTTCATGTGGGGTTGAAGGCCACGCTGTTTAACAACAAGGGCGTATCATGGCATATTAATCCGCTGTTTAATCTGGCTTTTCCGGCTTTGTCGCCCGGGAAGAGTGGTGCGTACAGCGACTACGGCGGCACGAGTTCGTTAATGATAGGCCTGAAACATGATAGCAAATGGAAGCTGTTTGCCGAAGGTGGCTGGCTGCACAAAGACGGCTCGTTTACGTATGATGCCGACGCCGCCAACGGCGGTACTACCGCCACCGACGATGTTCGCAAAGGCACCCTGAAGTACGATGTGCTGAAATATGGCGGCGGCATAGCCTTTTACTCATTACTTGATGATGCCGAGACCGTCATCAGGCCAGCGGTGTATTTTGAGCGGCCGTCGTTCTTTGCGGCAGACCAAAAACCGGTAATGAGTTTTAACCTCTTTATGAACATTTTTAGCGCTTTTATGCTTGACATCAGTTATTCGCCCGATTATTTCATTGGCGGGCAGGTGAATTTTCCGGGTACGGTAACACCCGAAAAAACCAGCTATTTCAGTATTAAGGTAATCAGGCAGGGCCGGTTATATTAAGCGCAGGCAGATAAGTAAAAATTGCGAGATTTTGCGAGAATCTCGCAATTTTTAGTTTTTGAGGGTGTGTAGTTTATAATTGATAGCTTTTCAGTGTTTCATCAAATCGGGCTGACCTGATGAAATTCTGTTTCCTTTTGTTTACCTGTATGGTATCAACGAAGCCTAATTCAACCAGGGTTTTCAGGTCTGTTCTTGCCGTGAAATTAGAAATATTGAACCTTGATTCTATTTCTTTGGTGGTTAATATGCGTTCGCCGTCGTCATGCAGGATTTTCATAATCTGAGCCATGCGGTCGTTCACGCCCGGAATCTTCATGAACCTGGCTGCCTGATAAACTTCTTTCTGCTTTTTGTTGATATATTCTTTCAGGGCCTCAAAGGCTTTTTCCATGGTTTTAATGTGGTAGGTAATAAAGTACCCCAAATCGTTATCGTCGGCTTCGGTATACAAATACGCCTTTTCGTACTGCGTTTTTGAATCTTTTATGATTCTTGAAATCGACAGGTACTCGGTTAGCCAATAGCCTTTCTTTAGCATATACCAATAGAACAAAGCCCTGGCCGTGCGGCCGTTTCCGTCTACAAAGGGGTGAATCCAGCCAATCATGAAATGAATGATACAGCCCTTGATGATTGGATGGATGAAGTCTTGGGTGTCATGATTAAAGAAATGGCATAAATCATTCATTAAGCCTTCAATTTCTTCGGTAGGTGGAGGGCTATGAACAATTTCACTGTTTACATGGTCGATAACATACACCTCATCATTATCTCTGAAACGGCCAACATCATCCGGATTATCCAATGTCTTATCTGCTATCAGCCGATGTATGTTTAATATCTGCCCGGGGCTGATGTCTTCATTTTTATGCTGAACAATATGTTTCATGGTTACATAATTGTTCAGAATCATCTGGTCTGATTTGTTTCTGGGTTTTTTTTCCTGCTGAATCATTTCCTTAGCCTGCTTACGGGTAGTAATGGCTCCTTCCATCTGGCTGCTGGATATGGCTTCTTCCATGATAGAATTAATGATGAATTTGTTTTTATCGCTTTCTGCTATGCCGGTGTTGCTGCTTAGGTTTCCGCCAATGTGTAAATCAAATTGATGCAAGGCGCGCTGCACGTAGTCGGTTAGAAAGAAGGAAAATTCATATTTGCCGAAGTTCAGTTCTTTTTTATTAAACCATCTTTTAAACTTAACTGCCTGCCATAATTCTTCAGGCGTACAGCCTTTTGCCTTGTACTTTACTTTGTCCCAATACAAGTAATCGTCTTGGATTTTTTGGAAAGCTTTAAAATCATCTTCTTTTTCAAATAAGATAAAGTTAAGTGCATTAGTGGAGAATGCCGGAGCTGGTTCAAGCATAATTTTATAATTTGATACAATAAAGATAAGTAAAAATTGCGAGATTTTGCGAGAATCTCGCAATTTTTGGTTTTGGACTATCTTCTTTTATTGTGAAACATTGTGAACACCTGGTGTACATAGTGGCTTACAAAGCTATCAGACAGGATGCGGCGCACCGGCCACAATTAGAACTTGAACCAACTTGATACGCACTTGAACAAGGCCAAAACAATGGGTTTTTCTTTATTTGTGAAAATTAAAACCCGAACAAATCAATTATGAAAAAGCTAGTTTTGTTGCTGTTGGGCCTGTGTACAATGGCAGTTGCCCAAAAGAAAAAAAATGTTAGTCAGCCTGCGGCTCCTGCGGTGCCAGACTTTCACATCAGCATGAGTGCCGATAAATGGCAGTTCAAAGAAGGCAAGGTAACCTTTGTTGAGAAAAACGGAGCCATGGCCATGCGCATTGTGCAGGGTAACCAGGGGGCGGTGGTGCTAAAAGATGTGGTTTTTACAAACGGCACCATTGAGTTTGATTTTGAACCCGAAGCACCCATGTCGCTGGGGTCGTCGCCGACGGTTTATTTTCATGGCGATGCGCAGAGCAACGATGTAGAGATTCTGTACATCAGGGCAAGGCCGAAAACACCCACGGCCAACGATGGCGTGCAGTATTGCCCCATACTGAAGGGGGTAAATATGTGGGATATGTACCCCGATTATCAGGCACCGGCCATGTTTGAGGCAGGCAAGGCCAATCACCTGAAAATGGTGGTGTCTGGTAAGCAGATGAAGGTATATGTAAATGACATGAACCGCCCGACTCTTTATATACCCAAACTGGAAGGCAATGCCACTACCGGTATGCTTGCGCTTGACGGCGGCATGACGGTATGGAACATGCAGGTAAAGCCCGATATAACCGGGAACCTGCCACCAATGGAAGGCCACGACCTGACCGACCACGATGCGCAGTACATCAGAAACTGGGCTATGACTGCACCAGGTAATTTACCCGACAGGCAGGAGGTTACGATGGCTGATATTCCGAAGCCGGAAGCCTTTACAGCGTCTGTTTCAGCAGAAAGGCAGGGGCTTATTAACCTGACACGGAAATTGGGTGGCAACACAGCCCGCCGGGTGGTATGGTTGAAAGCTATTATTAAAACTACCGAGGCGCAGAAGAATATGCTGCAGCTGGGTTTCAGCGATGAGGTGTGGGTGTTTCTGAACGGGTCTTTGGCTTATGTAGACAAAAACCTGTATTTGCAGCCATCGATGCGGAAATATCCGGCAGGAAGGATATCGGTACAAAATGCACGTGCGGACCTGAACCTGAAAGCCGGAGCAAATGAACTGCTGATAGCGGTGGCTAATGATTTTTACGGCTGGGGAATTATAGCCCGGCTGGAAAACATGGAAGGAGTGGAGTTTGTGAAGTGAGAATCGGCTATTGAAGACAGCTCGCTACATTGATTGTGAAGTTTATAGATATGCTGTTCTAAAGGTATTTTTCTGCCTCGAAAAAGAGGTAGAAAAATACTGGTTTTAAAAATCAGGTGCCATTAAATAAATAGTTTACTGGTTTAACCTATTTATTTCTAATTTTGCCTGATTTTAAACCCAAAAAAACTACCCTCTATGTATTTAATAAACAAGGAAACCAACAAAATTGAGGAACTAAAAAAAGTGACATTTAATGAGCTTGGATTTAATGAGAGACAACATTTACAAGAGTGGCTTGAAAATACTCCAACGGCGTTAGGTGAGGATTTATTAATTATTCAGAAAGAATTTAGTGAATTTGCTCATACCAATGAAAGATTGGATTTGTTGGCGCTTGATAAATCGGGAAATCTGGTTTTAATAGAAAACAAACTGGATGATTCTGGCAGAGATGTAACCTGGCAGGCACTTAAATATGCCTCTTATTGTTCTACGCTTACCAGTGATGAGATAGAACAAATTTACCAGAAATATCTTAATTCCAAAGGTAACGGCGAAAATGCACAGAATAAATTAACTGAGTTTTACGGGCAAAGTGAATACAAAGCCAGCCTAAATACTTTGCAATCGCAAAGGATTATTTTGGTGGCACGGAAATTCAGAAAAGAAGTAACATCAACAGTTTTATGGTTATTGAATTTTCAGGTAAAGATTCAATGCTTCAAGGTTACTCCATACCCCTTAGGTGAACAGGTTATTCTGGATTTGGAGCAAATTATTCCACCCAAAGATGTGGAAGATTATACCATTAAAATGGCGGCTAAAGTGTACGATACTTTTACCGCTCAGGAAAAAGCAAAAGACAGAACCAGTTTAAATCTGGAGTTCTGGGCGAAGCTTCTTGCAAAAATTAAAGGGAAATCGGGTTTTTTCCAGACAATTAGCCCTAGCAAAGATCATTGGATTAATTCTGGGAGAACAGGTATTAGTGGAGTTGCTTACTGTTTTGCCATAACATCAGATAAAATCACCGTTGAATTATCAATCAATAATCGGAATAAGGAGGTCAATAAGCAAATTTTCGATGAATTAAAAAGCTCTTATGAAAACCAAATTAATGAAAGTTTTGGTGAAGTATTAAGCTGGGAGAGATTGGATAACAAATTAATGAGTAGAATTGCTTATTCGAAGTATGGTTCCGGAATACACGAAAAAGAACAATGGGATGAAATGATTGACTGGTTAATTGAACACTTAATAAAATTAGAAGGGGCGTTAAATGTGCCTTTACAAAAATTGAAAACTACAATTAACTAAAAATTTTTCATCCAAAAATGGTTTAATTCCTTGACTATCAGCGAGGTATTAAACCATTTTTTTTTGGCGCGGTAAGCTGTAAGTTCGTGCCACATTGAATTTTATCAGGCATGAAACCGGAGTGTGAAGGTGGTGCCTACGCCTTCGGCGCTTGCTACGCTGATGGTGCCTTGCAGGCTTTCCATCTGCGACTTGATCAGATACAGCCCCAGGCCTTTGCTATTGGGGCGGTCATGAAACCGCTGGTACAGGCCAAATATCTTGGCTTTGTGCCGTTCTACGTCAAAGCCAATGCCGTTGTCGGCAAAGGTCAGTTCAATGCCGTCGTCGGTTTTGCGGGTGGCAACTTCAATTTTCAGGGGGCGGTCATAAGACCTGTACTTGATGGCATTGGTGAGCAGGTTCATGAAGATGCTCTCCAGGTAAGTCTCGTTAAATATAACCGTCGGAGCATTTTGAAACTTCAGTTCTATTTGGGCGTTGGCCTCTTCCACCTGTGGGGCCAGTTGGCTGGCCACCTGCCTGAAAATATGCTCAAAGCCGATTTCTTTCTGCTCAATGTCTGAGGTGTCGCGGATTACCAGAATTTTCACCAGGTCGTTGACGGTATTGTTGAGCTGAATGGTTGAGGTCTTGAAACCATCCAGAATAGTGCTGAGGGTGGGGTCTTCGACAGGCATATCTGAAAGCAGGTCGAGGAAGCCCATCAGGTTTGAAAGTGGCGCTTTCAGGTTATGCGATGTAATGTAAGAGAAATTGCGGAGGTCTTTGTTGTTCTGGTTCAGGGTTTTAATGAGCTGTTCGCGCTCAATTTCCTGATTCTTGCGGTCGGTTATGTCGCGGTAGTTAACCACTACAGCACCCACGGCAGGTTCGTTCAGCAGATTCTGGAAGCTGGCTTCCAGCCATTTGTAATTTCCGCTTTTGGTCAGGCTGCGGTATTCAGCCCTTTTGGTAAGCGAGGGGTCTTCCAGAATACCCAAAAAAGCCTGCGACACCGTCTCCAGGTCTTCGGGGTGTATCAGGCTGGTCAGGTTGATGCCCAGTATTTCGTATTCCTCAAACTCGGTGATGCGCTTGCCTGCCGGGCTGATTTCTATCATAATGCCATCGGCTGTTACCAGGCTCAATCCGTCGCTACTGTTTTGCATCAGGCTTCTGAACCGTTTCTCGCTGTTGCGTATCAGTATTTCAGACTTCTTTCTGTCTGAAATATCGCGGGCTATTTTTGAGGCGCCGGTAATATTGCCGTTGAGGTCTTTAATGGGCGAAACCGTGAGCGATATTTCCAGCAGTTCTCCGGTTTTGCGCCTGCGCAGGGTTTCGTAGTGTTTGAGCGGGTAGCCGTTTTTGATGCGTTCCAGAATTTCCAGTTCTTCGTGCAGGCGGTCGTCAGGAATGATAACCGACGTGCTTTTTCCTATTACCTCTTCGGCAGTGAAGCCAAACATTTTTTCGGCGCTTTGGTTCCAGGTAAGGATGGTTCGGTTGAGGTCCATACTCATGATGGAGTCTTCAGACGAATTAACGATTGACACAAAGAGCGCCTGTTGTTCTTTAAAAAGGTGCTGCTCGGTTATGTCTTTAAAATTGGCCACAATTACCTTTACCTCGGGTTTATGCAGCATATTGGTAAAAGTGCCATCAATAATGATATAGCTGCCGTCTGCCGTTTGTTTGCGCAGGGTTACATCAATGGGTTGCTCGGGGTTGGCAAGGGCTTTGTCCAGGGTATCCTGGGCAGTCTGGCGGTCGTCCGGGTGCAGGTATTCTTGTATCAGTTCAATGTTGTCATGTTTTTTCAGAAACCCGAAGGCTTTCTGAAAAGACGGGCTCATAAATTCAATTTTGCCTTCGGCGTCAAAGAGCAGCAGCAGGTCATGGCTGTTTTCAAACACCGACCTGAACAGCGCTTCACGTTTCGTGATTTCTTCTTCGGCTTTTTTGCGGTCGGTAATTTCGCGGGCGGTCATGCAACTGCCAATAATCTGGCCGTCGGCATAAACCGGGTTCAGGGTATATTCAAACCAGCGGGTGTTGTTATCAGGAAACTCAAACGCACGGTCATACTTGATGGTTTCGCCTTTCATTGAGCGGGCAATCATTTCGGCGGCCAGTTGGGTATCCAGATTCACGGCCAATTCAAGCAGGTCAACGCCTACTTGCAATGGTTTATCGTCGTTCAGTTCAGCCACCTTCTGGGCGTTATGGTTAAAGGCCTTTACAATACGGCGGGTGTCCATCAGCAAAAAGGCCTCGGTGGTGTTTTCAAAGATGGTTTTCAGGTCTCGCTCCGAGTTCCGCAGGCGTTCTTCGGCTTCCAGCCTGGCCGTTATGTCCTGAAAATTAGCTACCAGCGCCTGAACGTTCTGGTCGTGCAGCAGATTGGTAACGTAGCCTTCTACCCAGATGTAGTGTCCGTCTTTGCATTTCAGGCGGTTGGTACGCCTGATAGTGCTGCCGGGGGTGGCCAGCAGGCCCTCAATAAGCGCCGGGCTTTCGGCGGCCTGTACAGGGTGCATAAACTCATGGTTGTAGCGGCCTGTTACCTCTTCGGCCTTAAAGCCCGTGTGTTTCTCAAACGCCGGGCTTACGTAGGTAATAAGCCCGTCTGGCTGTACCAGTATAATAATATCTTCGCCGGTTTCAACCAGCGCTTTAAACCTGCCTTCGGTGCGGGCCAGTTTTTCTTCTGTTTCTTTACGGATGGTGATGTCGCGGTAGTTGGCTACTATGGCGCCCACGTTGGGGTCATGCAGCAGGTTTACCATTACGCCCTTTAGCCAGATATAATGTCCGGTTTTATGTTTGAATCTGTATTGAACCGGTTTAGCAACGCCAGGATTAGCCATGATGTAATAAAAGGCTGCGGTAATCATCTCGAAGTCGTCCGGATGAATGGTGGCTTCCACCAGTTTGGGGTTGCTGTTTATTTCTTCGGGGGTATAGCCGGTTACGCGTTCAAAAGAAGGGCTTGAGTACACCACCTGTCCGTTATCGGTGGTGAGCATCACTATTTCTCCGGCGTTTTCAACCAGCGCTCTGAAACGGCGTTCGCTTTGTTCCAATAGTTTTTCGGCATTTTTACGGGCCGAAATATCATTTACAAAAGTGCTTGTTTTGATTTCGCCGTTAATGTCTTTATAAATAACTGTCGAGAACTCAATCGGAAACTGTTCGCCGTTTTTTCTCAGGCCGGTGGCAGTACCTTTCAGTTTGCCTTTTTTTAAGCCGCCCTGGCTGAACTGAGCGGCAAACTGGTCGAAGTCAACCAGCAGGTCGGCACTGTTCATGGCCAGAAGTTCGGGGCGGGAGTAGCCTAGCAGCTCTGTAGCGGCCTGATTAACCTCCAGTATTTGGCCTTCCAGGTTACTCAGAAAGAAAGCATCAATAGAGTTGTCAATCATGTGCTGGTAAACAATCTCGTTATGATGCTTCTCCAGCTCGGCTTTTTTCTGGCGGCTAAGATTGATTGATGAAACGTATGCGGCAATGATTTTCCTGTTGGCGTTATAAACAGGAATATAGCGCATAACAACGCAGAAAAACTGGTTTTTGTTTTGGGGCAGGTTCAGTTCTATATTCAGGTGTTCGCCATTAAAAACGCGGTTATAGTATTCTTTTACCATTTCTACCCGGCCACTCAGCACATAGTCCAGAATGTTTTCTCCGACATTTATTTCTATACCCAGTAAGTTCAGACACAAATCTTTGAAACCCCTGCTAAAGCCTGCAACTTTTAATTGTTTGTCTACAATAAGGTAGCTTTCAACCACGTTGTTTTCAAACAGATTTCTGTAATCTATGGTGTCAAAAAGCAACTCCGGCACCTCACTGCTGCTGGTGTTCTGGGTTTCGGGTAAGTTGCTTTCAGATGTAGAAGTTTTGTTGTTCATGAAAATCAGTTAATGATTCTACGGATTACGCCCGTCTGCATCACTGTATCTGCAAAATGTCACACAAAAGATTAAAGTATTTTCTTCTTTTTATAATATAAACGGCAGCAGCAGGTATGGTTATTGGTTTTAAAAAACCTGAATATCATTGCGTGGCTAAACATGAAGATTAGATAACGCAGCCATGGTAAGGGGCTTGGTTACATAATCAATTATCATGGGGTATTTACGTGCTCTGTCTCTTTCTGCCTGTTCGGTTGATGAAGACAGAATAACAACCCTGGTGTTTGGAAATATGTGGTAATAGCGGTTCGAAAACTCATCCAGAAAATCCCAGCCATTCATAATGGGCATATTCAGATCCAGGAAAATCAGCTCGGGTGCCTGGTCTGCTGCGTTATTTTGCAGCAAATCATGATAGAACTCTAACGCCTCTTTGCCGTTCATGCGGGTGGATATTTCCTTTGCAAAAAACGTCTTCTCTACTACCAGCTTTATCAGTGTCAATGTTATTTTATCATCATCTACACAAAGCAGCCTTTTGATCTTCATTCTTTAATTATTAGGTTTGGCAAATTTACTAACAACCCTGGCGCCGGCCTTCATCAAGCTTTTACCTTTATAAATTTTCAATCAATAGCATTTATTGCATGGTCTCTGTGAAAGAAAGGCTGCAAAAGTATAAACAAAAGCAAAGATTGTGCCTTTTCTGTACAATCCACACATAAAAGTTTACAAGCTGACGTATTTCAGGCTATTCCCGCCTGAATATCAGCTAATGTATAGCCATGCCCACGTATAAAGAGCAAAGCATTTCATAAAAAGTTTTATGGCTTAAAGAATAATTGTATCAGTCAACAGGCTTTTCAATAAAACAAACGGGTGTTGAATTATTGATTTCTTTGATAATGAAGCTTCTTATGTATCAATCGCAAAACCGGCCAAGGCAGCCGTTTGTATTATTTGCATTATAGGCCTCCGACTGATGCCGGTAAATTTGTTTAGTTTTCGTCTTTAATCAGGGTACTTAATGGGTAGTCTTTTATACTTTTTACGTTGGCAAAAGTTTATGAAAAAGACTACCTTATTTGTATTTCTATGATTAGAAACACAAATAAGTGTCTAAAATTAGAGTTATACCAATTAGTTATCAAATTTTAGGGGTTAATCTTATCAGACGGGTACATACTACCACACCGCCGATAGTTGGCCACCCTGTTTATGATTTTCAGGAATGATATACCGCAATATGAACGGTGTTGTTTTGTGCCGGTAATAATACCGTTGACCTGAACCTGATTTTTTCGGCCTCAAAGTAGTCGCTCAGCTTTTTCAGGCGCTCTGCGTTGTGGGCCGGGTTTTCAATAGATATTGTAATGACGGTTTCCTGCTCAGTGATTCTTGCAGGAACAATATCGCTGCTCTCAATGGCATTTAATACTTTTTTCCTGAATTCTTCAAAGTTTTTCATACGTTACAAAAGGGATTAAACACGGCTTAAAATTTATTCTGCCAACTGAAATACCTGCGTGTACGGATGACTGTTTAATTATGTGGCTTTAAATTTGCTGTAAACTTAAACAAAATTAATAGTTTATTATTGGAAACAATAAAAACTAAATTTTTTTTATTGGGGATTTGTAACCGCTGGCTCAGGATGGGCTTGCAGTATGATACCGTTAAATTTAATTTTACGGAATTATTTTCTGCTTTTTGGCATTATGCCATTGAATGCCGTATTTTTGTTGCCGAAAAACGTTGGCTACCGGAGTAATAAGCCGGATTGACGCCATATTTAACCTATGAACAAAACGATTGATAACCTCAGAGCCGAACTGGTGGTGGTGCTTGAGAAATATGACCTGCTCTATGAAGACATTACTGTTAATGCCGGCAGGGGAGAGGTTGCCATTACGTTTATCCGTAAGTTTAATACGCGTCTGCTTCAACATTTTTTCAGATTCCTGAACGAAGAAAACATCAATTACAGCAGCTATTTCTGCACCAGAGCAAAACGCATCAAGGTGCTGGTAAATATGCCCTGAGTTATGTACTACCCGGGTAGGGGCCAGGTATATGCCGCCCCTGTTACTCAAAATACTTTAACCAAACTGCTATGTGTGGCCCTTACCAGGCGGGCCGTACATGAAAACCGCTATGGATTATTTCTTAAGTGTTGTGGAAGACAGAATAGCCGCGCTTTCTTTTAAGCAACAGGTTTTATTTACGGCTCTTATTTGTGAAAAACTATTGCCCAACTACATTGAGTTTTACAGGCGAACCAACCGCGGAGACCTGGAGGTGTTTGAAGAGGCTATGGTTATTCTGTATCAGTATCTGCAGGATATGCCGCTTGGTGAAAACGAGCTGGAAAATACCTATAACCGGATAGTGGAAGCCATACCCGAGCCCGCCCATTTTAAAACAGCGCTAACACCGTATGCCGTAGACACCGCCACCGCCTTTGCCGATGCCATTGAGTATCTGCTGAGCCAGGATATAGGCTATGTGGCAGGGTCTTCTTACCGCGCGCTGCAAACGGTTACCAGGTTTACCAGCTTTTTGTTACAGAAAAATGGAGATAATGAACAAGATAGCGCCGTTGCGTTTACCCGCAGGGAAATTGAACGCCAGACCATAATACTGACCCACCTGCAGGATGCAGAAATGAGCCTGCCGTTTATTGCTTTGATGCGCGAAATGAACAAGGCAGACGGGCCGGTTATTGACTGGAGTCTGTTGGGTATGTAAGGTTTTTTTTACCTGGCTTATGTAGCTGCTGAGCAGCGTTTCAGGCCGCTGGCATGGCTTGCTTGTGTGCAAAATATTTTTTCGGTAATTATGCTTATATTATAAGTATAAATGTTATATTTGTAACAGATAATTATAACACACAACCGGACATGCCAATACATGAGCCGGGCACTGAATCCACAGGAATAACTTATACAATTGACGGGCTGGAGTTTCTCTCAGACTACGGCGTGTATGTAACTGCCTCTAAAGGTATGCAGGATATGCCGCCCCTGAAAGAACCACAGATTGTTGATTGGCCCGACTCGCACGGAACGGTTGTTGATTTAGCTGCCCCCCGATACACCAATCGCATAATTGAACTGGAGTGCTTTATGAAAGCATCCGGCAAACTTGATTTTTTCAGAAAAATCAACACTTTTCTCAATGCCTTTCAGAAGCCCGGTTTGCGCAGGTTAGACATCCGCATTACCGACAAGCCGCTGATTTACATGGTATATATTGCCGACGGCGTGAATATAGACAAGCGCTGGTACCAGCACGAAATGTTTGGCACTTTTACGCTGAAACTCGTTGAGCCGTCGCCGGTAAAGCGATTGTACGTACGTACAGGTATTACCGTTAGTATGACAATTACTACCAAAAACCCCATTGACATCTATTGGGGAGACGACAAAAAAACACTGAATGTTTTTGGTAGCCAGGTAAATGTAACGCATGATTATACTGATGGCCCCGGCCCGCATTTTATACTGCTGTGCGGTGTGATTGAAGAAATTGAACCCATTATAACCAATGCCGAAGAAGTATGGAACAAATACTGATCTATCACCCCAACGGAACATCAGAACCCATCAACGACCACGGCTCGGTGAGTGTGATAAAAAAGGCCGAACACAAGAAAGTACTGCTGGGAGAAGACATCATTACCATGACGGTAGAAAGCGCCACGGTGCGTAATTTCGGCATCGGTGATTACATTCAACCACCGGGGATGTCGAAATACCGCATCAATCAGTTGCCAACGGTGGCCAGAAACGCCAACCGGAAATATCAGTACGATATTAACTTTGAAGGCCCCCAGTATGACCTGATGCGGGTGATGTACCGGAACTCTGACCAAACCATGGTGAACAGCGCCGCCGATTTTTTTCTGATGGGTAATCTGGAGGCTTTTCTGAACGTGATTATCAACAACCTGAACCGGGTTTTTGACGCAGGCACATGGGCCCTGGGCGATTTTCCGGCAGATACCGAAACCCGGAACCTGTCTTTTGCCGGCGAAAACTGCCTGACCGTGCTGCAAAGGCTGTGCGACGAGTACAAGCAGCAGTTTGTGTTTGCAGAAACAGACACCCAGACCGTGCTGCACGTGCGCACCCTTGGCACGGCGCTTAACTACAATTTTAAATACGGCCAGGGCAAAGGCCTTTATAAGCTGACACGCGAAAACGTAGATGCCAAAAACATGATAAACACCCTGTGGGCGTATGGCAGCTCTAAGAATATCCCCAGCAATTATAAGGGGTATTCGCCGCGCCTGCGCCTGGGCGATGAGGAAGACGAACCCGCACTGGAGGCCAATTCAATTGCGGCTTTCGGGAAGTTTGAAGGCAGCGTAATTTTTGAAGAGATTTATCCGCATCGCACAGGCTCGGTAACAGGTATTAATGAAACCAACGTGTATATGTTCAGCGATGATACGATGGATTTTGACCTGAACGCCAAAGATGACAAAGGTAACTGGTTGTATGTAACCGGTAGTGTGAAGCCGAAAGTGATTTTTCAGACCGGCGATCTGGCCGGGTATCAGTTTGATGTAATCAAGTATAACAGTAAGCTGTTTACGATTAGCAAATATACCGACGAACGCGGAATGGAGTTTCCGACACCGTTGCCTGAACCTGAAAACCCCGATGGCGGCCCCGGTGGCAGCACGGGCGACGGTGAGGGCAACGACCCGGGTGACGGGTCTGGGGGTGGTGGTGGCAGCACAACCTGGCGTGTAAGTGCTACCGCAGCAGCGGAGGAGAGCAGCACACCAGCGTTCAGGATAAAACCGGGCGATAAGTATATTCTGGTTGACATTACCATGCCGGAGTCTTACATTTTGGTTGCTGAAAACAAACTGGCCGACAAAGTAAGAGAATACCTGGATATGTACTCTTACCCGACGTTGAAGTACTCGCTGGAGCTGGACGAGGTTTATCTGAAAAGCCTGAGCCCAACGCCCAATATTTTTGAAGTGGGCGACACCGTGAATATTGAAGACGAGGTGCTGTCGGTCAATAATCGCATCAAAATCGGAGAATATACCCGCGACCTGCTGCGCCCTTACAAGTATCAGCTGGTAATTCAGGACGTGCAGAATACCAGCATTATCAAGCGAATTATAATTAATGGAAGAACTACAAAGGAGTTAGAAAAAGACGCGGGTAAGAACTTTCCGAGTCGACCTAAAAATGACAAGATTCAAAGGGACCCAACTCCAAAGATAGTCGATACATTAAATTATTCACCGACTGTAAGTCTGGGACAATACTCTGATACAATTGATCTGGGTAACTATACCACTTTGCTAAAAAATCATGGTTCAATTTTCTTTTTTAATCAGAACCAGTTGTCGGCGCATCTGGATGTTTCTTATCTAAAGGCTAACAGAACCGTAAAAGTACCCGACAAAAACATTACCATTAACGACTGGCAAGACCTCATTAACGTACCCACTGCCCTGAATGCCCTCATAACAGAAGATGAAGTGCTGGTGTTGGGCAAAAACAATGCCCGCATTGAGCTGGGCGGCAATGCGTCTGAGATCAGAGTCAATGGCCTGCTTGATTTTGGCGGCGGAAGTATTTTCAGAAATTATCTGCCCGGCGAAAGCGATATTGACGGCCTGGTGCTGAAAACAAAGTCTTTGCTGATGCCCGACGGCCCGCTGATTGCCAAAGCCATAAATGTGTGGGATAAATTCAGGATTGATATAGAACCCGACAACAGCCGCACGAATCTGGCAGCCGCCAACCGGTTGTCGCTGCAAGGAGAGGGGGTTGACGTGCGGTCGACGGATGAAGAAAAAGACATCAGCTTTTATCTGGGCAACACCAGAAGTGTAATACTGAATGCCGACGGGCTGGGTATTGGCGTAGAAGCGCCGGAATATACCCTGGATGTGGCCGGTGATATTAACACAAGCACTTATTATAGCATCAACGGGGTGCGCGTAGGCGAATGGGGGCAGTTTCAGGAACATGCGCAGTATGCCTCTTTGGCCGATATTGACAACTGGGGTGTAACTTTTACCAGCGGCATGGCTGACGATATGCCCGGGACAGCTGCCCAGTGGCACGTATTTAAGCTGGGAATAGGCGAGGAGTATCCCGAACAGGCTACTTATCTGGCCTTTGGCCGCCCTTTTGATGGTCAGTTTGATGGCCGCCTGTATCTGCGCGGCAGGTATGGCGAGGCCGATTCCGGCTGGTTGAGCTTTGGCGCCGACTGGGGCCAGTGGCAGGGGCATGAGCAGTATGCCTTGCTGGAAGATATTGATAACTGGGGGGCTGCATTTCTGAACGGCACAGATCCAGATATGCCCTACGAGGCCACCCAATGGCATGTATTGAAGCTCGGAATTGGTAAAGAATACCCCGACCAGGCTACTTATCTGGCTTTTGGCAGGCCATTTGCCGACCACTTTGACGGCAAACTGTATGTGCGTGGTTTGTATGGCGGCACCGATTCGGGCTGGATAGGCATTGGCGGCGACGTAAAAGAATATGTGTTTGACAGAGGCGAATATGAAGCCAGGTATAAAGGCCTGCTGATAGAGGAGATAGACGGTGACGAAGGCGTTTTTATTGGCAAAGACGTGGTAAACGGGGGAATTGTGCTGGAAATGAACGTGGTGTCGATAGATTCTCCCGCTGTTACCACTTACCAGAACTGGATAAACCCCGCAGACGGCAGGCTGTATTATATAGACCCTGCATACCCTAACACCCGTTACAAATATGTGCTGGAAGGCGAAGACGCCGAAGGCGGGCTATATACAGGCGCATTGCCCATTTCGGTGTCTGGCAACGTGATATCCATCTCCATGGCTGGCAGTGGCACGTCGGGTGCTTTATCAGCCTACGACTGGAACAACTTCAACAGTAAGTTCAGCCTGCCGGCAGGTGGCGCCAACGGTCAGGTGCTAATGAAAAGCGGCAGCACGGCCGTATGGGGTACGGTGGGTTCAGGCGGTAGTTATTCAGGCGCAGGGCCCATTAGTATCAGTGGGTCGGTTATATCAATCGCCACGGCCGGGGCAAGCCAGGCAGGTGCATTAAGCGCAGCAGACTGGCTTAGCTTTAACAATAAATTTACCCTGCCCGCCGGAGGCTCTGAAGGCCAGGTACTTACCAGAACAGGCAGCGGTACAGCCTGGGCAAGCGTGAGCGAAGGAGGGCTTTATACCGGAGCCGGGCCCATTGCTGTAAGTGGCGCTGAAATCTCTATTGCTGTGGCTTCGGCCTCACAGGCCGGCGCACTGAGCGCAGCAGACTGGGCGGCGTTTAACAACAAACTAAACAAACCCGCAGGCGGCAGCAACGGGCAGGTGCTGATGAAAGACGGCAGCAATGTTGTTTGGGGCGATGTAGCCGGTGGAGGCACCTATGCAGGTAATGCCCCTATTTTTATCAGTGCCGGGTTTATTTCTATCTCAACTGCCAGCAGCACGGTTACGGGTGCTTTAAGCGCCGACGACTGGAATACCTTCAACAACAAAATGCCCATGCCTGATAACGAAGGTGTAAGCGGGCAGGTGCTTACCAAATATGGCAGCAGCACCCGATGGGAAAACGCCGGAGCCGCTTACACAGGCAACCTGCCCATAACGGTTTCGGGCAATTATATTTCTATTCAGCAGGCCACAGCGGCGCAATCGGGCTACCTGACTTTTGGCGACTGGAATACCTTCAACAGCAAGTTCAGCCTGCCGACAGGTGGCAGCAACGGGCAGGTATTAATGAAAAGCGGTGGCTCGGTGGTATGGGGGTCGGTGAGTTCGGAGGGTGTATATACAGGTACATCGCCCATATCAGTTAGTGGCGGCAGTATATCCATTCAGCAGGCATCGGGTTCACAGCCGGGCTATCTGAGCACCTCAGACTGGAATGTCTTTCATAGCAAGCTCGCCAGTCCGGTCATGAGCGGTTCTGACGGACAAATGCTGATGCTGAGTGGCGGCTTGCCCGTTTGGGCAGATGCGCCCGCTGGCGGCACCGGTTATGTGGGTAATTCGCCCATTTTTGTATCGGGCAATCATATTTCAATAAGCATGGCGGGTAGTACGTCGCCGGGCGCATTGAGCGCCGACGACTGGAATACCTTCAACAATAAAATGCCTATGCCCGAAACGGGTACAACCGGGCAGATACTGTACAAACTGGGCAGCGGTGTGCAGTGGGCCGATGCACCATTGTACACAGGTACATCGCCCATATCCGTTACAGGCTCGGTAATATCGGTTGCCACAGCCGGGGGTAGTCAGAAAGGTGTTTTGTCGGCCGAAGACTGGAATACCTTCAATAATAAATTCAGCCTGCCGTCAGGTGGCAGCAACGGGCAGGTACTAACCAAAAGCGGCAGCTCGGTGGTGTGGCAAGACAACAGCTATACGGCGTCAGGCCCTTTGTCAATCAGCGGCAACAATATTCAGATTCAATACGCCAGCGCCGCCAATGCAGGGGCTCTGAGCGCATCTGACTGGACGACGTTCAACAACAAATTATCGCCGGGATTCACCACTACCGAGATAAGTACGTTCAGGAATCAGCTGAAACTGGACAAAGAAGAAGTAGGAGGCTACCCCGTTGGCTTGCAATTTAACAGGCTGTCGGGCGGCACAGCCACGCAACTGGGCGGCGTTTATCTGGACACCGACGGCAGCGGAACCCTGTGCATGACGGCTTATAACAACGCTATGATAGCTATTGTAACCGAGCATGGCGACATGGAATTATCAGCCGGAGGTAAAGTCATTATTCAGGGCATTGAGTTAGACATGACCGGCTTTGCCGTAGGAAAAGTGCTGATGGCCACAGCCACCGGCAAAGCAACCTGGGTAACCCCTTCATAAGTAAAAAATAAAGCTACAAATATGACCAACAACGAAGCGCTGACCATAGCAGCAAACTATGACGTGATTCTGGAAATGACCGGAATTGATTTTGGATACTCACTTGAATTGCTGGAAGAAAGCAAAAAAGTAAAGCCCGTGCAGGATTCGCTCGAAAACGTTCAGAGCCTGCTGACTAAAAAGCTGAAGCCTCTGCACGAAAAGAAAAAAAACGCAGATACAGCCCCGGAAGAACAGGCCGCTCTGGATGCCGAAATAAAAGCAGAAACCGAAAAAGCCCATGCCGAATGGAACAGAATAACAGAGGCAGCATTTGCGGGGAGTTTCAGGCCGGTTGAATTAAGCAAAATACCCACCGACACCGAAAGGCTGGACAAACGCCTGAACAAAGACGGTATAAGTATGGTAAGGGCGGCGCTGCTGCTGCTGTCAAGAAAAGGGTTGGTAAAAAAATAAGCACAAGTTTAAACAAAAAGGATATGGCAATCGGTGTTAGTCCGCTGGTAGATGCAGAGGGTGAAGTATTAGTAAAAAAAGAGGGAGCAGACCACTTTGCGAAGGTATTTAAGCGAAAAGTGGGCAACCAGATGCAATACCTCTGGTTTACGACCGACGCCACCGGAAAGCCGCTGAACAGAGGCGGGCAGGTAAAGGGTACGTCGCTGGAGGAGTCGCTCACAGAAGCAAAATTAAATATGCCGGTGGTGTACAGAGCAGTGCCTGTGCTGGAGAACCCCAATCTTAACTGGGAACAAACGGTATTGCCCGGCCTGATTTCCGGCTTAACGGATATTCCGAACATGAACTCGCTGGGTTTGTCAGTTTTTCCATCCGCTCCGGTGTCGCCATCTGGCAATATCAGGGCCGAATTATGGTGGGGCGATGCGCCGCTTTTCAGAGGAAATGCCGAGGGCATCAGAGCATTAGGGCTGGCTACCGCCTTTGACCATAACCGGGCGTTTGATACAACGGCCATGCCGGTTTCAGAACGCTACACCTGGAACATTCCGCCTGAGCGTTACGCTTTTGATTCTGTTGAGCAAAATGAAATCAACGGAGCCGGAGAGTACAACATCAACATGTTTGGAGCCGGAGGTACGCGCCGCGACAAAAACAACAACGTTATTAAGATTCCGCGTGTGCACTGGGATATTGAGCTGGGTAGCTGGACTGAGGCCAAAGCAGCCGCTTTTTACAAGGGGTTTCATAATGCTGCTTTAGCCGACAACCCCGATTTTGTGAGTATCGTATATGGTAAACCGGCAGTCAGGCAATACAGGGCATTCTGGCGGCAAAGTAGCTTTTATTATGATGGCGATGCAGTGCCAGACAGGCAGAAGCTGTATCCTTTCATGAAGGCCGGAGTTAACTATCAGGAGCCGTCTGGCGCGATTGATGCGTACTTTCAGCATAAGAATATTTACTTTAATATTCTTTATTCTTATCCGTCGGCGCCATTACCGCTCAGCACAGCCATGTATAAGAAGTCGGGCGGGGCGATAGTGAACGACGGAAGCGGAGAGCGCGATTTTGTAGACCACGGTTTTGATGAAGTTCAGCGTGGCCTGAACATGCACTGGTCGCCGAATGAAGGCCACGAAAACGACCCTGTTAATGATGATCAGGGCCCTTACAAACACTGGATACATGAGGCATTTCTGGCAGTTTACGGCGGCTATGCCCATTATGCCAACGCGGTGTTTAACCTGAGAGCCTTTGCCGGAAGCAATGACATCAGCCATGTTATTAACGGACCTTACAAAACCTGCTGGATGCTGCGCACAACCAACGAAAGCAACAGTTGGACAAACGCTTACCGGCCGCTGGACCGATACACGACCAAGCTATATGTGGTAATGGGTTTTATGTTTACCGACAAGGTGCTTTGGTGGGCAGGGTGGACAGGCACGCTGGGCTTTACTGACGACGGAAGTGGTTTATACCCTTTGACAAACGAAGGAAGCGCTTTAACGCAAGCGGGTATTGAAGGATTAGACCCATACCCAAAAAATGTGCATCTGGGCGCTGAGCGGCAGTCGCTGGCCATTAGTTATGCCATACGGATGAAAAACCGTGACTTCGGCCTTTACGGTAGTAATGACCAACTTTGTGTTTTTACAGACCCGATGCAAATACAGCCACGTGCAGAGTTAATCGGGCTGGGTCGTCTGAGAGCCAATCATCTGGATATACTGCTGGCAGAGCCGCGGCTGGAAGCTGGCGAAACCCTGTCCGTAACGATTGGTAACACGGTGAATGGCGTAACTTTTACCCGTGTGCTGAACGAAGGAGGCATAAAGGACCCATTGTGGGAGACATTCACGTTTCCGGGTGCAGGAAATCTGACACCAGGCCAGGTTTGGATCCAGTACACTTCAATCAAGGGTGTAGCAGTAAAGAAGAACGGGTTGCACGGGGATGTCTGAATCGGTGCATAAGATTAATTAGTGTCCAGAAAATTTAAAGACGGTTTTTATGAGTAGCACAAAATTGGCATTAGGGTATGTTAGTACCGACGAGACCCGTCCGGACGTAGGCGGGCTGTATAGAGTTATAGTGGTTGAAGAAGGATTGAAGTTGTTAGCGAGCCAGGAGGAAGACGACATTACTCTGAAGATACTTCCGCAGGAACTAGGGCCTGAGGCAGCGCCCACCTTTAGTGGATTAACCATAACCGGAAACGCGGTAACAGGGCTAAACAAAGGCCAGGTAGGTTTAAGTAACGTAGACAACACCTCAGACGCCGCAAAGCCTATAAGCGTAGCTCAACAGGCGGCATTGAGTGGTAAATTAAGTTCTGTAACCGTGAGCACCTACGCTGAAATGCTTGCCCTTACAGTTGAAGTTGATACTTTGGTGCGGGTGGAAAACGATGAGAGGAAAGGAATAAAGAGTGCAATTTATATTATCTATCCTAATGAAACATTGTTATGGATTGCTGCGACTGAAGAAATGTAGCCAACTTTTTAAAAATTTTGAAAGTATTTTTTTATTCAATTTTTGAGTCTATCAATGTCATTTATTCAAGTGCTAATTATTTAAAATTAATAATCTAAATGTACTGTAAGATTTATGAATTTGAACCGGTAATTTGATTTGAAGAACTTACATTTTTTTAAATGTAATAATCGATTATATCACTATCAATTTTATAAATTTCATGGGTAGTTAAACAGAAAGAAAAATGTTTTTTTTCCAATTTAATTAAAAAAAGTATCAACATTGGATTTACCTAAAAGACAGGAAGGAAATTCATTAGGATCAGAATTAGTTTTTTTTCATTTTAAACAATTTATCTATGTTTCCGGTTTCTCAACAGTATAATAAAGAATATATAAGTAGACTAATGCAAGAGGGGGATGGTGTTGGTAATAATGGAAGCATATTAATGTCGTATTCCGCCAATAACGGAATATTTCCATCATCAACAATTGGAGCTGGAGAAGTAATTGGGGGTATTTCAGTTTCTCACTTAAAGGCTTTATACATTGACAGCATTATAGTCCATTCTAATAAAAAAGCATTATTTTTTGTGCAGACCGGGGGCAATTTAGGGTCTGGACTAGGGCTTTCCGGCGTTGGAACTTGGACAGCAAATGCAAATGTTTTCGCGACTACGCCTGATGGAGGGGGTTCTGTTGTAATTCCTGTCCATTTAATAGCTAATGGAGGCTATCAAGGTCAAACTTTAGGTGCCGCGATGACTTGCTTTGTTAGAAAAGTTTATGATTCCGACAAAACAAATTGCGACTTTGGTGTAACCTACATTGGCAAATACTTGACAGATGATTTTAATATAGGTGCTAGCAAGATAATTTTATGGAAGGGCGATTCAATTTCAGATGGCTATGGCGTTACAAATAAGTTAAACATGTTAAATTGGAAAATAAGGAATAGGTTATTTGATAGAACTCCTAATGGGGTAAGGTTAATCGCAAAAACTTGGGGAGGAACAACTTCAAAATGGTTTGACTACTTAAGGAGAAATTCATATTTTGATTATGAACAAGTTGATTATATTTTTTATCAGTTGGGAGTAAACGATGCTGTTCAAGGCACCAGTGAAGCAGAATATTACGTTAACATAAAATCTGAGATTGCCTACAATAGTATTAAATATCCAAATGCAAAGCAAATTTATTTAGGGGCTTCACCGCGAAATAACGGTACTGAAGAAACAATCCTTGAAAATTTAAGAAGAAAAATGCAATTAGCAGTTTATGAAGCAGCAAATCAAAATGTGTTTTATTGCGACCTTGCTAATTCCTTTGATAGGACTGTCCTCTCCAATTATTACCTTAACGATGGAGTTCATCCAAATAATTCTGGCCACCAAGCAATGTTTAATGTTCTTGACTCATTCTTAACAATGAACATGCTTTAGCCCTAACTCACCCCATGCAACTAATAATAACCGCCGGGCATAACCGGAAAGACCCGGGTGCTGTGTATGCCGGGAGAAATGAGGCGGAGGAAACAATCTGGCTCCGCAATGCTGTTACTCAATCGTTGAGGGAAAGGGGGGCGCAGGTCTGGAATGATAACGACGCCTGGGATTTAAGCCAGACCATTACTGAAATCAGGAAAATCTCTCAACCTGGCGATATCATCTGCGATTTCCATTTTAATGCCGGTGGCCCCACAGCCACCGGATGTGAGGTCTTCGTGGCCGATGACGCCAATGCCACCGAGCTTGCGTTGGCTAAATCATTGGTTGATACCATCGCCTCAACGCTTATTATCAGAAACAGGGGCGTAAAACGCGAGCGCGACAGCCAGCATAAAAAGCTCGGCATGATGAGGCCTCCGGGTTTAAATGTACTGGTTGAGGTCTGCTTTATATCAAACAAATATGATATGCAGCAGTATGATACTTTTTTCGACTTATTGGTTGAGGAAATGACAAACGTACTGGCCAGCAAGTTTTAGATTACCAATTAATTTCCACACAACAATGAAAACAATGATGCTTAATTTCAAACAGCAAATCATAGACCATCCTTACATGGTGTCATTTTTTGCTTTACTGTCTACGCTGCTCAAATTTGTGGTGCAGTCGTGGCAGGTAGACGGTGTGCTGTTTATCTTCCTTTTTTTTATGATTTCAATTGATACGTATATTGGTGTACGGTTGGCTAAAAAAACCGGTACTTACGACTATAAATTGTTGAAAGAAAAAGGTGTTAAAAAGGTGCTGGGTTATGTTATTTTTCTGATGGCCCTCTGGACCTTCACGATGATGCTCTTCCTCATGAACATCAAAGACGGTGCGCCTTTTGTTGACAGCTATTACCTCAATATCCCGATGATGACCTCCATGCTGTTTTTTGCAGGTATCGAATTTCTGTCGATTAAAGATAATCTGAGCCGGATTTTCGGCATCAGAATGCCAACCGCCGTGATAGACAAAGTTGAAACTTTCATTAGCTCTGGCGGAGATGCTGACCAGATACCTAACCCATCCAACCAAGCCAGACAATGAACCGTATCAGACAAATCATATTGGGGGTATCCGTTCTGGCAACCATCGGAGGCACCATCTGGGCGCAGGGAGCATTCAGAAAACTGAAAGATTACAAGGTGGTTACCAAAGAAAACAAAACGTTGGTGGCCGAGAAAAAGGCACTGCAGGACTCCCTGCGGATTCATAAAGAATGGCTGGCCAAAAGCCTGATAGACACCCGCAACGCCACCGAACTTTACAGCCTTAGCAAAGGCATGACGGCCTCGTTTCAGTCGGTCATTGCCATAATGCGCGACAGCGTTATCAAAATCAACCGCGACCGCTCCAAACTGGAAGCCCGCGTGCTTGAACTCCAGAAAGACCTCGAAAAAGCCAGACAGAAAAAGAAGCTGTTTTGATTTTTTACAAATAATGGGCTTTATAAACAGCCAATCCGTTTGGGTTGGTTGTTTTTTTTGTATATATACAGATTTGCATATATACAAAATTGTATATTTCCTCTTTTATAGAATTAAAATTATGCCAAATTATTTTCGTAAATTTACTTCAAGGTATAATAGTTTCAATCTTACTGGTTGAATACTAAATAGAATTTAAAATTTGAAGGTTTTTAGAACAAAGATGACACCACCAGTTAATCCTACACATGCAACCCTACATTATCATGAACTTTCATGGCAAAACTTTGAGCGGCTAAGTAGAGATTTAGTAGAGAAAGAATTTCCGAGACTTTTAAACGTAAGATTATATCTTAGCCAAGGGCATAGACAAGAAGGTATTGATATTAGAGGTTTTAATCCTGAAGATAATAGATTGGTGTGCATACAATGTAAGCAAGTAAAGGATTTTACGCATAATGACTTGAAAGAAGTAATAAATAAATTTTTAAGGGGAAAACTTGTATCAGAAACAAAGAGATTTATTTTAGTAACGAAAGTATGTGTTAATGAAAAATTTGAAGAAGAATTAAGGAATTGTGAGAAACGATTGAATGAAAAAGATATTCTTTTTGAACTTTGGGATGAGCAGAGGTTGAATGTTTTACTTAAAAGATACCCCCAAATCGTGCTCGATTTATTTGGACTTGAATGGGTAAGGGAGTTTAATGGTGAACATGCTTTAGCTGGGCTGATTTTCAAGCCTAAAAGAATAGAATACGCATGTCCAAAGTATTATCAACAAAGAGTTTTGCACTGGATTAAAAATGAAGGTAATGAAACTGTTCAAACTTCATCAATAGATATTTTCAATAATAGTCTTGAAAAAATCCCAAATTTAGTTTTAATCAAAAGCGAGGCGACAATTGGTAAGTCAACCGAACTAAAGTTTATAGCTCATTACTATTCTTCTGTTGAAAAGGATGTCTATTTCCCAGTTTTTATTTCTCTTAAAAACTATTTAAATCAGGAAATTCCAGATTTAATTACCAAATACATTTCTAAGTGGGAAAGTATTCCAAAGAGAGAACTTCTGTTGCTTTTAGACGGCCTTGATGAAGTAAAGACAGAAGAAAGAGAGAATTTTCTGAAAAGATTAGGTCAGTTTATTGAGGCTAATCCTGATGTTACTATCGTTTTATCTTCACGTACCAATTTTGTGATTCAATCTAGTCAATTAAAGGAATTTGAAGTATTTACCTTAGCTGAATTTAGTGACTTTAATATACAAGAATATGCTTCGTTACTTTTATCTAAAAACGAAGTCGGAAACTTTTTGGATTTAGTTAATTACAAGAATATTAAGCATTGGTTAAGAAACCCTTTTTGCTTACATCATTTTATTGAGTTTTATAAGAAGGATTTAAATAATATACCAACAACGAGAGTTCAATTGATTGAGAGAATTTTTGACCTTAAAATCAACGAGGATTTTACTAGGTATGGGATTGATTATTTTGAGCAAAATTCTTACTTGAAATTATTAGAGAGGCTTGCATTTGCAATGAATCTTCTTGGTCGGAATAGTTTAACTTTCATTGAATTATATGAAGTTTTTATAGGTCAGGAGTTCGAGAAATTAAAAAGGATGAGCGTTATAGAGGTTCCAGATAAAGATATTTCTTTTGAGCATAATATTTTACAGGAATACTTGGCTGCTAAAGTTCTTTCTTATTTGTCCTGGACTGATTTGTTACAAGCAATTACTTTTCCTCCCGATTTTCAAAAGATTAAGCCTAAGTGGTTTAATACAGTTGGAATCTTGCTTGAAATAATACCAGCTTCAAATTTATTATTTGAACGTCTTCTTAATTTAATAGTTGAAAAGGAACCAAATATTCTTGTGAGCATTGAATACAGGTTTTTTCCATATAAATTAAGATTTGAGGCATTCAAGAAAATTATTTCTGCACCAGAAAGAAAATATAGAAAATGGGAGATTTACGGTGATAACCTAATAGGATTTGCAGGTTTAAATGAAAATCCTGATGTATTAGAGTATTTACTTGACACATTAAAAGGCAAAGAATCTTTTATAAAAAAGGAGGCACTACATTGTCTATATGGAAAAGAAAAGCAAAAACTATGGCATCTAAAGAGTGAAATGATTGCTACTTTTTGCGAACTTCTTCAAACTAATGAGAAAGGTATTATTGAAGCAACAATTGGAATAATCATTAATCTTGAACTTGTAGATAAAAAGATTACCAAAATATTAGTAACTAAGGCAAAGACTAAGGATGAGTATTGGTTAATTGAAGATGTGGTCGGTTACTTAAATATATCCGGAGAGTTGGAAGAATATTTGGATGTTTATATAAATGCAATCAGGTTATTTGAGGAAACATTGCAAACAGGAAACGGATCTTATCATTTTACAGGAGATAGTTTATATCAAGGTTTGGCGAAAATTAAAAGTTCAGATTCTCTAAGGATTATCTTAGATTTTTTATTAGAGATTAGTGTTGATTTAGATGCAAGACAATCTTTTCTAAATTGGGGGCATTATTATAAAGAAGAACTTTTTAACGTTCTTTTTGATAATATGTTCTCAGCTTTTAACCAAAATGAAGAAATTTATAAAAAGGTATTAATGCTTTTTTTAAATTCTAGCACATATCAAGAAAATAAAATATCTAAATGTTTTTTAGCCTTTTTAATTAAGTCAAAATCAAAAAGAGAGGTATTTGACGTGGTTCATTTTTAGTTTACACTTTTTGCGAATTATTAAAAGACAAATATTTACTTTTTGAACCTATTTTTTGGTAGTACAATTCTTCAAAAGCAATGGGGTTGGAATAATTTATTCCAGAATGCAATCTTGTGTTGTTATAGTACCCATCAATATATTCGAATATAGTACTCCTTAAATTTTCAATGTTTTCATAGCCTGCTTTTGGTATGACTAATTCTGCTTTAAGCCTACTCCACAGAGATTCAGCGGCGGCATTGTCGTAAGGGTCATCTGTACGGGACATACTTTGTTTTAATTGGAAAGTTTTCACTATCGTCTTCATTTGATTGGATAAGTATTGCCCCCCTCTATCAGAGTGGATGATTAATC